>DDEH01000013.1 GCA_002336085.1 Flavobacteriales bacterium UBA1959 | reverse complement strand
AGCTGCATCTGAAATCGATGACTCCCATTGATGAATGGCATGTAGCACATTCTTTTCCAATTGTTTTGCCAGGAATTGTGGCTGGAATTCAGTCTGAGGTCCTTGCCCTGTGACTTCAGCCAAGGAGGTACGCGTACCAGTCAGGTGCGAGGATAAGGCATTGATGCCTATTCCAATCACGGTTCCAACTATGGATGGCCCTTGCCACGTATTTTCAATGAGGATCCCGCCACATTTCTTCCAAATCTCCTGTTTCTGAACAAATAAATCATTGGGCCATTTGATGCAAAGATTCGAGGGGCTTGCGCCTAACGCCTCCTGAACGGTCGCAAGGGCCGCAAGGGTGACCCCTTTGTTGATCAAAAACCAGGCATTTTCATGCTTCATCGCCATGGCCGCTGTACCCTTGGGCCATTTAATAGCCATGCTCCAAGCCAAATCCAATCCAGGAGCCTGCTCCCAGCGGGAACCGCGTTGACCCTTGCCTTCGAATTGATCTTCAGCGGTAAATACGGCTACGCGGCCATTGACATTGAGCTTTAGCCAGCGATTCGCTTCATTATTCGTGCTTTCGCAGCGTTCAAAATGATGCCGGTGAATGTCCAATTCGTTTAGTGTTTTGCCACAAGGGCATTAATTTTGAGATGCGCTTACCAAATATACAGGCCTAGCGCAATTTGCGTGGCCCTATGTTGGCATGTTTTCTCATAAGCTTTAAACGCTCAATTGATGTTGCATTGTATCTTTCACCTTTGTAAACCACCACTAACGCTAGCTTAACTTGGTACAAGAACCACCCCTGCTCAATGCAGTCATTGAGGGACTTCAAGAAGTCAAAGGAAAACGAATCACAGTTTTGGATTTGCGTCACATACCCCATGCTGTTGCTGAGTGGTTTGTGATTGCGCATGGAACGAGCCGCACGCAAGTGGAGGCGCTTGCCCAGTCGGTGGAGCGGGTTACAACGGATAAGGCTTTAGAGAAACCATGGGGCAAGCAGGGTTTGCGAAATGGTGAATGGGCCGTTCTGGACTACAGTGACGTTGTGGTCCATGTGTTTCACGAGGAAATGCGGGAACTTTATGCTTTAGAGGAATTGTGGGGCGATGCGAACATTGAGACCATTGACGAAGTTTGATTAACTCATGGAAGAACAAAAAGACCAAGGCACTGGAAATCGGAATGGAGAGAAGCCTTCACTGAATTTTTACTGGATTTATGCAGTGATTGTCGTGTTGTTGTTGGGCATGCTTTTGCTCAATAGCGGTCAAGACGGGCGCCAGATTCAATGGGCAGAGTTCAAAGAGCGCATTGAAAATCGAGATGTGAAGCGCGTAACTTTTGATGGCCAGCGGGCCACTTTTATGCTCAATGAATCCGTTCGAGAGGCAGAGTCTGATGGCGATGACGAGCAATCATTGTTGAAGTCGGTATACCGCTCGTCAGATTACTGGCTGAATGTTCCTGCAGGTGACGCCTATCTCGACGACATGAAGGCGCTGTCCGAGAATCCGGATATTGAATATGTTTACGAGCCGGTCAATGAATGGGGACAGCAGATGCTCACCTACGTCATTTTCTTTGGACTTATGATCGGTGTTTGGATTCTCTTAATGCGTCGTCTTGGCGGCGGAGGTGGCGGCGGCGGACAGATTTTCAATATTGGGAAATCCAAAGCGCAGCTTTTTGAGAAGGGCAAGGGAACGGATGTGAATTTTAAAGATGTGGCTGGACTCGATGGAGCAAAAGAGGAACTCGAAGAAATCGTTGCTTTTTTGAAAGCTCCAGAAAAATATACCAAGCTAGGAGCAAAAATCCCGAAGGGAGCTTTGTTAGTAGGCCCTCCGGGGACAGGGAAAACTTTGCTTGCCAAGGCAGTAGCGGGGGAGGCGCAAGTGCCCTTCTTTTCATTGAGTGGATCAGACTTCGTGGAGATGTTTGTAGGGGTAGGAGCGTCGCGTGTGCGCGATTTGTTTAAGCAAGCCAAAGAGAAATCTCCTGCCATCATCTTCATCGATGAAATTGACGCTATAGGTCGCGCACGCGGCAAAAATGCGAGCATGGGTTCCAACGATGAACGCGAAAATACTTTGAATCAACTGCTGACTGAAATGGACGGTTTCGGAACAAACAGTGGTGTGATTATTTTGGCAGCAACCAACCGCGCAGATATTTTGGACAAAGCGTTGATGCGAGCCGGTCGCTTTGATCGACAGATTTACGTGGACATGCCGGATCTCACAGAGCGCTTAGCGATCTTTGAAGTGCACCTCGGTCCCATCAAGGTGGACGATTCAATTGATGTAGACTTTCTCTCGCGTCAAACGCCTGGCTTCAGCGGAGCAGATATTGCCAATGTGTGCAATGAAGCGGCTTTGTATGCTGCTAGGAAGGACCGAGATAAGGTAATCCATCAGGACTTCTTGGATGCGGTAGACCGCATTATTGGAGGACTGGAAAAAAGAACAAAAATCATTTCTGCGCACGAGAAAAAAACCATTGCTTTTCACGAAGCCGGTCATGCGGTGGTGAGTTGGTTGGTTGAGTTTGCTTCGCCGCTTGTCAAGGTCAGTATTGTGCCAAGGGGGCAATCTTTGGGTGCAGCTTGGTACCTACCAGAGGAACGACAAATCACGACCACAGAGCAAATGCTGGACGAGATGTGCGCTGCCCTCGGAGGGCGTGCGGCAGAAGAATTGGTTTTTGGTAAAATTTCTACAGGAGCCTTGAGTGACCTTGAAAAGGTTACGAAACAGGCGTATGCTATGGTCAGCATTTACGGGCTGAACGACAAGATTGGAAACCGTAGTTATTATGACAGCAGCGGAGATCAAACGTTTACTAAGCCATACAGCGAAGAAACTTCACGCATCATTGATGAGGAGGTTGGTAAGTTGATCGAGGGCGCATACCAACGCGCCAAGGATATCCTTCAGGCCAACTTTGATAAACTCAGCGGACTCGCGGATTCCCTGCTTCAGAATGAAGTCATTTTTCGAGAGGACGTCCAACGAATTTTGGGTGAACGTCCATTTAAGAAAGCACCAGATCCGGTCGCAGCACGTCCAAAAAAATCAGAACCCGTCTCATCGCCAGTAACCGAAGAGCCTTCTGCTAACGCCGACTCACTGGCTGAGGATGAACAAGTTTCGGAGGACGATGCGCCTGCAGAATCCAATGCATAATGGAAGGGTGGACGGTGGTGTACAGTGACAGCTTTCCGCTGGCCGTGGAATTGAGGAGATCTGTGCTCGACCAATTGAAAATCCCAGCGGTGGTTTTGAACAAGCGAGATAGTAGTTATTTATTTGGCTTGGTTGAGCTCTTGGTACAAGACCAAGACCGAGATCGTGCCTTAGAGGCCTTGAGTCAAAAGGAGAGTTCTTCTTTTGAAACCTGATCCAACCATGACTGAAACGAAAACTAGAAGCATTACGGGTGCCATCTTCGGCTCAGTCGTTGTGGTTTTGGTCATGTTAAGTCCATGGACGAACATGGCACTTTGGTGTATTGTTGGAATTCAAGGTGCGCGAGAGATGCACGCAGGAACGAAGTCGAACAATGGAGTTATAAGTGTAGTTTTCGTCGTTGCTGCGGCAGCGTGGGTTTATTTGATGTGCCAATTGGGCTGGAACAAATCAGGTGCTCATGCACCAGCGCAAGTCTTGAGTTTCTTGTTTTTGATTTGGGCCAATGATTCTGGCGCTTACTTCGTGGGCAAGCCCTTTGGTAAGCACAAACTGATGCCCACTGTGTCACCGGGTAAGTCATGGGAAGGATTTTTTGGAGGCGCTTTCTTTGCCGCAATTGCGGCGGGCTTTTTATTCGGTTGGAATGCCGTTTGGCTGGGGCTTCTCATGGCCGTTTTGGCTACCGCAGGTGATTTATTTGAGAGCGCATGGAAACGTACAAATGGTATCAAAGATTCGGGAACATTTATGCCCGGTCATGGCGGTATTTTGGATCGGTTTGATGGATTTACAATCGCCGCTCCTGTGTATGGCTTGATTTTATATTTGCACCCTTTGACATTTCAATTGAATTTACTTTTCCCATGACGTTTCACAGAGAAGGTACAGCGACCCTAACGGTTGTTCTTGTTCTTGCCGGCGCGATTTGTTTCGCGGCGTACTCTTGGCTTCCGGCCTGGGCTTTTTACGCCTTGGCACTTGGATGCTTGGTGATGGTTGGATTGATTGTTAATTTTTTTCGAATGCCCTCCCGTACCATTGGTTCGCAGCGGCTGGAGGATGTGCTTTGCCCGAGCGACGGAAAGGTGGTGGTGATCGAAAAAGTGCAGGAGACAGAATGGTTCAAGGACGAACGTATTCAAGTGAGTATTTTCATGAGTCCGCTTAATGTGCATGCCCAATGGTCTCCGATGGCTGGTCGTGTGCTTGCGGCTCGTCACCATCCTGGGAAATATTTGGTGGCATGGCACCCGAAGAGCAGTACAGAAAATGAACGGACCACGCATGTCATCGAAGGCAAGCACGGTACAGTGCTATTCCGACAAATTGCAGGTGCTGTGGCACGTCGCATTTGCTGGTACTTGAAGGAAGGTGATCAACTGACTCACGGCGACGAAGTTGGATTCATAAAATTTGGTTCGCGCATTGATGTTTTCCTTCCCTTAGACAGTGAGATTTGCGTGGAAATGAATCAAGATGTTGTAGGAAGGGAAACCATGCTCGCCCGATTGAAGTCATCGTGAAAAAAGGACGCGTGTAATAATTGGATTCTTTGTGTTCTTTTCGGTACTTGTTTTCTTAAAATCAACCCATATGAAGCATTTTACACTGGCCTTACTAGCTGGCCTTCTTGCACAGAGCGGAATGGCACAATCAATAGCGACCACAGGGCAGCAACTGTTAGAAGGTGTTCCGCAAATGACCCCGTCACTGCGCATTGCAGCTCCGATGCCAACGATGGCCATTGCAGACTTTTCCGATCGTCCTCAGCAACCGCTAGAAGGTGAATCTAGCTTCGACGTTGATCACATTATGTCACGCGAATTGATTGTGGAGCGGCAGGTTATTGGCTACACGCAGTATGACTTGCAGTCCAATGCCGCAATTGATGACCGCATGGCAGGCGGCGGAGATGCAATCTCTGCGGCGTGGACCATGAGTTTGGAGTTGACTCCATTTGAGGATCGTGGAACTGGATATAACTTTTATAATGGCACTGTTTGGGATGAAATCTCTTATGAGCGAATTGAATCAACTCGCATAGGATGGCCTTCTATTGTGCATACAGGAAGTGGCCGGGAAGTGGTCGTGAGCCATCCGGGCATTGATACGCCATTGCACATGGCATGGCGAGATGCAGCGACAGGTTCTGCTTGGACCGAAGCCAGCATCCCAAGTGACATCGCTGTCGGCAAGTTGTGGCCTCGAATGGCTGCAGGAGGTGAAGACGGAAATTCCTTGCATGTCATTTGCGTGACCACACCGGAGGCAAACGGGGGCGGGTTTTACGAGGGGCAAGACGGCGCACTGGTTTACTATCGCTCACAAGACGGTGGAGACTCATGGGATATAATTGACCATGTTTTTCCAGAAGCTGACAGCAGTCAATTCTTCGGGTTTAGTGGTGACACCTATGCTATTCACGCCCGTGGAAATACCGTTGCTTTTGCATCTTTTAATGACTTTAGCGACTCTTTTGTCATGGTTTCTCAGGACAATGGAGATACTTGGGAGAAGCAGCTCTTGGTCGACTTTCCTGTGGACCTTTACGAAGTTGATATGGGCTTGCCAGAAATAGGAGAGGATTATAACGAGGACGGTTTGTTTCAGGAGTTTTTCAATGCCGACGGGGCTGGCGATGTGCACATCGACACCTACGGGCAGGTTCATGTTTCATTCGGTTCGATGTATTACATGGATGCAGATACCATTGATGGTACGACAAGCTATTTCCCAGGAACAAACGGCTTGGCCTACTGGAATGAATCCATGGGGGCAGACAGTGCGCAAATCATTGCTTATTCATTCGACTATGATGAGAGCGGAACATTGGATTTCGATGAAATCGCCGCTTATTTTGTGGGGTGTGCAGCGTTCCCATCGATTGCAACTGATGCCGCAGGCACTATGTACATTACGTATTCGGCAATCATGGAGAATTTTTCTACCGGTGCTCAAAATTACCGGCACCAATTTGTCGTTCACAGCACGGATGGTGGCGTAACGTGGAACACAGAGGATGCGTGTGACCTCACACCGGACATTGATTTTGATGGTTACGAGGCCGTATTTGGATCCATTGCACCGGACGTTGTCGATGGAAAACTCGAAATCATTTACCAGCGTGACTTTGAACCCGGATTGCACGTGCGTGGAGATGAAGATCCCATTGACATCAATGATATTGTTCACTTGCGTGTGCCTACCGATGATTTAGGCGACTGCGCTGATCTTGAATTTGAGGACTGGGTTGGCATTGCGTCCGCTATTGATCCGGCAGATATTACTATGTATCCGAACCCAGCTGATGACCAGGTGGAATTGGTCATCAACCGACCTGGATCTCATCAGGTAGATGTCTGGAGTGCAACGGGTCAGCGTTTGCTATCTATACAAACAACGGCGATGGTGGAGAGAATGGAAACAAGCCACTGGGCCCCAGGAATTTATTTGGTAAACATTGCACAAGGTGATCACCAAACGACTATTCGATTGGCCATTCAGTAATTTGAAGAAATGGATTTTAAAGCCCTTCGTTTTGGCGAAGGGCTTTTTTTTTACTCAATTTTATGCGTCTGCGAGTTGTGCCGATTAGTTTTGCAGCATGTTAGCGGAAATCATCACGATTGGAGACGAGTTATTGTTGGGTCAGACGGTGGATACAAATTCCGCTTGGATGGGAGGACAACTTGCTGCGCATGGCATTCGGGTGCATCGCATCACGTCAATTTCAGACGAAGCTGATGCCATCCTGGTAGCACTGGATGAAGCGCTTTCGCGAGTGGATTTTGTGCTGGTTACAGGCGGACTTGGTCCAACGCGGGATGACATCACCAAAGAAACACTGGCGGCGTATTTTGGGACAGAACTGGTGATGAATGATGCCGTACTTGAAACAATAACGAATTGGTTTTCTGGCCGTGGATTTGACATGCTGGAAGCAAACCGGCACCAAGCAATGCTGCCGGAGGCCTGCGAAGTATTGATCAATCCTAGAGGCACTGCCATGGGCATGTGGTTTGAGCGTGAAGTGGACCAAAAAGTAGTGGTAAGTATGCCTGGAGTTCCTTACGAGATGAAGGGGCTTATGCTGGAGGAAGTTTTTCCTCGTGTGGACCGTCACTGGAAATTGCCCACGCGCTATCACCGCACATTACTGACTCAAGGGGTGGGAGAGAGTTATCTGAGTGAGTTGGTTTTGGAATGGGAGGAAAGACTAGAGTCTCGAGGAGTCTCCATAGCTTACTTGCCTGCCCCTGGCCAAGTTCGTGTGCGATTGAGCGCAGTGGATGAAGATGCTAAAGCCGCAAAGAATCGTGTGGAAGTGGAAGTCGCGGCTTTTTTGAAGATGGCGGGCGATTATGTGGTCTCTGAGCTGGATGAATCTTTGGGGTCTGCCGTTGTTCATAGTTTGGCCAAACAACATTTGACGTTGTCGACGGCTGAATCTTGCACAGGCGGTGCTATTGCGGCCAGTATTACTTCTGTTCCCGGGAGCAGCAAAGTTTTCAAAGGGTCGGTAGTGGCCTATGACAATCACGTGAAAGAGACCATGCTTGGTGTTTCGTCTGTGGTCTTGCTAGAACATGGAGCGGTGAGTGAGGCGGTGGTTTGTCAGATGGCACTGGGCGTTAAAGAACGCATGGGAACTGACTATGCGGTTGCTACGTCGGGCGTTGCAGGGCCTGATGGCGGAACCAAGGAAAAACCTGTAGGTACTGTATGGATTGCCTTGGCAGGACCGAAAGGCGTTGAGTCGAAATGCTTGAGTCTTGGCAACAACCGCGCGCGTAACATTGAGAGGAGTGTGCGTGAGGCATTGGCTTGGATCATTCGAACGGCAAAATAATTGAGATGAAGTTCCGGCAAACGGTTGGATGGCTGGATTTTCTTTCGTTTCTTTGCCGTCCGAAAAAGTATCGAAATGAGCCGTATTTGTCAACTGACTGGTAAGAAAGTAATGGTAGGAAACAACGTTTCTCACTCGAAGCGTCGCACCAAGCGTACATTCTATCCTAATCTCCAGAAGAAACGATTCTTCAATGCAGAAGATGGATCATATGTTACCCTGCGTGTTTCTACGTCAGCGATGCGTACAATCAATAAAATGGGATTGAAAGCTGCAATTGCTCAATCAAAAGCGAAAGGTCTTTTTGTAGAAGCGTAAGATTCTATCGTTTGCTGAGAAATCAGCAAATAAAAAAACCGCCCCACGAGGCGGTTTTTTTATGCGGTAAACTTTGATTGGTCAGCTGGACCAATCAAAGGAATAGAATTCCATTAGTTGCCTCCTAGGATCAAAGGAAGGCCATCTTCCGCGTTACCGATAACAACAACCTTGGAGTTGGGGCTATTCGCTAGGGCTGAGGTAGCTTCAATGCCTTTCCATTTGAGTAATTCTTTGCTGATTCCTCGTGAAACAATTTCTTGGTAGTCTCGGATTCCCTCAGCTTCGATGCGCATCCGTGCGGCTTCCTTGCTCGCTTTCTCTAGACGGAACTCATATTCCAAAGATTCTTGCTCTTGTTGCAATTTTCGTTCAATCGCTTCCTCGAGTTTGCGGGGGAGCTGAATGTTTCGAATCAGAACATCATTCAATTGAAGAAAATTCTCAGACAACTTTTCACGCATGCGTGCATCAATCTCAGTTTGTATTTCATCCCGACGTGTAGTGTTGAACTCTTCTGGCAAATACTTTGCGATGACCTCACGTGCTACAGATCGCATTGCAGGTACGACTACTTTTTGCTCGAAGTTCTTTCCCCGCTCAATTTCCAAACGTGCGAGTGAATTAATTTCGGGTTGGTAGAAAACGGTCACATCCATTTCGATTTTGAGCAAGTTTGAGCTCAATACTTCGAGGTGCTCTAAACGCTCTTTTTGACGGATTTCATACACGTACACTTTGTTCCACGGAGCTTTGAAGTGAAAGCCTGAATTCATTGGAGTTTCGTCGGGATCGACTCCTTCACCAAACGTATGGAATAACAGACCGGCATGGCCCGATGGGATTGTTACTGTAAGAGAACCGCCTACTAGTAAAATAGGTCCTAGGGTCAGGGCTAAGATGAGTATGCGTCGCATACTCTTTGGGTTGGGTTGTTGTGACATGAGCGCAAATTAAGGAGAAGCACGATGATAAGTGCGCCATTGGCAATTTTTGTCGGCAATGGCGCTTGCGGTCAGTAGCCCATATTTCGCCTTCTCACAATCCATTCGATGGACAGCAAGACGAGTGCAAATAGAAGCAGTGGCAGCCACTCCAAGCCACTCTGTAGCGTGACTTGTTCGTGGAGAATAGTCGCGGGAATGCCCGCTTGGACAAAGTCTGAGGCAGCTTGCTGGGGTGAAGTTGTTTTCCAATCGCCCAAGAACTGTCCGCCATTAGCGGAAGAGATACGTTGCAAGAGATTGTGATTCGCGGGCTGACTGGTCTGTTCGAGTTGAGTATTTTCAACGACAAGGGATCCGGATTTGAGAAATAATTCTTGATCGACTGCGCAGGTGGCTGACCATTTGTATTGCCCTTCAGGCATTTTGCCAAAATCAAGTTCGTATCGCTCTCCATTAAATCGCAGAGTTTTAAGGAACTTTTCACCCTCGTCATTGGTCAATGCCGCGTCAATTTCTGCATTCTTGGACATGGTCCATCCTGCGTCGTATGCCTCGGCCGTGAAATAAATACTCATGTCACTCGCGATACGCGATTCCGTTTGAATGTTGAAGCGCTCCTTCTTGTCATTGGCCGCTAAGTATTGCACATGGCGTTGGACCAGTTGATCAAAGTTGTTGTGGCTATTCTCCTGCATGAAATTGCGCATCCTCCAGTTCCACAAGCCTTCGCCCATGGTGAGTCCCGTGCGTGCACCTGAGACCATTTTTCGTGTGGCCCAAAACACTTCCGTTGTTTCTATGTATCCCAGTTGTTTATAAAGCAGTGGAGTCCAAGCGGGGGACCACGTCAATGGTGCAATGGGACCCGTCATTGGTGGCCATGTGGCCATCGCAAGGCCCAATTCCTTTTCATTGTAGTCGATCAATCCGTAGCTCGGATTGAGGCGGCTCCGATGGGTCTGTTGGAGCTCACTTGAGGCAGACAGCCTGACGTCCATGTCGTTGGATGAGCGGAGGTAGTCATACGCTTCTTCTGAGGCCGCTAGCCACCATACGTTGGCATTGTTGGTACTCATCCATTCCGGCCATGTTTTTCCGCCCCATGTCTTGCCTAGCAGATTGTGCGCAATGATGACATCAGATTTATCCAATGCTTGAAGGATTTTTGATGCATCTGCAAGCCGACTCAGGTAGATGATCTCGACGTCATAAGCATCCAATGCGTCTAGCGACATGGCAATGGCACCTGCGTCGGGGTGGGGGGCGTCTGCGATGCATGTCACGAGTCTGCGACTTTCCAATACATCCACATAAAAGGTACGTTCGTTGTTTTCTGCGACAAACTCGCTTGGGCCTTCACTGGCTATGATCCGATATCTCTGGGTTCCCACGGCTGTCGCTGGCAGCATAAAGCGAATTTTTTGTACGTCTTGATCGCTATCACACATCCACTCTTGCTGTGCTATTTGTTCAGATCCATTGAAAACCTGGACGAGACCTTGCTGCCCTTTCATGCCTTGTGAGTGCACCACGGCTTCAACGGGAAAGGTGTTGTTCAAATAAGCTACTTGATTGTGATTGACGCGGGCAATCCAACGGTCTTTGTAGCTCGTTGTGTCGCCAAGGCCCAAAGTGAATATTGGCGCAAGAGGCCAGTCTGTGCCATATTCCGGATTGCCTCCTCGGTTTGCGCGGCCATCCGTCGCTAGAATTACGCCGGCAACATTGCGGTTTTCAATTCGATTGTTGAGGGCTGAAGCTGAAGCAGAAATGTTCGTCTGAGTGCCTTCCCAAGTGATGGCTTCATCATTGGAAATGACCAACGGCGCTAGGTCGCGATCAAATCCATACCATTCGCTGGTAAGTTCGAAGGCATCGAGTTCATTTTTAAACTCCATCAACCAAGAGTCCAAGGCACTCGCACGTTCTTTGTCTGTTTGGTCTTCATTGCCTCCTGAGCGTCCCAATACAGAGGTGCTTTGATCAATAAGCACGATTGCCACAGGCGCTTCTTTTTCCAGTTCTATTTCGCGAATCAGAGGTTCAAGAAGCAAAAATGCAAGGATTGTGATGGCACACCAGCGCAGAAGTCCAAGGACGAGTCTGCCTCCAGTATTCAGGCCTCCTCCCGTGGATTTTTGTGCAATTCGAACGCCTGATCGGCCGTAAAGCCACCAGGCCGAAAGAAATCCGGGGGCTCCAACTGCCAACCATTGCCACGGCTCAGCCTCTATGATCCATTGACTCGGCAGTGACAAATCCATAGGGCTGGCTTATGCTGTGATCATGCCACCGTCGACGCAAATGGTCTGCCCGGTGATGTAGGAACTCATGTCACTCGCAAGGAAGGTGCACAATTGCGCAACATCCTCGGGTTGACCTCCGCGCCTTAGTGGAATGGCGTTTCTCCATCCTTGCACGGTTTCTTCGTCAAGCGATGCCGTCATCTCCGTTTCAATGAAACCGGGAGCAATGGCATTGCATCGGATGTTACGCGAGCCCAATTCGAGGGCTACGGATTTGGTGAACCCTAGAATTCCTGCCTTTGATGCTGCATAATTGGCTTGTCCTGCATTGCCTTGTACACCCACGACCGAGCTCACATTTATGATGCTACCCGCGCGTGCCTTGAGCATGGTGCGCATGACGGCTTTTGTCAGAGCGAAGCATGACTTGAGGTTTACTTCAATGACACGGTCCCATTGTTCTTCATTCATCCGCATGAGGAGAGTGTCGTTCGTGATACCAGCGTTATTAATTACGATATCTACTGTACCAAATGCCTTTACCACCTCAGAAACAAGGCTTTCGGCTTCGTCCATTTTTGAAGCATCTGACTTAAATCCCTGCACTTGGCCTCCGCTTGCCGTCAGTTCGGATTCAAGTTCTCGTGCCTTTTCCTCCGAGGAACGGTAGGTGAATGCGACCTTGGCGCCTTGGCTAACAAATTCTTGCGCTATGGCCTTGCCAATTCCGCGTGATGCGCCAGTAATGATGGCAACTTTTCCTTCTAGTAGCATGAGTGAATGTTTATGATGCAGGCGTGTCGAGCAGATCAGCTGCTTCGGCAATTAATTCGGCAATGTCTTTGACTTCTACTTCGGTTTCTTTGTTGGCATTTTTCACTCCGTCGGTGATCATGGTGTTGCAAAATGGACAACCCGTTGCGATAACTTCTGGCTTGTTTTCCAATGCTTCCTGTGTTCGTTCGTGGTTCACTTCTGAATCCCCATTTTCGGCCTCTTTGAACATTTGCGCGCCACCGGCACCACAGCACATGGCGTTTTGCTTGCACCGTCGCATTTCGAGCAATTCAGCATCTAGTTTTTGGATGACTTCCCGAGGGGCGAGGTACTCGCCATTTCCACGCCCCAAATAACAAGGATCGTGGAAGGTGATGCGCTTGCCCTTGAAGGGGGCGCCATCGGACATCTTCAACTTCCCTGTTTCTATCAATTCCCGAATGAATTGCGTGTGGTGCAGAACCTCGTAATTTCCGCCGAGCTCGGGGTATTCGTTTTTGAGGATATTGAAGCAATGCGGACATCCCGTGATTATGCGTTTGATTCCATATCCATTCAACGTCGCAATGTTTTGAGCCGCTTGCATTTGATACAAGAATTCATTGCCTGCTCGTTTGGCTGGATCTCCTGTGCACGATTCTTCTTGGCCCAAAACGGCAAACGAAGTTTCTGAAGCATTTAAGATGCGTGCAATGGCCTTGGTGATGCGCTTAGCTCGGTCGTCAAAACTTCCCGCACATCCGACCCAAAAGAGCACGTCTGGCGTTTTTCCGTCGGCGGTTAATTCCGCCATGGTGGGTATGTGTATCGAACTCATTTCGGTTTAAACTTCTTTGGTCCAGTTCCCTCGGTCGCCAGCGGGAAACGCCCAAGGCGCTCCGTTGTTTTCGATATTGTTGAACATCGAAGTGATGGATTCAGGCGATTTGCTATCTTCCATAATCAGACTTCTGCGCATGTCCAAGATGATGCCCATGGGGCTAATGTTGATCGGGCAAGCCTGCACGCACGCTTGGCAGCTTGTGCATGCCCACAATTCTTCCTCCGTGATCCAGTCGCCCAACAAGGATTTTCCATCGGGCTTCCATTCGCCACCATTGGCTTCACGAGCCGCCCCAATTTCTTCGATTCTATCGCGCGTTGACATCATTATTTTTCGGGGGCTGAGAAGCTTTCCCGTCTGATTAGCCGGGCACTCGGAGGTACATCGACCGCATTCTGTGCAGGTGTATGCTTCCATCAGCTGCTTCCACGTCAAATCGGGTGCGTCTTTTGCACCAAATTTTGAAGGAACTTCATCGGCAGGTGCAGCGGCAAATGGGTCAGCACTGGGGTCCATCATCAATTGGACTTCTTTTGTAACCGCCGCCATGTTGTCCATCGCAGCAGGTGCTTTGAGGTTGGAGAAGTAGGTGTTGGGAAACGCCAGCATGATATGGAAATGCTTGGAATAAGGCACATACACAAGGAAAGACAGTACTCCGATAATGTGTGCCCACCACATGCCTCGTTCCACTGCGATGACACCAGCATCCGTAAGGCCAGCATACAGCGGCATGAGGAAGCTGCTCACGGGGAAAGATCCGGCTATGGTGTAATGATCAAGGCCGCGGGATTGTGCAATGCCGTCTGCCGCATTCATACTGAGGAAAGCAAACATCAAAATCACTTCGGCCACCAAAATGATATTGGCGTCGAGGGATGGCCAGCCTTGTAAGTCTTTGGAGGTCAATCGCGCCAAAGCCATTCCGTTTCGACGGATAAAAAACACGACACATGCAAAGATCACTCCGGCGGCAAGCCATTCAAATGAAGCAATAAGGAAGTTGTAAAAGTCCCCGAGAAAAGCAAAAACACGGTGAGTACCAAAAAGCCCGTCGATGACAATCTCGAGCATTTCAATATTGATAAGGACAAATCCAACATATATGATGATGTGCATGATTCCTGCAACAGGTCGCGCGGTCATCTTTCCTTGTCCCAATGCTACGCGTGCCATAGTTTTCCATCGCTCGGCTTTGCGGTCACTGCCATCCCAATCGATTCCAGAAAGAATGTTGCGACGAATTACGCTGATGCGCTTCGCAAAAAAGAAACTGGCTGTGCCCAGAATAACAAGAAATAGCAATTGGCTCAACATCGTTTAACGCTTTCTGAGTGGGTAATTAGGGCTGTTGGTTTTCTTCGCGTTCATCCAACTGTTGTTCGATAATCTCTTTCAATTTCTTCAACTCTTTTCGAGATAATGCTTTTTCTTGTTTTTTCCCAAATACTGAAACACGCACATAGCGCCAGGGATTAAGGTATAGGTCGTTGATGAGGTATTGGAGCTCATTGTTGGTGGCAATTAATCCGTCGTGCAAAGAATCGCTATTGACTAGCTGCCCCAGGGAGCCTTCACCCATATTGATTTTGCGCGTGATTTCATCCACATGCGTGAGGGCAGAGTTTGCACGTTTGACCGTCTCGGCAAAGTTTACAGCTGCAAGCGAGTCAGAAATTTCGGAGAAGTTTTCCATCACATTGGCCAGGTCATCATTGTGCGCTTTGATGTTTGAGGTTATGCCTTCTACATTCGTCATGATTCCATTGAGGCTGGTGCGATTTTCTGCGACCATATTATCCAGTTGGATGGAGGTTTTTTCCAAGCTTTCGACGGTGCGTTGGATGCTTTCGAATGCGGTCGGAAGTCCGAGGGTGGCATCTGCTTCGAACACCGCTTTCAGATTCTCCAAGATGTCGTCGACTCCATCAATCAATTGGTCTGTCTTGTTTTTGAGTGGGATCAGTTCGATTCGAACCGCTTCAGCAATGCCCATTTCTAAGTCGCTTATCAGCGTGTCGCCGGGCACGGCAAGCTCTTCGTCCTCGCCCGCAATCAAATCAATAGCCTTGGTTCCAAAGAAGTCACTGGAAACAATCTTGGCACGGGTGTCGCGGGGAATTCGAAGGGCAGATTGTTCAATTTCAAAGGTGACAATCAGCGAGCCGTCTCCAAGATTTGAAAACCCCACTTCTGTTACTTGTCCAACTTTGAAACCATTGACTACTACCGGATTAGACACGGCGAGACCATCAATGGCGGAATAGGCGGCATAGTACGTGTTAGACGGATGGAATGGATTGAATCCCTTCAGGTAGTTGACGCCAAGCACGAGCAATATAAGACCGCCTATGATAAGCGCTCCAATCCTAAATTCTTTTGATACTGTGGCCACGTGGTTCAGTTTTTGCGAATGGGTTTTACGCCTTGGGATTCAAATGATGTCCCCTCAAATTTAACGACAAAGGCATCTGCGAAACCTCGCTTTTGCAATTGTAATTTCAACTTATTGGCTTCTGCCGACTGAGAACAGTTTCCAACGGCATATTTGTAAAGACCATTACGAAGATACTCTACGACCGGCTGGAGACCTTGCAAGCGATTGTTGTCTTGCTCAAGCGGTAGACCAGAAGTCATAATTTGGACACGAAAAGTGGGGGATGACAGCGCTGAGTCTGGTAACATATATGCCTCGTTTTCAGCAGTTTCTATTTTATTTTGATGGTTTGTCTCGAGAGTAGGATTGGGAGAGGGGTGGTGTTTCTCTTTGTACGTTCTGAAGGCCCGGAGCAGAGCAGAGGCCATGAGTTCTTTGCCTGAATTGGAATTCAAGAACTCTTCTTCCACAGGGTTGGTCAAAAACCCAAGTTCTACGAGGACAGAGGGCATCTGCGTGAAGGAGGTCACATAATAGCCGGCTTGCCGAACGCCTCGGTCTTTGCGTCCGACACGCTGTTTGAATTGAGCTTGGATCAAGCTGCCAAGTTCAAGGCTCTGCTGGAGGAAAACAGACTGCCGCAGGCTCAGCGCGATATAGGTGTCAGGATCGTCTGGATTGAAACCTTCGTAAAAAGATTCGTAATCCCGCTCTTGGGAGATGAAGGCGTTTTCTTGCATGGATACCCTGAGGCTTTCTTCGCTCCTGTCCATTCCCATTACAAATGTGCTTGAACCAAGAGCGTTGGGACTTGTGAATGCATCGCAATGGATACTCATGAAAAGATCTGCGTTGATATTGTTGGCGAGTTTCACGCGCTCGCGAATTTTTGGATACGTGTCCCCGTCGCGGGTCATGACAATTTCTACATCAGGAAAACGTTCGGAGATGTAGTCGCGAAGGAGCAGAGCCACATCCAATGTCACTGTCTTTTCAGTAGATTTGAATCTTCCGGTACCTAAATTGCCAGGATCCTTCCCTCCGTGACCAGCATCAATGACCAAAACCATGCTTGGAGCAACAGGGGCAAATGAAACAGATAGGAATATCAGTCCTCCCATGGCCCACAGGACCGCTTGTTTTGTTAATTTTGACTGCCGTTCCATGTGTTCCATCAAATCTAAAACGTCACGACCCATCCGCGTCGTCTGTCTCTCACTGATTTTCCGTGCTCTGATGTGGATAAGCGCACCGGTTATTTTGTGCGCTCAAACGGACGTTCAAGGTGTTGATTCCTTGCAAGTCCCGTCCGCAACAGAGGATAGTTTTGATGTGGACTGGGGGGCGGATGACTCTACTCGCGTCAATTCTATTACATCTGAGGTTGAACTTTTCGGCAATGCATTCGTCGCTATGGACGACATCCGATTGGAAGCATATCGAATTGTATACAGTTCAAAAAAGAACCAAGCGTGTGCATATGGAGTGCGCGATTCATTGGGAGATTGGATTGGTCGACCGGTAATGAACCAAGGTGGACAAACGTTTGAACAAGATGAGTTGTGTTTCGATTTGAAGACCCGTCGAGGATTGAGTCGAAAAGCCGTAACAGTGCAGGGAGAATCCGTGTTCCACGCCGAAATTGCCAAACGCCAGACGGACACGCGCATCCATGTTGCCAATGCCAAATTCACCACATGCAATGCGGACAACCCGCACTTTCACTTTCATTTGAAGCGCGCCATCATGATTCCGGGAAAGAAGGTGGTTTCAGGGCCTTTTTACTTGAAATTTCGAAAAATCCCTACGCCACTGGCGCTCCCATTCGGATGGTTTCCTACACCCCCGGATAAGAGGAGCCACGGCTTGCTTATGCCCGGGTATGGCAATGGAGGTGCTTTGGGATTTTTTCTCAAAGACTTGGGCTATTACATGCCAATTGGCGAGTATGCAGACACGCGTTTGACGGGGGACATTTACACGGGCGGCTCGTGGGCGCTGAGAAGCAGCACCAATTACCGGATTCGTTATCGCGCAAGCGGTAACTTGAACCTGAGCTATCAGCGTTTCCGAGATGGATTTACCGGCCTGCCCACACTTTCAGTTTCCAATCAATTCTTTGTCCGATGGAGTCACAGCCAGGACAACCGGGCACGGCCCAATAGTCGGTTCAATACGAGTGTCAATTTTGGGTCCAACAATCATTTTCAATCCAACATCACAAGCAATCAGCAAGATTATCTGACCAATACATTTCAATCGAGTATTCAGTATTCCCGATCGTTTCCTGGAAAGCCGATATCTCTGGCACTTAGCGCCCGTCATTCACAGAACTCACAGACGGGAAATGTGAATGTAACCGCACCTTCCTTGACGCTTAATCTGCAGCGCACGAGTCTAGCCAAGTTGCTAGGAGTGAATTCTTCACGTATTCGGTTGTTGGATGAGGTGGCCATCACGGCATCTTCACGATTCGAACAAACAATGCAGGCGCCGGATAGCGTTTTTCTAGCGGGCGATTGGTCGAATGTTTCCTTCCGAAACGGGATCAAGCACAATGCTTCGGCCTCCAGTCAAATGCGACTCGGTTTTATCAGTATTACGCCTAGCTTTCAGTACAACGAGTTCTGGGCTTTTCAAGAACTCAATGGCTCACTGATAGAGGACGAAACCGGAGCGGTGCAGCAGTTGACGGATACGTTATCCGTTTTCCAAACAACCCGAGACTGGCGTCTCTCCGCCAATGCGTCGACCCGCTTTTATGGCACGTTTGAATTTGACCCTGAACGCAGTGTTCAAGCCATTCGTCACGTATTGAGCCCGACCATGGGCTTGAGCTATACACCAGAATTGCAGCGCACCCGAACCGCAATCCTGAATGACGAATCGTATGATTTTAACCCGTATAGCCTCAACCGTTTTGTCCCCCAGGATATTCGTGCATCGGGAGCGGTGAATTTTAGCCTTAGCCAGAACATTGAAGCCAAAGTATTGGACAAAGCCACCGGTGATGTTCGCAAAGTCCGTTTGATAGACAACGTGGTGACTTCTGCCAATTACAACTTCATTGCGGACTCTTTGGGTCTGAGCGACGTCGTGACGCGGGCGAATACGGATTTATTCAACCGGGTCCGAGTCAATTTAGGGATTGCTCACAGTGCATATGCGAGAGACTCGAGTGGCCAGCGCATCGACGAATTTCTCGTCAAACAAGGCCAGCCAGCATTGAGGATGACGCGAGCGAACGCTGCATTGGGAAGTTCTTTCAATGGCGGCAGTGACGAACTTTTGCCCTGGAACTTCCGTGCTGACTATAACTTGGACTTGCGAAAAAATTGGCAAGTGGCTACCCAACGAGACACGTTGATCTTGACCCAAAGTGCTCGGGTGCGCGGTTCCATAGAAATCATGGACAAATGGCGGGTCAACATCAACACTGGTTATGACATTGTTCGAAAAGAATGGACGCCCACGCAATTGGATGTTTATTGGGATTTACACTGCTGGGAGTTGTCCGTTAATTGGGTGCCCATTGGTGTGCGCAAGAGCATCTACCTGCGTCTAAATATCAAAGCGTCTATGCTCAAAGATCTGAAAGTAGAATACCGCAATAACAACACTGATTTGCTGTTCTAAAGCGGCCGCTTTAGGGAGCGAAGATCGTTATTTTATCGTGCTATCCAGCGAACCAACATAACGACTAGGCACAACACAAACATGATGAAACTGATCTTGTTGACGCCATGCATCATGCGCAAATTCACGTCCGCCTCAGGGTCGCGGTGAAACAAGTTTACAGGATTCAAATAGTAGAGTATTTTCTTAAAAAACATGGCAAAAGGGGTCCTAAGGTTAACGTTGTGTATGGGCAATCACAGATATTTCTATGCGTGCTGATTTCGGAAGTCCGGCTACAAAAATGGCTTCTCGCGCAGGAAACGGTTCGGGCATGATGCGTTTGTAGGTCGCATCCATCCCGGGATAATCTTCCGTATTGATGAGAAAAACACTCGACTTTACTACATGGCTTAACTCCAATCCGGCGGCTTGGAGGATTCGCTGAACGTTCAGCAAACTCTGTTCTGTAGCCGTCTCAATGGCAGAGTTGATGAGCTCGCCCGTCGCGGGATTGATTGGAATTTGGCCGCTGACAAACATCAAGTCACCGGCAACAACAGCTTGGCTATACGATGCCAAGGGTGCTGCAGCGTCCGAAGAAGAAATCGTGTCTGTCATGTTGCGAAGCTAAGAATGGATTTCCCACCTTTGCACCACGAAGTACTTCAATGCGCATTCTACTGGTAGATAATTACGATTCCTTTACATGGAACATTGAGCACATGCTGGTCAGCCATGGTGATGTTGAGGTGAAGGTGATGCGCAACGATGCGATCAATCCCGCTGGGATCGTACGTTTTGATGGAATTGTACTCTCTCCTGGCCCTGGACTGCCTGACGAATCCGGTCAACTTATGCGCATCATACCGATTGCGGCAGCTCATCAAGTGCCGATGCTGGGAGTATGTTTGGGTTTGCAGGCAATTGTTCAGCATTTTGGAGGAACGCTTGTCAACATGGAACGGGTTCTTCACGGCCAGGCGTCTGAGCTAACAACGTTCGTTGCCAAGGGGATTTTTAAAGGGCTGAAAGCTCCGTTGAGTGTGGGCCATTATCATAGTTGGATACTGGAGGAAAAGAATTTTCCACCCAATCTCGTCATGACTGCGAAAAACGAGAATGGTCTTCCCATGGCTATTTCACATCCTTATTTGCCCATTGAAGCTGTCCAATTCCATCCGGAATCTGTTCTGACGCCACAGGGGCCAGCGATGCTGCGCAATTGGCTGGATTTTGTCCGAGCCTATCGGCTCGAACATCCGACCGATGTATCCAGCGTTCCCGTTTGGATTGACCGAGATAATTCCTGAAACAAAATAAAAAACCCCACTCAAGCAGATGCCTGAGCGGGGTTAGAAACGTGTGATGCGCAGTGATTACTGCTCGCGGTAATTAGACATCACCTCTTCAAAAGTATCTTTGAATTGGTCGTAGTTGTATTCCGCTCGGATTCGCTCCTCTTGCTTCAATCCTTCGACGTATGCGTCAGCCAATTGGCTGCCGCTTAACTCAATGGCGAGGTATGCGATGTATTTTTTTCCTTCCGTCATGGTTAGCTCTTGGCAAATGGTGATGGCTCCTGTCAGCTTCTTGTTGACGATGGTTCGCGACAATTCGTTGAATTTGCTTGTGGCCTCTTCCGTCGTGCCAAAACCGAGTTGTGTGGCTTGGTTTTCGGCAACAATCTCGACAGTGGCTTCAACAGCTCGCGCCAGTGTGGCTTCTGCATTTTGGCGCGCGATTTTCTTTGCAATCTCTCGTTGCGGGCTTGTTCCAGTGGCAGATGCCCGAAAATATTCGCCATTGGTCAAGAAATCGGGGCCGGAGCAGTACTCAACAATCCGAACTTCTCCCCGGGTTTCAGGGGTGGAAGAGGTGTCTTTCCCTCCTTTGCATCCGGTGAGCAACAAAGCGGTAGTCGCGAACAACATTGTGAGGGTGTGTAGGACTTTATTCATAAGAGTGATTTTTCTGTTATTGGTTTGCAAGTTGGTGAATTCAATAAACATGCCAAAATGGATAATGCATCAATTGTATCATTGGTAAAGCGCGCTGACCAATTGCCTTACGAATCGGCCTTTTATTTCTAGCGTGGCTTTTCGATACGCTTCTGCATGTGCACTTTCCCAATCAAGTTGTACTCCTTTAATTTCACTAAGGTTTTGTTGAAGCACAGGATCGCCGCTTGGTGTTTTGAGTACCACTGAGGCATTGAGAAAAGCGGTGTAAAAGCCAGAGCCCGATCCCCCATCTCGGGTGTCAGAATCCAACTGAAGTATAAGGTCTGCGTCTTCTTTTTGTTGAACCCAGATTACACCTTGGTCGCTCAGTCCTTCGGCAATTGAACTTCGCAATAGTTGTTGGTCGCGCTGTTTTCCACGCACTTTTTCGGTGGTGCTAAAGTAGATGGTAGGGGGCGTGAGTTCGATTGGAAGGGTCAATGAAGGCACAGGAAGATGCGACAAGAATACACGTGTGGCTGATTCTGCGATGCGGGGAGCAAGTAGGTCCAAGTCCAGTTTCAGTCTCAATTCTGAAGACCGCGTACCGGGTTCAAATTGATCCATACCAACAGTTATTTCACCCGTGGCGCCGGTTTGACTGCTTCCGCTTTTGGGAAGGGTTCCGCGGTTATACCGCCAAGAAATGGGCGCGTTGCTCATCGGACTTCCATCAAGCGACGCGGTGCATATCAATGCACCGCGATAGCGTTCTGAAAATGATAATATCACACGCTCATCTGTGGCATGGAGATGGATATTGCCAATGAGTCGTGAAATACCATCCAACGCTTCTCGATCAAGAGCGACTTCGCCCTTATCTGATTTCCAAAGGTTGATTTCACCCCAGTGCATTTCCAGCGCCTCCAAACAACGAATGTATCGGTCTATTGCCATTGTTGCATTGCCCTGTTTATGAGCACTGAGTGCGGATTCAAAATGTCCGCCAGCCACCTCGAGGTCTGAGGCTTTTCGCTCTGCTAGAATCCTCTGATACTTGGCCTTGCTAAGTCGATAGTACGCCCAAATATCAGTTTCGCTTTCATAGCGTCCCACCAATTCATAGCCCTCAAGATCTTCGGCGGATGTGCTTTTAATTCTTTCAGAAAAATTCTGACCAGCGATGCCTTGAAATTGTGTGGTGTGCAGGATGGAGGACGACTCAATGGTGACGCGGATTTGTCCGGCGAGTTCCGCGAGAGCTCGTTTTTGCGCCGCACCAAACGCATCAACTCCAAATTGTGTTTTACTCGCGCTCGCAATTCCGATGTACTCGCTGGTCATGCGCGGACGCTCGCCAATCCATATAGGCACCTCGCCCCACTTTTTCGACACAGCACACCCATTTACGAGCAGAAGAGCGGCCAGAGCTACAACTCCTTGAGCTGCACTAAGACTAACGAGCTGAAAGGATTTGTGGAATTTGTTCAAGGCACCAATCGTTTTGCTTCTGATTCCACTCGTGCTCGTGCTGTTTCCGCAATTTCGGATACGGCATTATCAATCATCAAGGCTTCGGATTTCAGAATTGAATTCGCCGCGAGTTCTGTCATCAAGCTTCTTCTTCCCATGCGATGCATGCTTCCATTGCTGCGAGAGGGGTAGATGTTTTTATGATCTCCGCCGTATCGGGAATAGGCCACATGATCATTGATTTCGCGTTTGATGATTTCCGTCATTTCTGTTTTCCCCGTTGCGAGGGAAATCAGGGCAAGTTGAACAGTGATTATCACCGTCCGTGACTGCCGATAATTTTGGTAGGTCACACGACGGTATTTCGTTTCGTAGACCTTTTTTCCGTTCTCATTGACTTTTGCCACTTTGTATCCTTCAAAACCCTGCATGTTCGACCGCTGCAACGAAGAAGCGCTTACATCGCACGATACCACGGTTCCTTTCAAAATGGCCTTGGCTCCCATCAGTCCGCCTACTTCCACTGCAGAGTTGGCGTCGATTACACCGCTGAGGGACAGTTGTTGTTCTTGGAGGATGAGGTCCTGGTTCTCACGGTCGACAAGGTGCAGAAAAGGGTCGAGACTTTCTCCCAAGGCCTGTTGAACAAATGACTTCAACTTGGTCTCCATTCCCGAGCGATTGGAGCCGTTTTCAAAGTTTACGAGCGCGATGGCAAATTGTCCCTTCTCCAAGCAATCGTCACGGAGGCGTCGCGCCTCTTTGTAGTTGGCGTCGCGTGAAACACATGCGTTGAAATCTGCATGGGCTGATCGCCAGTGCGACGCTTCGATAGCTTTCATGCCATTCCGATAAAGCGGTTCGCAGAAAGCGACATTGGCCAGAGTTTCGGCGTCCTTGTATCCTGAATCTAAGCGGATGACTTCATCAAAATCTCGCAGCGCATCTCTGAATTCTTCGGCTTCGAGGTGTTCAATTGCAGCTTCGTATACATCTTCTAGGTGGTCGTTCTTGACTCGATTATAGGCTGCTTCTGTTTCACTCAAAACCAACAATCCAATACCCACGCGTTCGATTTTCGACTGGTATGCCTTTGCCCGTTCGTAAGCCTCTACGGCCGCGGATCGGTTGCCTTCGGCCCGAGATTGTTCAAACTGGTTCAAGTGATCGTTCAGTACCCACTGTCCAGACCGCTGAAGACCGGCCAGGGCTTCTGCGCTGTATGGGTCTTTTTCCACGGCTATGAAGTAGAAATTGGCGGCTTGATTCATCATGCCTACCTCTTCCATCTTGAGGGCACGTTTGACAAAGGCTTTGGATCCTGAACACCCTGATAATGCAGCAAATAGAGCCACGGCAATGACGAGAGTCCAAGTGCGGCTTGAGCTAGGTTTGAAAGGGATTTGCATAGGTGAGTGTGGACAGCGAAGTTAATGCGAATGCGTCTTTCATTACGCGAATTTCGTGCCAAGCTTTATTCCTGAATTATCTTTGGTGCAAAGCGAAATGCAATGGAAGCAATGAAGAAGGTCATGGTATTGGGGGCAGGAAGATCGAGTTCATCGTTGATCCAGGAATTGCTCAATAGATCGCATTCTAATGGATGGAAAGTAGCTGTTGGCGATGTCGACTTGGCACTGGCTGAGCAAAAATGTGCTGGTCATCCGGCATCTGAAGCCTTTGCCATTGATCCGACGAATGATGCGGCACGCAATCAGCGTATTCAAGCTGCGGATCTCGTGATTTCCATGGTTCCGGCGTTTTTGCATCCTCAAATTGCATCGGTTGCGATTGAGGCAGGCATTCCAGTAATCACTCCCAGCTATGTGGGTGAGGAAATGCAGGCATTGCACGAGCGGGCTCTAGAAAAAGGAGTTCTCGTATTGAACGAAATAGGATTGGACCCTGGAATCGACCACCTCAGTGCGAAACAAGTGTTGGATCGCATCGAGGAAGAGGGCGGGAAAATGCTTGAGTTCGAATCGTATTGTGGAGGGTTGATAGCCCCTGATTATGATGACAATCCATGGCATTACAAATTCAGTTGGAATCCTCGGAATGTTGTGCTTGCGGGTCAAGCCGGCCCCGCAACATTTTTGGCAGGAGGAGCGCATCGGCTTGTTCCACCGCATCGTGTCTTTCAGAATGCGCGAACCATCTCCGTTGGAGGTGTCGCTTTTGAAGGGTATCCGAACCGGGATTCGGTGGCTTATGTAGGCAAGTATGGCTTAGATGGCATTCAGACATTGGTTCGCGGAACGCTCAGAGGCGAAGGTTTTTGTGATGGGTGGGATGCTCTCGTGCAATTGGGATGTGTCCGCGATGATGTTAGCATGAAGTGGCCAATAGGTAGTTCTTGGGCCGATTGGTTGCGTTCTTTTGTGCCAGCATTATGGGCAGAAGAAGGACTTGAATCTGCTGTTTTGAGGGTGGCACGATGCTCCGAGGAGTCCCTTTCACGCTTGCGGTGGCTCGGGCTTTTCGATGAGCAAAATGGGCCGCGGACCACAGAAGGAACTCCTGCTCAGATTATACAGGAACTGTTAGAAGCCAAGTGGAAGTTAAAGCCTCAAGACCGGGACATGATTGTCATGTGGCATCGCTTTCTCTATGAGCGCGACGGTGAACGACACGAAGTGACCAGTTCACTGCGCTTGGAAGGCCGTGATTCTGTTTATACGGGCATGGCCGATACCGTGGGCTGGCCAATGGCGATTGCAGCTGAGGCTATACTCAATGGGAAATTCAATAAAGCGGGAGTGGAAGTTCCTTTGCACCGTGATTACTATAACATTATTCTGCCAGAATTGGAGCGTATGGGTGTGCGATTCGAAGAGACGCATGAAAAATGCTGAGCACTTTCATCGCTTCTCTCTTTTGCTTCGGTTGCTCGGGAATGCCGGATTGGCCTGCTGATGGCTTGGCTTCACAGGACTGGGTGGAAGAAGCTTTGGAATGGCGGCTTCGACGGGGCGTAGACGATTGTGCTGGAGAGATGCTCGCTTTGGATGCACTATCGTTGGAATGGATTGCTAACTCTGCTGAAATCCAAGTGAAAATTGAAACGCAGGATTGGCCTTTCTTGGCTGTAGCTCCTGAATTGACAGCTCCTTTGATACAGCTGCATGCATGGCGACTGATTCGGGGAGAAGAGTTGGATGCGCAGGAAGTGCACAAAGTCATGAAACGTATAGCACGAAAATCTCCAACCTTGCGATTTAGAGAAATTCGTGGCACGTTTAAGTAATCAGAACAGCACGTCTGTCGCTGCCACGAAGGATGTAACCGATGCCACAAACATTAGTATGATCAATGCCAGGTATCGGAGTGGAAATTTCTTCATGCTTTCTAATACGGGCAAATGCCAGCAGAGGTTGCGAAAAATCCAGGTAAATTTTGAGGGGCGGCCAACATTCTTTCCTCTTGAAGGGTTGGGTTTCAAATTGCTTTCTATTTCTTTGCCTCATGCGCAGCTTTGAAGTTCCTACGTTTTATCTAAGTCCCATCATTTCTCGGGTGAAAGCCAAGCGAAAAGCCCGTGACCCGCGAAAGCAGGATTTCGATCCAACCGTTCTGGATTTTGGAACGGTCCGCTTTATTCTGGCTAGGCATTTTGGGTTTTGTTTTGGAGTCGAGAATGCCATTGAAATTGCTTATCGGGCCATTGATGAAAATCCAGGAAAACGTATTTTTCTCCTGAGCCAAATGATTCACAATCCGGAAGTAAATGATGATTTGCAGGACCGTGGCATCCGATTTTTGCAGGATACCGAAGGTGCGATTTTGACTCCGATGTCCGAACTCAATCGAGATGATGTCGTGCTCATTCCTGCCTTTGGAACCACGCTGGAAATCGAAGCTGAATTGAAGGCCATTGGCGTGGACGTTGATACCTATAACACGACTTGTCCATTTGTCGAAAAGGTCTGGAAGCGTTCGGCAAAGTTGGCGACCGAAGATTACACAATCGTTATTCACGGCAAGCCTATCCATGAGGAGACGCGAGCGACCTTTAGCCATGCGGGCGAAAGTGGTCATGCCATGGTCATCAAGAATATGGAGGAAGCTGAAGTGCTCTGCGGATTCATTTTGGGAGAGAGGGATTGGTCAGAGTTTGACACTCATTTCGACGGTAGAACGTCCAAGGGATTTGACCCGAAATTGCATCTAAACCGTATCGGTGTGGTCAATCAAACCACAATGTTGGCGTCAGACACTCAGGCCATCAGCGACCGGATCAAACAGGCCGTGGTGGCTCGAAAAGCCAGTGGTGACAGTACGGATTTTGCCAATACTCGGGATACTTTGTGTTACGCAACCAACGATAATCAGCAGGCCACGGAGGCAGCCTTGGGAATGCCAGGAACGGATATGGCGCTGGTGGTCGGCGGATACAACAGTTCGAATACGTCTCATCTGGTTGAATTGTGCGAGGCGGTATTGCCCACTTTTTTCATTCGGAATGAGAAGGAGCTTTTGCCGGACGGCGCGGTTCAGCACTTTGATTGGCGGTTGGGTTTGCATCAATCTACGATGGATCCGTGGCCCGAGGCAAGCGGGGAGAGAGTGCCACATATTTTAGTAACGAGCGGAGCTTCTTGTCCCGATGCGACGGTAGATCGTGTGATTCATTCGATTCTACAGCGGTACCCTGGTGCTAAGAATGTGGATGACGTGTTAGTCGATTTTGAACAACGAATGGCGCTCTGAGTCTGAATTACCGGTGCTCCGGCGTAAATTTGCTTACCCATGCAAGCCCCTCGTCTTAAATCGATGTTTCGGAATGTCCGAACAGACCCACGCCGGTTTGAATTCAAGTCGAGGCATCTGCCGGATTTGGACGGAAAATGGCGCGATCGAAAGGAACAGGTTGAAAAGGTGGTCACAGCGGCAAACCATGAGAAGGCCGAGACAAAGGCCATCCGTTTTCGTGCCCGCGGTACTTCGTATAATTCTGACCGATCGGAGGCGCGCAAGGAACAATTATCCGCTGCGCGGTTGTCGATGTTGCGTGCGGGGATGATTGCTGCAGTGTTGATTTGGCTGGCTTGGAAAGGAATTCAATGGGTGGAACAAAGTGATTTTTCGCGTGTTTTGAAATGGATGGAAAATGCCTGAGGTAATTCGACAACTTCCTGAAAATGTCTCCAATCAAATAGCAGCTGGAGAGGTGGTGCAGCGTCCGGCGTCTGCCGTCAAGGAGCTCATGGAAAATGCCATTGATTCTGGAGCGAGACGCATTGAAGTGCGGGTCATCGATGCGGGCCGAACATTGATCCAGGTATTGGACAATGGTACCGGCATGGTCCTGGCCGATGCTAAACGCTGTTTCCAGCGGCACGCCACGTCAAAAATTAGTGTTGCAGAGGATCTTTATAGCATTGTGTCCAAAGGATTCCGAGGAGAGGCGTTGGCTTCTATTGCATCGATTGCACATGTTGAGTTGAAGACGCGACACGCAAGCGAGGACCATGGTTCCAAATTGACATTGGAAGGAGGAAAAGCAGAAAGTCCCATGCCTTGTCCCATGGAAGTTGGCACTCAAATCGCAGTGCGTAATCTGTTTTACAATGTCCCTGCGAGACGTAACTTCTTAAAATCAGATGCTGTGGAGCTGCGCCATGTCATTGATGAGTTTCATCGTTTGGCGCTTGCACATGAAGAAGTACATTTCTTACTTTCTCACAACGATTCTGAGCTGTTTAACTTAAAAGGCACGTCGCGTCGAAAGCGTGTCGTTGGAGTATTTGGAAGCAAATACGACGAACGATTGGTTCCGGTAGATGAAAAAACGGACGTGGTTTCGGTAGAAGGATTCGTAGGGAAGCCTGAGTTCGCCCGCCGCACTCGGGGAGAGCAATTTTTGTTTGTGAATCAGCGATTCATCAAGCATCCGCTGTTACATCGGACCGTTATGCAGGCATATGAGGGGCTTCTTCCGCGCGACCAATTCCCGCTTTATGTGCTGTTTTTGACCATTGATCCAGCCCGCTTGGACGTGAACATTCACCCCACAAAAACGGAGGTTAAATTTGACGAAGAGCGCCATGTACTATCCTTGCTTTTACCAGCGATTCGTCGCGGATTGGGGAAATATGCTGTCGCTCCATCGCTCGACTTTGATCAGGAACCTGGCCTCAATATTACGCCTGTAGATCCCTCCCGGCCCGTAAAAGAACCTTCGGTTCAAATAAACGCGGATTACAACCCTTTTCGGACGCCATCACACGGAAACAGCCTGCGCCCAGGAAGAGGACAGATGGATGCCTGGAAGAAACTGTATGGAGACGAACCTGTTTCAGAACCTAGTAGCGTTGGAGATTCTGAAGTGACGATTGAGTTGGTTGCATCTGATGCTGGCGATTCAGACTTCTCTTTGTTGGGCGCCCATGCTGTGGATCAAAAGCGATCGTTTTTCCAGTTTCAGCAGCGATACATCGCTACGAGCACTCGTTCAGGACTCTTGTTAATCGACCAGAATCGGGCCCATCTAAGGGTTCTTTACGAATTGCTAGTGGGTCAACTAGAACATGAAACGGCTTCTATTCCTGTGCAGCAATTGTTGTTTCCCAAAGTGGTCGAGTTGAATGCAATTGACCGTCATTTTGTGTTGGAGTCTAAGTCTTGGCTTGAGCGAATGGGCTTGCAGCTCGAATCGCATGAGAGCGGTGTACAAATCACGGGAATGCCGGCGGAAGGAGAATCGAGTCCTACCCTGCTCATAGAGGCGGTGCTTGAGGACGATGGGAACGAGTTGCCCGGAATTTCCAGAGCCGAACGTGTCGCTGCCCAGATGGCAAAGTCCATGGCGATTCGTTCGGGCAAGATCCTGGAGCCTAAAGAAATGGCGGACTTGCTGGATAGACTATTCGGATGCTCCACTCCCGACCGTGACCCGTTTGGTCGCCGCGTGATAGTTAACTTTGATGCCAAAGACATCGAGCAACGATTTCAATAATGCTTCAAAATGCCCCACAGGTCGTAAAAAACCTGATCATCATCAATGTTGTTTTCTTCTTGGCTTCTATGCTATTAGGAGAA
>DDEH01000102.1 GCA_002336085.1 Flavobacteriales bacterium UBA1959 | reverse complement strand
AGGACGTCTTTGAACATCTTATGCTCAATGGTGCCTTTTTCTTTGTCCACGACCATCATTCGACTGTCGTCTCTGTTTTCCAGTGGGCTTTGGGCAATCAAATCGGGCGAAATGTCGTACTTGAAGGAGGATAATTTCATGGAGGGGCAGATTTCCGGAACGCGTATAAATGGTCGGCAAACTTAATGAATTCGAAGGCAAACGTCAACCGTAATTTATGCATCCTCGCTTGGCAGTGCTTCGATGGACTGGATGAGATCAGAAAGGAGCACACAATCGGCAATCGGAAATGGACCATTTGAAGTTCTGCGCAAAGCCACCAAATGTCCACCAACGCTCAGTGAGTTGCCCAAATCTCGGGCGATTGACCGGATGTAAGTGCCCTTGGTACAATCGATGTATACGTCGACATCAATGACACGGTGCCCATCGATTTCGCGATGCTTCACGCCTAGGATTTCCAATTTTTTGATATTCACAGGTGCTCGTTTGAGCTCGATTTCCCCTCCTTTTCGCGCTACCGCATAGGCCTTCTGTCCGTTGACCTTTTTAGCACTGTACAAGGGAGGCAGTTGATCAATGCTTCCTCTTAAGTTTTCGGCCGCTTTTTCAATGGCCTCGAGGGTCAAATGGTCAGCATTCACCCAGGTTTCTACCGGTAATTCTGCGTCAAGGCAGGGAGTGTGCGCTCCAAGTCGGATGGTGGAAGTGTAAGATTTGTCTTGCGCCTGGAGGGTTTCTATGCCTTTGGTTGCTTTGCCTGTGCATACTACAAGCACGCCAGAGGCAAGAGGGTCCAGCGTTCCGGCATGACCTACTTTGATTTTTTTAATCTTCAACGCATGTCGCAAATGCCCACGAACTTTGTTTACGACGTCAAATGAGGTCCATTCGAGGGGTTTGTCGATGAGTAGAATTTGTCCCGTTTTGAAATCCTCCAGTTTTTGGAAGGCCATGACGGGGGTGGCAACTTCATTGGTCATGCAACAAATTTAAGCGCTTGCAAGGAATCGGGATTCAAGAGGCAGGAGATTCGTACTTCGGTGCGGCTTCCTCTGCTCGCATTCCAGCGATGTCTTCCAAGACACGTAACGCTGCCAAGGTGGATACAATGCCTTCAATGCTCATGCGAAGGGCTCCATTTCGCTGGTACATTTTGGTATCTCTGGTCTGGTTTTTCAAGTAATTCAAAATTCGCGCAAATGTTGCCCCTTGGAAGAAGGCGCTGTCTTCGTTGGCAATGAAGGCGGCGATTAGTTTGCCTCCTTTTAGCACGATTTTTTCCATCCCCAAATATTCGGCCAACCAACGCAATCGGATGGTATCCAGCAAATCTTCAGTCTCTTGAGGAATTGGACCAAATCGGTCTTCCAACCGCTCTTTGAATGCAGCCAAATCGGATTCATGATCAAGGCTGTCCAATTCACGGTACAGGGATATTCGCTCTGGGATATCGCTCACGTAGTGATCAGGAATCATGAGGGCGAAATCCGTTTCGATTGCCGCTTCGCTCACATATCGCCGATCCGCTTTGCGCTCTTCCTCGAACAATTCAGCAAACGATTCTTCTTTTAGTTCTTGGATGGCTTCTGCGAGGATTTTTTGGTACATCTCAAATCCGAGCTCTGATATGAATCCACTTTGCTCACCACCGAGGAGGTCTCCCGCACCTCGGATATCGAGGTCGCGCATAGCAATCTGAATGCCACTACCGAGGTCACTAAATTGCTCTATGGCTTGCAGCCGTTTGCGGCTTTCGTCGGGAAGCAAGCTTATGGGCGGAGCGAGCAAATAGCAGAAGGCCTTCTTATTCGATCGTCCAACACGTCCTCGCAATTGGTGCAAGTCACTCAGTCCAAATTGATGCGCATCATTGATGATCATGGTATTGGCATTGCTGATGTCGATTCCAGATTCTATGATGGTGGTGGCTACCAGGACATCAAAAGCTCCTTCGATGAAGCGCGCCATCACGTCTTCTAGCTGTTTGCCGTCCATTTGGCCATGCCCAATTCCGACGCGAGCATCTGGTACCAATCGAGCAATCATACCGGCCACTTCTTGAATGTTTTTGACTCGATTGTTCACGAAATAGACCTGTCCGCCTCGGCTGATTTCGTAGGCAATGGCATCGCGAATGACCTCTTCGCTAAATGAGGCCAGATGGGTTTCGACAGGCTGACGATTCGGAGGAGGTGTGGCAATGGTGCTGAGGTCGCGAGCACCCATCAAGCTGAATTGCAGTGTTCTTGGGATAGGCGTGGCGGTAAGGGTCAAAGCATCCACATCGGCGCGTAACGTCTTGAGCTTGTCTTTTACAGCAACTCCAAACTTTTGCTCTTCGTCGATGATCATCAAACCCAAGTCTTTGAACTTGACGCGTTTTCCCACTATTGCGTGCGTGCCTATGAGGATATCAACTTGGCCTGCCTCGAGTTTGTTGATGGTTTCCGTGAGCGCTTTTCCCGTTTTGAATCTATTGATGTAGTCAACGGTGACAGGGAAGTCCCTGAGCCTTCGAGAAAAGCTTCTGTAATGCTGCATGGACAGGATGGTCGTCGGAACCAAAACAGCTACTTGTTTGCCGTCTGCAGCAGCTTTAAATGCTGCCCTAATTGCGACCTCGGTTTTGCCAAACCCAACATCCCCACAAACCAATCGGTCCATTGGGATGGAGCGCTCCATATCTTTCTTGACGGCTTCAATGGCCGAATGTTGATCCGGCGTTTCTTCGAACATAAAGCTCGCCTCCAACTCATGCAGCATATAGTTGTCAGGAGAAAATGAAAACCCCTTGGAGTTCTTTCGCTTCGCGTAAAGTTTAAGAAGATCATAGGCCAGCTCTTTGACCCGAGTTTTTGTTTTGGCTTTTGTTGCAGCCCACGCTCCAGTTCCGAGTTTGCTGATTTTGGGCGCTGTTCCTTCCTTCGATGTGTATTTCGAAATTCGGTGCAGCGAATGGATATTCACGTAGAGAACATCTCCCCCTTTGTAGCTCAGTCGTATTGCTTCCTGCTCTTTGCCGTTGACATCGATTTTTTGCAACCCGCCAAATTCACCGATGCCATGATCGATGTGAACCACAAAGTCGCCGGGCTCTAGCGCCATCAACTCTTTCAAAGTCAGCGCTTGTTTGTTTTTGCGAAACCCTTCTTTGAGTCGGAAACGATGGTAACGTTCAAACAGTTGATGATCTGTGTACACCAGTAGCTTCAGGTCTTTGTCTACAAATCCTTGGCTCAGTTCAACAGGAATCGGATGGTGAGGGACCTCGTCTTCGCGATCTGCAAAAATGTCATGCAATCGCTCAATTTGCGTGGATTGCCCCGCAACAATCACATTGTGATACCCCTGCCTATGATTGGCCTGCAGGTTGGAGGTGATTAGATCGAAATTCTTGTTGAAGCTCGGCTGAGGAATCATGTTCCAATCAATCACCACTCGGTTGGCAAAGGAGGTACCTCCATCGAATTCAATGACGTGAAAAGGATCCAAGAGCTTTTGAAAACCTGTGGGATCGAGGTAAAGCTTGTCAGGCGGAGTAAAGTTTACTTCGGTGGTGATCCGCGCGAAGGCCTTCTGGGCCTTGTCCATGGCTTTTTCCAACTGTTTCTCGCATCGAGCTGCATCGGCAATCCAAATTCGCGTATCCGCAGGGATGAAGTTGAAGAAGGGCTCAACGGCTTCGTGCAATGCTTGATCACCGATGTTTGGTACGACCACAGCCCGAGTCATCTTGTTAATGCTCAGTTGATTGGTGGGGTCAAACTTGCGAATGGATTCCACTTCGTCGCCAAAGAATTCTATGCGATAGGGATGATCAAAAGAATAGGAGAACACATCTACAATGCCTCCTCGAACGGCATACTGACCCGGTTCGTACACAAAATCCACCTTGTGGAATCCGTATTCAATGAACACTTCGTCCAGGAAATCCATGGTGTATTTTTCGCCCAATGCTAGGGCAAAGGTCTGTTCGGATAGTTCTCTTCGGCTGATTACTTGTTCGGCCAATGCCTCGCCAAAGGTTACGATGGCCAATCCCCTGCCGTCTCGATTGACTTCATTGAGCACTTCGGCCCGCATTGCAATGTTCGCATTTTCAGTTACCTCCTCTTGGTAGGGAACCCGGGCGGATCTTGGGAAGAATAAAATGCGGTGTGATTTCCCGAGCAATTGCTCCAAATCATTCAAAAAGTAGGCGGCGGTTTCCTTATCGTCCAGCACAAACAGATGGCTGGGTTGGTTCGCCAAGGCGTCAGCGTCCTCCTTTTGGCTGTACAAAGAAGCAGCAAGCAGTGGGGTGGCGGAACCGATAATGCCCTTCAGTTCTGTTTTTGAACCCTCGTTGTCCCAGGTCTGTTGCAACAATTGCGCCCGGGCATCGGCTTTGTAGAATTGGATGAGTTCGTCGACCCGCATGATAGGATTTGAATTGCAGCCGCGAAGTTAGACGGAACAAACTTTCCGTCGTCATCCGGGGTCCGAAGTTGCCATCCAGCAGGAACGAAGACCTTGAATCATATTCACACTACCAACGTAGAAAGGGGATCGCTGGTGCAAAGATTCCGGTTGAATCTCAAGGATTTCTCTGTAATTGTCCTCGGCATGCCCCCCTGCTTGTTGTGCGATAAAAGCCAAAGGATTGCATTCATACATCAACCGGAGCTTCCCTTGGGGATTGTATGTAGTACTCGGATATAAATAGATTCCGCCTTTGATGAGATTGCGATGAAAATCCGTGACCAAGCTTCCGATATACCGTGCTTTGAGACTAATGCCGTGTGTTTCTTTGCAGCCCTCGATAAAGATTTTCACCGCAGGAGGCGATGCATCGAGCAATGCATCATTGATGGAATAAATCATGCCAGACTCTGGGAATGCCATTCGCGGATGGGATAGAAAGAACTCGCCAATAGCGGGATCCATCGTGAATCCATTGACGCCGCTTCCTGTAGTGTACACTAGCATGGTAGAGGAGCCATAAAGGATGTAACCAGCTACGACCTGCTGAGTACCCTTTTGAAGAAAATCTTGGTCGCTCAGCGGCTCACCTAGCGGCGTGACACGGCGGTAAATGCTGAAAATAGTTCCGATGGAGACATTGACATCAATGTTGGAACTCCCGTCAAGAGGATCGATCATCACAACATACTTCCCTTGTTTGCCTTGATCGTGGCAGAGGATGTAACCGTCTTGTTCTTCAGACCCAATGCCTGCCACGGATTTGCCGGCGGTCAGGATGCGCATGAATGTATTATCTGCAAAAACATCCAGCTTTTGCTGGTCTTCGTTGTGCGTGTTCTGAGAACCGGATTGTCCAAGTATTCCGGCAAGACCAGCACGGTTGACTTGATGATTGACAATTTTGGCTGCGACTCCGATGTCGGTCAGCAAGCGAGTGAGTTGTCCAGATACAAACGGAAACTCCGCTTGTGAGTCCATGATGAACTCTTGCAGTGTAATGGCTTTCGACATGGTGTTTCACCGGTCATTTCGGTGTGCAAACAAATGTAAGAAAACGATGGCCGTTTGTGGCGTGTTATGGACTTGATGGAATGGAATTGGCTAACGTGGCAAACTCGGTAGGGGCCAATTGCTCTGCGCGCTGAGATAAAAAGGCTTCGTCGACCTGAGTGATATCAAGACCACCTGACCGAAGTGCGTTTCGCAGTGTTTTGCGTCGTTGATTGAAGGCGGCTTTGGTGACACGCTTCAAATGTTTGTAGGAAACACCCTCAGGTTGCGTGGTTTTTTTGACCAGTCTAATTACGCCGCTTTGGACTTTGGGAGGCGGTATGAATACATGCGGTGGGACGGTGAAAAGATATTCGGCATCATAATATGTCTGCATCAAAACGCTTAATATTCCATACACCTTGGAACCATGAGCTGCGCAGATGCGCTCGGCTACTTCCTTTTGAAACATGCCTACGAGCTCAACGCAGTTCTCGCGCCAGTCCAACGCTCGAAAAAGAATCTGCGAGCTGATATTATACGGGAAGTTCCCTACGATTACAACTTCATCGCAAGAGGTAAGGTCAGTCAATGGCACTTTCAGAATGTCGGCATGAAGGACCTGTTCTGATGGAATCCAATTTTCATTGCGCAGATGCAAGATGCTTTCTTCGTCCACGTCAATCGCTAACAGTCGCTCGCCGAAGCGCTCAATCAAATGTGTGGTCAGCGCACCTGTGCCGGGTCCCACTTCAATAAACGCTTGCTCGTCATCGCACTTAACGGAATGGGCGATGCGATGAGCGATTGCCTCGTCATTGAGAAAATGTTGGCCCAGATGTTTCTTAGGGCTGACGGCTTTGCGTTTCATGGGATGTAGGCGAGCAAGGTAGTTTCGAATGCTTTTGCACTGGCCAAGTAATTTATACTTCCTGCCACTCTCCTTCTTCCAAAATATCCAAAACTGAACGATATGCGACAGCATCGCTGCCAAATTTTTCCATGTGTTCTCGTTGAAGATCGGCTGCGTAGTCTTGATTGTATTTTTTCAAATGTTCTACGCTATGCGCCAAATATTGTACTGCAATGGTTGTAGAATCTGCTTGTTCGTCGATGATTCTACACATTCGGTAGCTAGCGAAACAATTGCTTGCAAAGATTTTAGGGAGGTGATCGTCATGCATAAATCGCCTCCATTCCTCGATTTTCATAGGGTTTATACCGATGGTTATGTTGTACAAAACCTCATTTGACCGAGGTTTAATATAAATTTGTCGCATTGGTTTGGTTGTTTATCGAGATTTTACTTGTATATTCGAATTCTGAAATCTTAACCAAGATAAAGTGATGCGAACACTTTTCCTCTCCCTGCTCTGTTTATTCGGAGCTTTAACGGTCCTGCAAGCGCAGGATCCCGGCATAGCCTATCAGGCGGTTGCCCGTGATGCTGATGGCGATCCCCTGGCGGACGCCGAACTTAATGTGCGAGTCACGCTTTACGGCGCTGACGGATCCACATTATGGCAAGAAAGTCACGCCAGTATATTAACTAATCAATTCGGCAACCTTGCCCTCACCATTGGTGATGGCGCGGTTACTCCCGGGTTCAGTGCGCTCTCAACAGTGGACTGGTCTGCGGCCGGTTTGCACTTCGGTATCGAAGTGGATCCTGGTGATGGATACGCCTCCTTTGGAGACGTAGACGTGCAGGCTGTTCCAATTGCGATGTACGCATTGAACGGACAGGAAGAAGAGATTGCAGCTTTGCAGTCGCAACTTGATTTGCTCGATGGAGACGTAAGTGCTCTCACGGGTGATTTGAGTGACGCGGTTGCCACGCAAGAAAATGATTACGCCTTTTTGTTGGGCCTCATAGAGGACAACGATGGCGACATTTCTGTATTGCAATCTAATGTTTCACAAAACACAGCAGATTTGGGTGACCTCCTCTCTGTAATAGGAATTGATCCTTCCGGTATTACCGTAAATGATCTCACTGTTACTGGAGACTTGGAAATCACAGGTGTCTTTAGCGCTGCAACTGGAATCTTCAACTACTTGAGTTCCAACAATGCTGACTTTGAAGACATGATAGCCGAGGCTGCTCAAGTTGCTGAGTTAACATTCGTCGCAGGTCGCGCCTTGGGTGAGACCTCTGAACTGGATATTGACGGATTATTGAACGTTGACGGAAACTCCACTATGGGAGGAAACCTCGATGTTGCAGGATCTGTTACCAGTGGTGGCGATGTTCTTGCATCTGAAGTTTATTCTGATGCGGGTGACGCAGCTGTTCAAGCTGATGTTGATGCAAATCAAGTTTCAAGCGAAGATGCTGACGCTGTATTGCAATCGAATATCGATGCTAACGCTAACGCTGACGCCGCGCAAGCTACTGCTGATGCTGCTGCTTTAGCTGCAAACGCTTCTGCTGATGCTGCACAAGCTACTGCTGATGCTGCTGCTCTAGCTGCTAACGCTTCTGCCGATGCTGCACAAGCTACCGCTGACGCGGCTGCACAAGTTGCCAACGCTGATGCTATTGCCGCTAACGGTTCCGCTGACGCTGCACAAGCTACCGCTGACGCTGCTGCACAAGCTGCCAATGCTGACGCTATTGCTGCGAACAGTTCTGCTGACGCCGCGCAAGCTACTGCTGATGCTGCTGCTCTAGCTGCTAACGCTTCTGCTGATGCTTCTCAAGCTACCGCTGATGCTGCTGCTCTAGCTGCTAACGCTTCTGCCGATGCTGCACAAGCTACTGCTGACGCTGCTGCTCAAGCTGCCAACGCTGACGCTATTGCCTCTAACGGCTCTGCTGATGCTGCACAAGCAACTGCTGACGCTGCTGCTCAAGCTGCTAACGCTTCTGACATTGATGACAACGAGTTCCGTATTGCTGCTTCTGCTGCTGATATGGGCTTCGGTACCAGTACTGTTGGATCTACGAATAATGTACCACAACACCCAGGATACGCCGGTGCGGATTACCTCGGTGCTGATGACAATCTCGTTGAGGCTGATATGGCCTTGGACGCTGCTCAAGCTGCGAATGCTTCTGCTGACGC
>DDEH01000044.1:9667-14698 GCA_002336085.1 Flavobacteriales bacterium UBA1959 | reverse complement strand
AAAGCAGCGGAGCAGGCGAGAGCCGAAGGAATTGCGATTCCTATTCTTCTGGGCCGCCGATCAGTTATTGAGGCACTCATTGAGGAACACAATCTTGAACTTGAGGGAGTGGAAGTCATCAACCCTCGTGCAAACGAGGAGTTAGAGAATCGAACGGCATTTGGGGATGAGTTCTTCCAATTGCGTGTGCGCCATGGCTTGACAGCGAGAGAAGGCGAGCGATTGATGCGCCAGCGCAATTACTACGGTGCGATGATGGTACGCAAGGGACAAGCAGACGCCCTTATTTCGGGATTGACCAGAACCTATCCGTCCGTCATCCGACCGGCGTTGCAGGTCATTGGCAAAGCGGAAGATGCTGAAAAGGTGGCAGGAATGTACATCTTGGAGACCAAGCGCGGTCCGATGTTCTTTGCAGATACAACTGTAAATCTCAACCCCACGGCGGAAGAAATAGCATCCATCGCTGTGTTGACTGCTCGCGCAGTGCGCAGTCTGAGAATTGTTCCTAGAATTGCTCTTTTGAGTTATTCGAACTTCGGTTCTGCAAGCGGTGTTGATGCCGAAAAAATGGCAGAAGCCGCGCGCATCTTGAAAGAACGGCATCCGGACTTGATTGTGGATGGAGAAATTCAAGCAAATTTCGCATTGAATGATGAGCTCCTTTCAGAGTCCTTTCCATTTTCAACGCTGAATGAAAAACGTGTAAACACCTTAATTTTTCCAAATTTGGCATCGGGAAATATCGCGTACAAGCTTTTGCAAGAGATGGCAGGAATTGAAGTGCAAGGCCCGATATTGCTGGGCATGCGAAAATCGTTTCACGTGCTCCAAATGGGTTCCTCAGTTCGAGAAATACACGATATGGTACGTCTAGCGGTCGTTGATGCGCAAAACAAGAAAAAAGCATGATTCATCACCTGAGAGGCCGTTTGGTGGAGAAGACTCCCACGTATGCTGTGATTGAATGTGGCGGTGTGGGGTATCAAGTCCATATTAGTTTGCACACCTTTCAGCAGTTAGGCGATGACGAAAACGCCATGATTCATACGCATCTTGTGGTTCGGGAGGATGCACAACTGCTTTACGGTTTTGCTCATCCCGATGAGCGGGAGTTGTTTTTGATGTTGCTCGGAGTGAGTGGTGTAGGGGCGAATACTGCCCGCATGATTCTCAGCGCTATGGACCCAGCCTCTGCCCGAAGCGCTATTCAGCAAGGCGATGTCGATGCCATGAAGAGCGTCAAAGGAATTGGAGCAAAAACAGCGCAGCGCATCATCATTGATCTTCAAGACAAAGTAGGGGCTCTCGGTAATGCAGATGGAGGGTCATTAAACCTGGTCAATGCCTCCGGCAATAATTCCCGGCACGATGCGTTAATTGCGCTCACAACTCTTGGTTTCGATCGAAACAGGTGTGAAAAAACCTTGGACCAAATTGTGAAAGAATGTGCAGCAGATGTATCTGTTGAAGATTTGATTAAACATGCATTGAAGCGACTGTGATGTTGAGAAAGGAGGCTTTTTATATTCAAATATTGCGAGCAGCCTCGTTGCTGATTGCCTTGACCTCTGTTTTGGTCTTGGGAAGAGCACAGTCTGCAGATGACGCTGACACGAACGATAGCTTGGTCATCGATCTTCCCTTCCCTTTCGGTAGCGAGGACCCGTTCAATCCAATTGAGTCCCCCGCGGGCTTCGATTTTGCATGGCCTGAGAATTTTACATACAACGTAGTTCTTGATGAGGAAACGGGGATGTACAGCATCCAACAGCTCATTGGTGACACAATACAATACCGCCCAACCACTTTCTTGACCCTCGATGAGTACCTCAATTTCGATATGGCGGGCAATTTGACGGAGTATTGGAATGATTTGCAAGTGGAAGATGATGAGGCAGAGCGGGCCTTTGCACCCAAACTGACAGTAGACAGTAAATTATTCGAGACGATTTTTGGCAGCAACGAGATTGAGATTAAGCCCCAAGGATCAGCTGAGTTGACTTTCGGAGTGAACATATCAAATACTGCAAATCCTCGAATACCAGAAGGCCAGCGGCGCATTACCACCTTTGACTTTGATCAACGCATTCAGCTCAATATTGGCGGAAAGATTGGCGATAAGATTGATTTGGGAACGAATTACAATACGGAAGCCTTGTTTGATTTTGAAAACCAGATGAACATTGGTTTCCAGGGAGAAGAAGATGACATCCTAAAAAACTTCGAGGCAGGTCACATATCAATGCCTTTGCCTGGGACCTTGATTACCGGCAGCCAAAGTTTGTTTGGTGTGAAGTTAGAAACCCAATGGGGGCGGCTATATAACACGACTGTATTCTCTCAGCAAAAAGGTGAACGAAAAGAAATTGAGGTAGACGGGGGAGCACAAACCCAAGAGTTTGACATCCGAGCGGATGATTATGAAGCGAATCGACACTATTTCTTGTCCCAGTATTTCTTGGAACAATACGATCAGGCAATGCGCAGTTTGCCCGTTCCAAGTTCTGGCGCGAACATTACACGAATTGAGGTATGGGTCGTGAATACGCAAGCCAATACGCAAGATGTGCGTAACGTCATTGGTTTTACGGATTTGGGGGAAAACCCCAATTACATTTCGTCGAACCTTCCGGTCGCAGAATTAGCTGGCAACTCGGATTTGCTCCTTGCGAATCCGACCAATGCGAACAATACATTGTTCGACATGATGGTCAACAACACAGAAGTGATGGGCTTTACCGGAGCCAACGGAGCCATAGGTGCGATGGGTTTTGGCTTGACGCAGGGGATTCACTACGAACGGGTTGGGAATGCTCGAAAATTGGCGCCAACCGAATACAGTTATAATTCACGCCTTGGATTCATTTCTTTGCGGCAGGCACTGAATAACGCAGAGGTTCTCGCTGTTGCCTATGAGTATACCCTCAACGGACAAACACATCAAGTAGGTACGCTGTCCCAAGATGGTTACACGGCCCCCGATGCGCTCATTCTGAAAATGCTCAAATCCAGTATTACGCAGCTGCGTCTGAGTGATGGCTCACCTGCGCCGCTCTGGAGGACCATGATGAAAAACGTATACTCGATGCAGGCGTTTGGACTCAGTGAAGAGAATTTCCGGCTGAACATATGGTACAATGATCCTGCCACGGGCGTGGACTTGAACTACATCCCACGGAATCCGCTGGACGGAACCTTGCTTTTGCAGCTATTAGGGATGGATAGACTGGATATCAATGGGATGAGTCAGCCCGATGGAGTGTTTGACTTTGTGGACAATGCAGCCACTACGGGCGGCACCATCAACAGTCAGAACGGGCGTATTTTCTTTCCTTCCGTTGAGCCGTTTGGTTCCAATTTGAAGCGGGAAATTCAGGACCGTGTGGACGACCCTGATTTGGCGGCTAACCTCATCGAAAGCATCGTTTTTCAGCCGCTATATGACAGCACTAAGACAGCTGCGCAGCAAATCCCTTCGTTGAATCGGTTTCGCATCAAAGGTGAATTTCAAAGCCAAACGAGCAGTGAAATAGCCTTGCAGGCGATGAACATTCCCGAAGGCTCTGTGACCGTTACGGCAGGAGGTGTTCGCTTGATTGAGAATCAAGACTATACAGTGGACTATCAGCTCGGAAGGGTCCGAATCATCAATGATGGATTGCTGGAATCAGGCCGAAACATTAAGGTTTCACTGGAGAGCAACTCGCTGTTTAGTATCCAGACAAAGACGATGATGGGTACGCGATTCGATTATGCTGTCGGTGATCGATTCAATCTGGGCGCTACGTTTTTGAATCTTCGAGAGCGTCCGTTGACACAGAAAGTGAACATCGGAAACGAACCGGTCAATAACTCTATTTTTGGAGGGGATTTTAGCTACCAAGATGAGGCGCCATTCCTGACAGAATTAGTTGATGCCCTTCCATTCTATGAGACATCTGCTGGATCGAGCATTGACATTTCCGCAGAAGCGGCGTACTTGATTCCCGGTCATAGTCGGGCCATTGGACAGGATGGAAACGCCTATATAGACGATTTTGAAGGGAGTCAGTCAGCCATTGATATTCGGTCAGTGAACCGCTGGTTTTTGGCGTCAACGCCAAAACTGCAGCTAGCGCTTTTTCCTGAAGGCAGTGCTGAAGACAGCTTGCTTTACAATTACAACCGAGCAGCCCTGAGCTGGTACACTGTCGACCCTCAGTTTTTTAGAGGAAGCGGTTTGCAGGACGGACAAGTGAGCGCTGAAATCAAAAGTGATCACCGTACCCGTGAGGTATTGGAGGGTGAAGTGTTCCCGAATCGGGAGCTACCGACGGGAACCCCGCCGAATATTCCAACTTTGGACTTTACTTTTCGACCCAATGAGCGCGGGCCATATAATTACGAAGTGCCACAGGGCGCCAATGGTATTTCTGCAGGTTTGTCGCCTGAAGGAAAACTGGAAGATCCCGCTTCTCGCTGGGGTGGAATCCAGCGCGCATTGACCACGACGGACTTCGAGGCGTCCAATATCGAGTACATGCAGTTTTGGCTGATGGACCCTTTCAACGAAGATTCTGAAAATCTCACGGGAGGGGATTTCTACATCAATCTGGGGAACGTTTCGGAAGACGTCCTCAATGACAGTCAGTTGTCTTATGAGAACGGATTGCCCTCTTCAAACAATCCTGACCTGCCCACTTTGGATGGAGTGTGGGGTGTTTATCCCGATCCGTCCACGTTCAATGTCGTCAATGCTTTTGACAATACATCGGGCTCTTATGATTTGCAGGACGTGGGATTGGACGGCTTGCCAGATGCTGCAGAGCAAGGTTACTTTAGTGAGTGGCTCACAGATGTTGAAGAATGGGTGAGCCCTGAAGCCTACAATGAGATTCTAGAAGATCCCTCAGGTGATAACTTCCGCTATTTCCGTAATACTGAGTCGCAGGCGAATGAAGAGTCAATCTTGGAACGCTACTCGCGCTACAATGGGTATGAGAACAACTCCAACACAGGCTCGCCTGATGGCTATCCAATCACGAGTAC
>DDEH01000044.1:0-9252 GCA_002336085.1 Flavobacteriales bacterium UBA1959 | reverse complement strand
CCTCAGGATTTGGGCGAGTTCAATATTGGAAAGAATTACATCACAGATACGTTTGAGCAGACAGTGACTACCGCGGATGAAGAAGAGCGGGTGATTCGCTGGTACCAATTCAAGATTCCCGTTCGTGAGTTTGACAACCGCGTTGGAGGCATCACAGATTTCCGTTCAATTCGATTCATTCGAATGTTTGCAAAGGGCTGGTCAGAGCCCGTGACATTGCGTTTTGCTCGATTGGAGCTGATTCGCGGAGAATGGAGACGTTACCTCAACTCGCTTGCTGGACCGCAGGAAATCGAGCCGGATGACCCTTCAGCTACCGTCTTCAATATCAGTGCAGTCAATATCGAAGAAAATGGCAATCGGGAGCCTGTGCCGTATGTGACACCTCCTGGAATCATTCGTGAGATTGACGTGGGTACGGCCAATCAGCGCCGGTTGAACGAACAATCCTTGGAAATGGCTGTCTGTGAATTGGCCGATGGCGACGCCCGAGGAGCCTACCGGAACATTAATTTTGATATGCGGATGTACAAGCGTTTGCGGATGTACGTTCACGCGGAAGCGGGTCCAAACAACCAGGTGCTAAACGATGACGATGTAACATGTTTCGTTCGCTTGGGCAACGATTTCGAATCCAATTATTACGAGTATGAGATTCCGTTGAAAACAACTCCTTGGAATACGGGGGACGAGGATTTGATTTGGCCGGAAGAGAACAACATCGACATTGAATTCCGAAAACTTCAGAATTTGAAAATCGAACGTCCTCAGGGTTATCCTTTGTTTGATGAGTATACAGCGATGGATTCTGAGAGCAGCGCTCGACTTGCGGTCAAAGGGAATCCAAACTTGGCCAACGTAGTGATGGTCATGGTTGGGGTGCGCAATCCCGATAAGGATGACAATGATTTCTCAACGAATGATGATGGATTGAATAAGTGTGCTGTGGTGTGGGTCAATGAGATGCGATTGGCAGATTTCAACCAGAAAGGAGGTTGGGCGGCAACGGCTCAATTGAATGCAAAACTAGCAGACTTGGGCAACGTTTCACTTGCGGCTAACATGTCAACGCCAGGATTTGGAGGGCTGGAGCAGCGTATCCAGGATCGTCAAAGGGAGACCATTCAGGGCATTGATGCGTCGGGTACCATTCAGTTGGGCAAGCTATTTCCCAAAAAGTTGGGGATTACACTTCCCATGTACCTCGGCTATTCACAGCAAATTTCTACCCCCCAGTTTGATCCGCTCTCGCCCGATATTGAAATGGCGCAGCAGGAGGGATTATCCGCAGAACGCCTTGACAATGCAAAGTCTATCAACCAGCTAAAATCAATCAACTTTAGCAGCATTAAAATTAACCCTCAGTTTGGGGGCAAGAACGGCAGCTCATCGCGAGACCGAAATAGAGACCGCGGCGGAGCTTCGGCAGGGGGCCGAGGAGGTCTTGGTAAGGATTTGGGAGGCAAGGACGCAGGAGCGAAGGATGCAGACGGTAGTTCAGCGCGAGGTGGATCGGCGCGTGGTGGTTCAGCGCGTGGTGGGAAATCAGGAGGCGGAAGTCAAATCGGATTGCTTAAAATGCTTAATCCGGGAAACTTCACGGGCAACTTTTCATATATCGAGTCATTTAATCGAGACGTCAACACGGAGTTTCGGATGAATCGTGAGTACCGCGGCGGGCTTAATTACAACTTCTCTCACTCTCCAAAGAACTTCAAGCCCTTTGGAAAAATTGGTTTCTTGCGCAAGTTGGAGTTCATGAAGTGGTTGACAGACTTCAATTTTTACCTCGGTATCAAGCAGTTTACGGTGGGCTCACAGATGAACCGTATTTATGAGGCGAGCAGGGTACGAAACAATACGGCAGAGTTGCTTGGTGTTGAGACCAATCTTTTGATCAATACGCAAGTGATGAAGACTTGGCGATGGGACCGCACCTATGCGCTCAAATACGACTTGACCAAGGCATTGAAATTCGATTACAACGGACAAGCACAAGCATTGATTGGAGAACCGGCGGGTGAGATCAATCGGGAGGATGCGGAAGGATATCAGGCGTACCGCGATTCGGTCATTAGAAACCTGGAAAATGCGGGTGAAATCACGACGTACAACCACAACATCACGGGCTCCTATAAGTTGCCGTTTGACAAGTTGCCACTGGTCAATTTTATATCCAGTGACATCCGTTACCAGGGCTCTTTCCGATGGGATAGGGCTCCCTTTTCACAGGACAGTATTGGGAACACCATCCAGAATTCCCGAAACCTTAGCTTGAATGCGCAAGCAAACTTTGCGAATCTTTACAATAAAATACCTGGAGTGAAGGACCTATTAAATCCTCCACGTCGCTCTCCAAGTGCCCGTGAGATTCGCAACGAAGACCGAGATGGATTTGGCAATGAGGAAGAAGAGGAGAAAATCAAATTCGAAATCAATCCATTGGCCGTTTTGGTGCGCTTAATCGCGAGTGTGCAGAATGTTTCCGGCTCGATGACGCGAAATGAAGGTATTCTTTTGCCAGGGTACAATCAAAAGGCCCGTTTTGGAGGATTTGACAGCCAGTTCTTGGCCCCTGGTCCGGAGTTTCTCCTTGGGCATCAGAACACCAACTGGCAGGGCGATCAAGTACGAGATTTTGCGACTGAATTTGCCAATGAAGGGTGGTTGCAGTCGGAAGCAGTTCAGAACCAGCAATACACGCAAACTTACCAGGAGACTTTTAATGTTAGAGCGAATTTGGAACCCATCAAATACCTCAAGATTGAGCTGACGGCTAACCGTAATATTTCCCAGAACTACACGAGTTTCTTCCGCTACGATGAAAACGTTGGTGATTTCATTTATGAATCGCCGAATGAGGTGGGGCAATTCTCGGCGACTGTGATGAGCTGGAATACAGCATTTGTAGAAGACGATGTAGATGATGCATTCAATTCGGATACGTGGGATTACTTCCTAAAGCAGGCTCGTCTCAAGGTTTCTGAGCGTCTCAATGATGCAACGTATCAATTGGACGCACCTGAAAATACGGGCTATTACAGTGGGTTTGGAGCCACAAGTCAGGACGTGACCATTCCAGCATTCATTTCGGCGTATCTTGGTTTAGATGCCGAAGATGTACCGCTGGATGTATTCAATACTCCAATCGCTCCGAACTGGCGAGTCACCTTTGATGGACTCACCAAGAATGCGTTCTTCAAGCAATACTTCAAGCGATTCAATTTGAGCCATAGTTACCGTTCAACTTTGACGACAAATTACGTGACCAACCTGAATTATGAGGAGGATGCCTTGGGCAACCCGACGGCTATCGACCAGAGTGAATTCGGCAACTACATTTCAGACCGTCAATTCAATGTGGTTAGCCTCAGCGAGCAGTTATCACCTTTGCTGGGAGTTGATATGACTTTCAATACAGAAGCAGAAAACGAACCGCAGTTAAAAGTGGAATTGAAGCGCGACCGGAATGTCGCCTTTGGCCTAACCAACTTTCAAATCACAGAAACCAAGAGCAATGCGCTGGTGATAGGCTTCGGTTATAAATTCAAAGATGTTCCCAATCCTTTCATCAAGACTTACGGTAAGCTCCCCGTGAAGATGCTAAAAGAGACAGACCTGGTGCTCCGTGTAGATTTAAATATTCGCGACAATCGCACCATTATTCGGAAGATGGAGGAACGACAAAATCAAGTTACTGCTGGGCAAAACTTGGTTTCTATAAAAATGTCTGCCGACTTAGAAATTTCGGATAAAGTGACCATGCGTGCTTTTTACGACCATCAAATCACGAGTCCTTATATATCTACGTCATTTGCTACTTCAAATATTCGTTCTGGAGTAGCTTTGCGCTTCAATTTGAATCAATAACCTATGAATATTCCGCAAAATTTGCGCTATACCAAAGAGCACGAGTGGGTGCGTTTGGAAGGAGACATAGCCACCATTGGGATTACAAATTACGCCCAAGGCGAACTTGGAGATATCGTTTTCATTGAAGTTGAAACGGTGGATGAACAAGTGGCTGCGGATGAAGTATTCGGTTCCATTGAAGCGGTAAAGACGGTAAGTGATTTGTACAGTCCTTTGTCAGGTGAGGTCACGGAGTTCAACGAGGTTTTGGAGGATTCGCCGGAATCGGTCAACAATGACCCGTATGGGGAGGGATGGATTATCAAAATGAAGCTCAACGACGCTTCCGATTACGAAGGTTTGATGTCTGCAGATGATTATGCGAAATTAATCGGCTGATTCAGTTGAAATCATGAGGGGAGACCTCAACGATACAGGAATAGAACGGGAGTTTCAATGGCGCCATTCCGTTGTGCCTTTGTTTTGGGGGCTCTTAATCTTGGGCTTGCATGCTGTCCCCGGGAAAGATCTGTCAAAAGCCACTTGGCTCTGGGAAATGCAGCTTGACAAGCTGCTTCATCTGCTCATGTTCATGCTATTGAGCTCGAGTGTTTTTATCGCATTGGGAAAGTCGGGTTCTATTCGAAAGTACAAATGGTTTGCGTTGAGTGCTCTCTTGATTTACGGTTGTTGCCTGGAAGTTGCTCAAGGAATTTGGTTCGAAGGTCGAACTACAAGTTTTGGTGATTTCCTTGCAGATGGATTGGGCGTCGGCGCAGGCCGACTTCTGTTTCGCTGGATTTACAGATGTTGGAATTAACGCCTCCTTCGGTTAAGTTCACTCATTCTGCTGCTACAATGCCAAAGTTGTCTTAATTTTGAAGCCCAATAGAAAAGCAATATGCTCAGTCGAAAAACTCCTGAAGCGAATCTAGAAAACAAGCGATCGGCTTGGCGAGCCATTGGCTTCGTCGCTTCGTTCTCCTTGTTGTTGAGTGCCTTGGCATGGACATCTTATGATGTGGCCATTACCCGGTCGCTAGACTTTGAAGCGGACTTGCTCGAAGACGAGGAAATTCCCGTCAATATCGTGCAGCCTCCTCCTCCTCCTCCTCCCCCGCAGCAAACTACGGTCATTGAAATTGTTGATGATGAGGAAGAAATCGAGGAAGAGTTGGAGATTGAGGATATCGAACTCGATGAAGACACTGAAATTGAAATCATCGATGATTACGATGAAGATGAAGAGGATGTGCCGTTTATGATTGTCGAAAATATGCCGGCGATGGGGGACTGTAAGAAATTGCGGGGCGATGAGCGCCACCAATGCACACAGCTTGAGATTATCCGGTATGTGTCCAAGAACACCAAGTACCCGCCCATTGCCAAGGATGCAGGCATCCAAGGAACAGTTTTTGTTTACTTTGTTGTAGGAAAGGATGGCAAAGTACGTGACGTGCGTGTTTTGCGTGAAGTCGACTCTCGTCTCGATGCCGAGGCGTCTCGTGTAGTGGAGAGCTTACCGACATTCGAGCCCGGAGAACAGCGTGGGAAATCCGTGAGTGTGCAGTACACCATTCCTGTAAAATTCATTATCCGCTAACATCGGATTCTGCTAGAAAAGCGTGAACGGCTCGGACTCCTTGTTCGAGCCGTTTTTTTATGTCCAAACCGTCGATTAACGCCCAGGTATGCTTTGGGCGTCTCTCGAGCTCATCCAAGTAAAGGCGGTGCAATTTTTTCCGGTCGTTTGCCTCGGGCAATGTTCGCAACGGATCGGGATCCCACGGAATGTTTGGTTCGCAAAGGAGGGTGAAATCCGGCCATTGCTCTAGGTGACTTAACCCGGGCACTTCTGCGTTGAATGCCCAACGGCCCCACAAGCGAATGACTGTAGCATCGGAGTCGGAAATCACAAACGTGGCACCTATTTCGTGAGCGGATAGTTCAGCGCGCTTGCAAGCTTGAAATTGAGCTTCGCCGATTCGTTCAAGGTCTTCTAGCTGTACTTTTCCGCTGCGGACACTGAGGTCTTCGCGTGCCATTTCGCTCGCCACGGATGCCTGAAGAGATACTCCAAGCGCATTTGCAAGGGTTGTTTTTCCGGTGGATTCGACTCCAGTAATGGCAATATGGACGGGACGATTTACCATTGAAAAAAATCAAACCATCCCTCTATGGCAAGCGCCGTGTAAAGAATAAACAATCCCGTTGTCCATCGCATCTTGCGGCTGTGGTAAAGGAAGACAGCAGCTGCATTTACCACAATCCAATACAGCCAATTGGCTTCGACAAAGTGAAGCATCCAGTAAGTGGCAAGAAGGCTTCCAATAGTGGTGAACGAATCGAGTCCAGGACGCCATGATTTGCTAAATCGTTTAAGAGCAATGAAGGCAAACGCCCATAAAACCAATCCAATTCCGATGGAGATAAGGTGTGTGCTCCAGGCAACTACTGGAAGTGGATCAGGCCAACTTCCTTGCACAGCTATCATTCCATAGCCCGCCATCACGAGGTAATAGATCCAGAGGGCAGATTCTGCTACTATTTGCCTTTGCCAGCAAATGAGCAGGTAAAGTGCCGACCCAGCTGCCGCTGCTATGAAGCTCCACGTTGCCGCGTTCATGTAGCCAATGGTGTAGGCTAAGTTTAGGCCTGCGGCGACTGGCTCTCCCCATCGGTGCCAGTGCATTCGATTGCGAAATTCGCTCGGCATTACTCTTTAAATTCACAACGGCAAGGAGCCGATAGGATTAGTTCCACTTCTTGCGATAACCAGCTACGCAGGGCTTCCTGTTCTTCGAAAACCATGTCGTTATGGAGCAGATCTAATTTGCCTAGATTTTGAAGATCACTTAGTGAGGCTGGAAAATACTCAAGGACATTGGCCCAAAGTTCCAGCGATTTTAACGCGCGCATGTTGTCGATGTTTAATGGAATGGAGTCAATCATATTGTCCCCCAATTCAAGTGTGACGATGTGATCCATCCGTGTTAGCACCATTGGGAAGCTCTCAATTTGATTGTAGTTAGCGGATAATCGTTCGAGAAATATGAATTGCTCCAATTCAGGACCAAGCGTTTTAATTCGGTTCCGATCCAATATGATTTCGCGAAGCTCGGTCCATTCGGAAATTTCAGCGGGGATTGCTTTTAATTTTTGCTTGCTCAGATCCAGCCTAAAAATGGGGGTTCCGTTTGACCGTGCTTTAGAGGCCGCTGAAATGCTGCGGAATACAGTAGAGTTTTCCCATTCGATGGTTTCAGTCTCTTGTGCTTGAATCACAACGCATGGTCCCCACAAAAATCCGAGAAAAACACCGAGAATCACCGCTCTCACAAGCCTTTTGATATCGCATGGCTTGATGCACTTTGTGAATGAATCGATAAATGATTGCGTGCTCATGGATGAGATGGCTGCAGGGGGATTTTCATAGTCTCGAGATAAGAACGCACATCTTTCTCATCTTGTTGCAACTGCTGCATCAGCGGCTTCAATCCATTAAATTCAATTTCGTCCCGCATGCGTCGCATGAATCGGAGGTCAATTAACTCGTTGTAGCATTGCCTTCCTCCTTGTAACAAATGCACTTCAATGTGCTGCTGCATCGAGCCTGTTGAAACGGTGGGGCGCGTACCGATATTGACCATGGCGGGATTCCAATCGTCTTCCCCTTCTATTTTGGCAAAGACGGCATAAACACCTGATGCCGGCACCAACTTCAGGGGTTGTTCAATGCTGAGATTCGCCGTGGGATAGCCGAGTTTTCTTCCCAGTTGTTCTCCGCGCTGAACGCGTCCAAGAAGTGGGTAAGGAGCGTTGAGCCACGTGCGGGCTTTGGCAACGTGACCAGCTTGTAGCGCCTCTCTTACCTTGGTGGAACTGACCTTGGTCTCTTCAATGGTTTGGGCGGGCAATTCTTCAACGCTAAAGCCGTAGACCTTTCCCAAATTGACAAGCGATTCAAATGAACCCTCACGATTTCGACCGAAACGATGATCATAGCCAATGATGACTTTTTGCGGTCGGATTCCTTCAGCAAATAAATCTCGGACATATTCCAAAGGAGTTTTGCGCGAGAACTCCTCCGTAAAAGGATGGATAACGAGGTGGTCGAGTCCCGCTTCGTTTAGCAGTGTTTTGCGCTCTTCGATTGTGTTCAGCAGCTTGAGTTGATGCTGCTCAGGATGCAACACCGTTCGTGGATGAGGTTGGAAAGTTAGCAGCACGGATTCGCCGCCCATCTCGCGGGCTCGTTTTGTGAGCAAGTCAATGACGGCGCGGTGACCAATGTGCACTCCATCGAACGTTCCAACGGTTAAAACCACAGGAGCGTCCGACCTAAAATCGCTTGCATTGAAGTGTACTTTCACTTTTACAAAGATAGGTTGGTAAACTAGGGTAAACGCTCGTACTTTTGCACCGAAATTAATCAGCGCATTCACCACTTTGCTCATGTCTAAAAAAGGATCCATTTCCCAAATCATCGGCCCAGTCGTCGACGTTAGTTTTCCAGCAGGTGTTCCCCTTCCGAGAATTCTCGATGCTTTAACCGTCGAGCGAGAAGGAGGAAATTTAATTCTTGAAACCCAAAAACACATTGGTGAAGACACCGTCCGTGCCATCTCTATGGACTCAACGGAAGGTCTTTCAAGGGGCATGTCTGTTGTCGGAAATGGCAAAGGCATTTGCATGCCAACTGGAGAGCAGATAAAAGGCCGGCTCTTCAACGTTGTGGGTGAAGCCATTGATGGAATTGGCGGAATAGAAATTGGCGATGGAGGACGTGAAATCCACCAAGATGCGCCAAGGTTCGAAGACCTCTCGACTGCAACGGAGGTTCTGTTCACAGGAATTAAGGTGATTGATTTGATTGAGCCTTATGCGAAAGGAGGAAAGATTGGACTGTTCGGTGGAGCAGGGGTAGGGAAGACGGTATTGATCATGGAACTGATCAATAACATTGCGAAAGGTTATGAGGGAATCTCAGTATTCGCTGGAGTCGGCGAACGTACTCGTGAAGGGAATGACCTGTTGCGTGAGATGATTGAGTCGGGTGTAATTAAATATGGTAAGGAGTTCGAAGAGAGCATGGAAGCAGGAGGTTGGGACCTTTCAAAGGTGGATACCAAAGAACTTGCGAGCTCTCAGGCTACTTTGGTGTTTGGTCAAATGAATGAGCCTCCGGGAGCACGTGCACGAGTAGCTCTATCAGGTCTGACAGTAGCGGAATATTTCAGGGATGGTGATGAGGAGTCTGGAGGTCGGGACATTCTATTTTTCATTGACAATATCTTCCGTTTTACTCAAGCGGGTTCAGAGGTTTCTGCACTATTAGGAAGAATTCCATCAGCAGTTGGATATCAGCCCACACTCGCAACAGATATGGGTAACCTTCAA
>DDEH01000143.1 GCA_002336085.1 Flavobacteriales bacterium UBA1959 | reverse complement strand
AACTAAAAAGAGAGAAAAGGAAGTGTAAAAGTGCTCCATTGATGCTGTTTTGCTCGCCTAAAGTGACGCTTATAATTACTTCGATTAAGTCCAATTAGTGACAGCCACTTCTTCTTTTTGCATTGCGCCTCAAAAAATCATCTGCATGTGGGCAAGATTGCCTTTGCTTGTTGATTTCTTTGGTGCAAATATCAGGCTTAACAGATTGGCCGAAAGATATGTTTGCAATGTGCTAATATTGAACAAGGAAAATGAGACTTGGGTTGCATTCGGCGTGATCGCTATCGGATCGTCAATCGCATTGGCCGCATATGGTCGGCACACTTTGACTGACTCAGAGCTACAAGTGCGTTGGTTCATCGCCGTTGAATACATGAGGGAAATGGGACTCGGCCTGCTTGTTATGGCAGTCATGCGCAGTCTCTGGTTCACGTCAACCCGCGCTCCATGGCCCGAGAGAATTCTTTTGCTAGGGATGGTGCTTTTCAGTGGTGTTTTATTGATTGAATCCATTGCGCCAGAGGGGATTGGGCAAAGTCAATTGAGATTTGCTCAGCCGTTAGGAGGTATTCTAATGATGGCCAGTTGGTTGTGGTTTTTAATCCAATTCCTCTGGCGAAAAAAGCCAATGTCTGGCAAGAACTAGTTACTTTTGAAATTGAGAAGTGCAATGAACAATTCTCCGATGAAACATTTAGGAAACACACCATTTGACGCTTCTTTAGAGGCTTTCAATTTGGAAGGAGTGGCTCGGGCCTACTGGAACCTTCCACCTGCCAAATTAATCTTACAAACCCTGCTTATAGGAGAAGGCGTGCTGACCAGTTCTGGGGCACTTGCAATCTCCACTGGTAAATTCACAGGTCGATCTCCCAAGGATCGATTCATAGTGAAAGATGAGGCCACAATAGGGACCGTAGACTGGGGTGAGATCAACCAACCCTTGGGCCCAAGTCATTTTAAGCGATTGCATGATGACATGGTCATGCACCTCAGGAATAAGAGCGTATTTGTTCGCGATGCCGCGGTTGGCGCAGATTCTACAACGCAAATTCGCGCACGCGTTATTACTGAAAAGGCATGGGCCAATTTGTTCGTGCACAATATGTTCATTCGATTGGATGAGCAAGATATCCTTGTACCAAGTCCTGAGTGGGGGGTGATTTGTGCTCCATCTTTTGAAGCAGACCCTGAAATTCACGGATGCCGGCAAGGAAATGTGACGGCGGTGGATTTTACACGGAAATTGATTCTGATTGCCGGATCGGCTTACACCGGAGAAATCAAAAAAGGAATGTTCTCTGTCATGAATTTCGTTTTGCCCACGAAGCACGATGTCATGCCTATGCATTGTTCGTCCAATGCAAATGAGCAGGGGGATGTGGCCGTCTTCTTTGGATTGTCCGGTACGGGAAAAACCACCCTGAGTAGCGACGAGAATAGACGATTAATTGGTGACGATGAGCATGGTTGGGGAGCGAAGGGAATCTTCAATATGGAAGGAGGTTGTTATGCCAAAACCATCGATTTGGAAGCTTCAAAGGAACCTCAAATATATAAGGCTATTCGCTTTGGTGCGATGCTCGAAAACGTCGGTTTCAATACAGATGGTGTGACCCCTGATTATGCGGACTCAACGGTGACGCAAAATACGCGAGTGTCTTATCCACTGCATCACATTCCTGGTGCGATGAAATCGGGGCAAGGAGGCCATCCGAAAGACGTATTTTTCCTCACTTGTGATGCATTTGGTGTTATGCCCCCGATAAGCCGCTTGGAAAACGGACAAGCCATGTACCATTTTCTTTGTGGTTATACAGCGAAAGTGGCTGGGACAGAAGTAGGTGTTACGGAGCCTCAAGCCACATTTAGCGCGTGCTTTGGAGCGCCTTTCATGCCTCTGCCTCCCACAGAATACGCAGAGATGCTCGGTGAACGACTCGAGGAACACGGAGTTCGGATTTGGTTGGTAAATACGGGTTGGAGCGGAGGAGGTTATGGTCAAGGCGAGCGGATGAAGTTGAAATATACCCGAGCTATGATTGCAGCGGCCATGAATGGAGAGTTGGATCATGTTATCTATAAGAAAGATGACGTTTTTGGCCTCAATTCACCAACAGAATGTCCGGGTGTGCCAAGTGACTTGCTGATTCCGTCGAAGACATGGACAGATCAGGAGGAATATGTTGAGGCTGCTGGTAAATTAGCGGACCTGTTCTGTAAGAATTTCGCGAAGTTTGAGTCGGCAGCAACCCCAGCTATGTTAGAGGGCTCACCGGTAAAAAGCTAACGCAGATATCCACTCAATCCCGTAAATTTGGGCATGCGATTTTTTTATGCGCCTGAAGTTCTGCCCGTTCATGAGTTGGATCAAGAAGAGTCAAAGCACATGGTGCGCGTGCTCAGAGCGACTGAAGGTGATGAATTTCAGTTGATTGATGGCCGCGGTGGCCGTTATCATGGAATCCTCACTCAAGTGGACAAGAGGAAATGCATTCTTGAAACCACTCTTACAGAACGAGCTGCCCCCCCGACACCTCAATTGACCTTGGTTATTGCTCCGACGAAAAGTTCGGATAGATTTGAATGGATGCTTGAAAAAGCCATGGAATACGGGGTGAGTTGTATTCAGCCTGTTTGGACTCACCGAAGCGAACGGTCCAAGGAGAAGAGGGAACGCTGGAATCGAATTTTGGTTTCGGCACTAAAACAGTCCCAACAACTTTGGTTGACTGATTTACGTCCCGCGATGTCCTGGACGGAATTCTTATCGAAACCGGAGGGGATGGGATTTATTGCCCATTGTGAAGAGGGACCGAAAACACATTTTTATGAAGCTCTTCGACCCGCTGAGCGCAGCTGGATAGCCATTGGTCCAGAAGGTGATTTTACGCCGAGTGAGATCGAATCAGCCAAAGAAGTGGGAGCGTTGGAGGTGTCACTAGGTCACCAACGTCTTCGAACGGAGACAGCCGGTTTGGCAGCAATTCAAATGTTTTCTTTGGCGCAAATGAAGCCAGTATAGCCTATTCCTGCGGCCGCGCTGGAATCGGAGACCAGTGGGTCACTTCCTTGAAGTAACGGTTGCTGCTTCCTTCGCCGGCCCAGAAGTGAAGGCCATGCTTTGCCGCTTTTTCTGGATTTCCTGCGAAATGATTCGCGCAAAATCGCAGAACGATGACCTCGCGGATTTCGAATTTGAGGTCCATTCCAGGTAAAAAGATTTTATTCTCTGGAATGAAGGCCAACACCCGTTGGTCATCGTGCGGAAGCTCATCGTTTATATTGATCCAGGAGTCTACCATTATTTTCCTTTGAACGTGGGGCTGCGCTTTTCGAGAAAGGCCCTGACGCCTTCTGCATAGTCCTCGCTCTGCGAGGCCAGCATTTGCAAATCTCGTTCTGTTGTCAAGTGGGAGGTCAAGTCGCTTTCAAGGCCTAAGTTAAAAGCTTTCTTGGTCAGTCCAAGCCCATATGTGGGCATATTGGCCAGACGCTCTGCAACCAATTTGACCTCTGCATCAAAGGCTTCATCAGCAACCGATTTGTAAATCAAGCCCATGGCTTCGGCTTCTGCGGCGAGCACGGGTTCGCCGAAAAAGGCCATAGCCGTTGCGCGCTGCATGCCCACAAGTCGAGGCAGCATCCATGTGCCTCCGCTATCTGGAATCAGTCCAATTTTGGAAAAAGCTTGGATGAACTTTACGGATTCCTTGGCGATGGTTAAATCACAAGCGAGGGCAATATTAGCACCGGCACCTGCTGCCACGCCATTGATAGCTCCAATGACTGGCTTTTCCATTCCTCGTATGCGTCGAATGCTTTGGTTGTATGTGTTTTCGACGATGTCTGTGAAATCGGGTGCATTAGGAGCGGTGACCTCTTTCAGATCTTGTCCGGCACAAAAAGCGCGGCCATTTCCGGTGATGACTACACACCGGACTGCGGAATCCTCAGCACATGCATCCAAGGCTTCTTGGAATGCCTTGCCCATGGCTTGGTTGAAGCTATTAAATACATCTGGTCGGTTGAGGACAATAGTGCAAACTCCGTCCTCCAGGGAAACCACAATTGATTGGTCCATTGTGCTAATTTAATGCGGCATTAGAATGATGGGCAGCTGCAAGCCATCCGTTTCAACGAAATACCATCCAGCAGGCAAGTGGCCCAAGGAAATGAGCATGTTACTGCTATTTGGGACAGTGGGTGTCCAAACAATTTTTCCAGCTACGTCGCGAATTTTGATGCGTGATTTTAGTGCAAAGCCAACCAAAGTTAGGTCGCCAGTGCTCGGGTTTGGATAGATAAGAAGACTCGTTTCCGCCTCACTCAAGGCGTTGACATCACTCCAAATGAATGTTGAACTGATTTCACAGCCTTGCTCGTCAATGGCCGTGACCGTCACAATATCACCAGTCACCAACAAATCAAGGTTGGGCTGGCATGGGCTGTCTTCGTCAGAAAAGAACAAGGTATCCCCTGTGCACAGCGAAACATCATCCAATGACCATTCGATCGTGGTCTGTCCTACTGCTCCAGAGGCATTGGCAATGGCATACACACCGTCCACTACGTCAAGGTCCAAAATCAGATCGCAAGGAAGGCAGCTGGGCACTGGCTGTGGGTTCAATTCCCAGAAGCCTAGTGGACTCAGTTCTACATTGGAAAATGCCGGGAATTGGAGAGGGTACCGGCGCGCTTTAAAAAGAATGTTTGCGTTTATCCCTAATTCTGTTCCTTGATCCACCGCAACGCCATTTTGGAGAGGCACACGGTAATGCCAAGCTGTGTCGCCAGCAGCTGTTAGCTCCAGAATTTCACCTCTTCGCCCATTCAAGATGAGGTTATTGCCGTTTGCAAGTCTTTCGAAGTTTGATAGCCCACTGCTGAAAAAGTCCGTAGGCACGGGAGCCGTCCAAGTCCAGTCAAAATCAAGTGGCAAAAAAGCATTGGCATCCATCGTATATGAGCTGTCGTCTTCCTGCCAAATCGGATCGATGATGTGCACACTTGAGTAGGGTCCTGTCGTGCCTGGGTTTCGGTTGTTGAACACACCAATTTTTCCGTAATCTGGACTGTTTTGTAGGTAGGGTGCGTCGAGCCACGTTCCGCTGTGTTGGAAGTAAAGTTTTTGGTCATCTGAATCACCTTGTCCATATGCTTCGGGATTGCCCCATCGCCAAACCAGGCCGTTCGCGGGTTGATTGCGGTCGATGACCCATAGTTCATCATAGTTTGGTACACTTAAGAGGATTTGATTCTTTAGCGGACTGTAATCGATTCCATTGGCATGCAGCCAATCTTCTTCAATGTTTCCAATGCTTCCGTAGTTGATGTCGATGCGCTCAGGGTGCTCTGAAACCACTCCGAAATTTGCCTTGGTCGAATCAAAATCCTGGATGAGGTGATCCCAAGCTCGCCACTCCCAAACAATATTTGCGCTCCCACTATCTGTAGGTGATAACTCAATCACACGCTCGCTCCAAAGCGCTCCTCCGACGATGTTTTCAGGATTGCGA
>DDEH01000114.1 GCA_002336085.1 Flavobacteriales bacterium UBA1959 | reverse complement strand
GGATGGGGTGTTGCTTTTTTCCAGGTGGGCACAATGTCTTTCACTGCGTCTAAAAAGTGGCTTGCTATACCATTCAAAACCTGTCCTTTGTATGGAATGCCTTTGGGCAGAACCACGTCGAACGCACTAATGCGATCCGAGACGACTGCGACAATATTTCCGTCAGCAATTCGATACATATCACGGACTTTTCCGTGGTATGCATCGGTCTGCCCCTCAAAGTTGAATTGAGCTTGATGAAGAGTGGTACTCATGCTTTTGACTTTTTGCCTTCTTTGGATTCTTTGTTCTCTTCTGCTTTTTCAAAGGCAGCAATGACGGCTTTGACCAACCTGTGGCGAATGACATCGCTTGAGGTAAGTTGAACAAAACCGATTCCTTCAATCTTTTGCAAGTTCCGCTGAGCGAAAGCCAATCCAGAGCCTTGATGGCGGGGGAGGTCCACTTGTGTTGCGTCACCGGTAATGACAAATTTGGCATCTCGCCCCATGCGAGTCAAAAACATTTTGATTTGAGCTACAGTGGTGTTTTGTGCTTCATCAAGGATTACAAACGCCTTGTCCAGCGTTCTCCCACGCATAAAAGCCAGCGGAGCGATCTCGATGATACCTTTTTCCAAATGATCAGCGACCTTATCAAATGGAATCATATCTGTTAAAGCATCGTAAAGAGGCTGTAAATAAGGGTCTAATTTCTCTTTGAGGTCACCGGGTAAAAAACCCAAGTTCTCCCCGGCTTCGACTGCGGGACGGGTCAAAATAATTTTCTTTACGCGCCGATCTTTCAATGCAGCTACTGCCATGGCTACCGCAGTGTAAGTTTTGCCGGTTCCAGCAGGTCCGACTGCAAAACACATGTCATTGGCTCGAATAGAATCCACTAAAATCTGTTGGTTTGGTGTTCTGGCTGCAATCCGATTGCCTCCTGGACCATATACCAAAGTATCATCTTTTTTCGATTGCTTCATCAGCTCGGCTTCATCAGAGTTAAGCAAACGAGCTACGTCATCTTCACTCAATGATTGATAGCGTTCTATGTGCCATACAACCATGCGCATGACCGCTTCCAATCTCCCAAGGTCATCTTGAGAGCCCTTGGCACTAATTGTTTCTCCCCGGGTGACGAGGTGAACAGCGCTGAATCCCTTACGTAGGACTAGCCAATTTTCGTTGTCAGGACCCATTAGCATTAAAGGATCAACACCGCGGATGGATATCTCTTTCTGTAGCATATTGAAAGACAAAAATACGTTCCTCACCTTTGCAATGTGTCAATCATTACATTAACATCTGATTTTGGTGAAGGAAGCCTCTACACGGCAGCGCTCAAAGGCGCTTTGCTGTCAGTGGCTCCTGAAGCGCATATCGTTGATGTATCGCATCATGTGCGTAAATTTGATGTGGTAGAAGCTGCATTCATGCTGCGATCTGTTTCGGGTGAATTTCCTCGTGGAACGATCCATGTCATTTGTGTACAAGGTGCTAGCACGCCAGAATCACCGCATCGTTTGGTTACATTTCAAGGACAACATTACATCGGCGCAGACACGGGGGTATTTCGATTGCTTTCAGACACTGAGCCGGAATCCGTTTTTGATTTTTCTGGACTGAACCTTGACATCGATTCCCCCACCTTCCCAGAACGAGAAGTGTTTATTTTGGCAGCTGCTCACCTTGCTCGAGGTGGACGAGCCGATTTGATTGGTCGTCCCGTCGGCGAGTTAAGAGATGCCCAACCGCGGCGTCTGAGTTTTGAGGAGGATACGATTATAGGGCACGTCGTTTTCATAGACGACTACGGAAATGTCATTACCAATATCACAAAGGATGCTTTCTCTCGAGTGGGGAAAGCCCGTTCATTTGAAATACAGATGCGCACACCCAGGATGACCATACGGCAGCTTAGCATTCACTACCATGACGTGGCCATTGGTAAAGAGTTGGCACTATTCAATCACAATGGATTCTTAGAAATTGCTGTTAATAATCACAGCGCTCCCGGAGGTCATGGTGGGGCTGACGCAATGTTGGGATTGCGCAAGGATCAAGCCATTCGGATTAACTTTCAATCTGAAAATCAATTGTAATGGGTGTTTTGCGAATTGTGAGAATGGACTTCAAAGCGAGCGAAGTAGAGAATTTTGATGAGATGTTCATCGCAATTCAACCACAAATTGAGGACATGCCCGGATGCAAGCGTGTCATGCTACTGAAGTCAAAATCATCTCCGGAACTGCGCACAACGTTAAGTTTATGGTCAGAGGAAGAAGACCTCAATAACTACCGGAAATCAGAGTTATTTGGTGTGATCTGGCCGAAGACCAAAGCGAAATTCAACAACGAGCCAATTGCTTGGTCTGTAGATTGGGAAGTTTCTGGTGAATTGACGCTCGGCGTATAGATTTGCACTTCACGATGAAGGCACTTATCCGCAAAGAACTCCGATCTTTTTTCAGCACCCTTACGGGCTATGTTGTAGTATCTGCTTATCTGCTTTTGACAGGACTATTTCTTTGGGTTTTTCCAGGTGAATGGAATGTGCTCGATAATGGTCAGGCAAACATTGATGCCCTGTTTACTTGGTCCCCTTGGATATTGATGTTCTTGATTCCTGCGATCACGATGCGGAGCTTTTCTGAAGAGATGGGGACCGGCACAATGGAGCTTTTGGTGACCAAGCCTATTTCAGAAATGCAACTAGTGTTTGGCAAATTCATTGGGGCACTGAGTGTATTCCTTTTGGCATTAATTCCAACGTTGATTTTCTTGCCCGTCATAGGGCTGCTCGGACAGCCACAGTGGAACCTTGACTTAGGAGCGATCTACGGGAGCTATTTAGGCTTGGTGCTTCTAGGTTCGGCATTTACCGCATTTGGAGTGTTCGCTTCCGCTTTAACTTCCCATGCCTTGGTCGCTTTTTTAATCACTGCAGTTTCTTTGGTTTTTGGATTCATAGGATTTACCGCGCTTGCCAGTTTTGATTGGTTGGGGCAATGGGAATTGCCCTTCATTCAACTGGGCATGCAGTCTCATTATCAATCGATTAGCAGAGGATTGCTCGATGGAGGCGATGCAGCCTACTTTCTTCTTTTGGATTTTCTTCTTTTGTGGTCCGCTCGGCTTGCAATCGTTTGGAAGCGGAGCCAGAAGAAGCCAGAACTTTTACGATGGGCTTTGGGAACAGCCATTGCTTTCGTCATTTACTTCATTTCTTGGGGCGTACCGGTGCACTTTGACTTAACAAGTGACAACCGTTTCACCATGACAGAGGCCAGTACTGATTTGCTGGAAAGCCTTGAAGATGAATTGTTTGTTACGTGTTACTTGAGTGGTGAATACCCGGCCAACTGGAAAAGGTTGGAGCAATCAATTCGGAATCAACTGCAAGATTTTGGCCGATCAGCCCAAGGAAAGTTACGCTTTCAATTTGTAGACATATACGACATCGATGACCGCCAGACCATTGGCCAGAACGAAGAAAAGCTGATTGAGCAGGGTCTTCAGTTTACTCGCATAGCGTTTGAGAAAAATGGTCTGCAAGCTTTCAAAACGGTCTGGCCTGCTGCTATTTTAACGTACCGAGGCAACCGCGAAGTCGTTCAGTTTTTCAAATCTGATTCTCCAGAGCCAACCGACTTAATGATTCAAGGTTCGGTAAACGCCATTGAGTATGAATTGACGAGCGGCATTCGAAGGTTGACGAGGCCTAATCGCCCAAAAATTGCAATCCTAGAAGGCCATGGCGAACTTGATGAAGCGCAAATGGCAGACCTGACCATGGAGCTGGATGAGGATTACGATGTTCTGCGCGTTAAGATTGACGGGCAGCTCAATATTTTGTCTGAACTTCTCGATGGAATGAAGCGAAGAACGAATCGGTTTGACCTTGCAATAGTTGCAAAACCTGATTCTACATTTGATTCAAAGGATCAGGTTATCATTGATCAATTCATCATGAATGGAGGTCGGGTCTTATGGCTTATTGATCCACTATTCACCGACCGAGACAGCTTAGCCAGCCGACAAACGACTATGGCCACATCCAGTGATCTTGGCCTAGCGGACCTGTTCTTTCAATACGGTGTGCGTTTTAACCGAAATCTCGTGATTGATGCGCAATGCGCTCCCGTTGTTCTGGATGCGGGACCAAACGGCGATCAACGCAACATGCAGGTGTTCAATTGGTATTTCGCACCTATAGCCATTCCTCAGGGCATTAGTCATCCCATTACGACCAATTTGGACCCAATTCATTTCGACTTTGTTTCTAGTATCGATACCGTCCTTTCGTCTGGAAAATTAGACAAGACAATCTTGCTGTCAAGTTCACAAATGTCGCGTGAATACAAATCTCCGGTACGCGTTTCCAGCAACATCGTGGAATTGACGCCGGACTATTTCACACAAAACACCGTGCCTAATCAGACCCTTGCCGTGTTGGTTGAGGGTACATTTCAATCCGCGTTCGTGAATCGTTTACCGCCTTCGTTGATAGATGATCCGGCATTTGCCTTTTCAGACGAAAGTGTCCCAACGGCGCAGATATTTATAGGCGATGGAGATCTAGCTCGGAATAAGGTAAAGCAAGGACCCAATGGCCCCATGATTCTACCTCTTGGATATGACCGCTATGCAGGCAAGGTCGTTTATGATAACAAGGACTTTTTGCGCAATACCATAAGCTACTTGTTGGACGAATCATCCGCCTTATCTGTACGCTCAAAAACGATTACACTGCGGCCTTTGAACAAAGAACGCGTGCGGCAAGAGCGATTGGGATGGCAAATGATCGCTATGGGCACACCGGTGCTCATAACGATAAGCTTTGGTTTGCTTTTTACCTCATTAAGACGCAAGCGATTTGCGAAACTATTTCGGAATAAACATTGACACCATGAATCGAAACTTACGTCTTTTTTATATTCTTATCGCTGTAACAGTTGCCGCCGTGCTCATGCGTGAGTTTGGACAGACTGGTTCTGCTGAAATCGATAGAATTGAGGCTTCATCTTTTGCGATCAAGGACACCGCATTGGTGAATAAAATATTCATCGCTGACAAGGATGGAAATCAAGCGCTTATTGAACGTGTTCCTGGTCAGAGGTATTGGACGTTAAATGGCGAGCACTATGCTCGGAAAGATGCTGTTGATTTGTTGCTAAAAACGTTCAAGCGCGTCAAGGTTCAGAGCCCAGTCCCTCAAGCTGAATTGGTCACTGTAAATAGGCTTCTGGCCGGCAGAGCTAAGAAAGTAGAGATATACCAAGGCGATGATAGCCCCGCAAAAGTTTGGTACATCGGAACCTCTACACAGAGCCACACAGGCACTTACATGTTGCTAGGAGATGCAAGTGGCAATGTTGCCGAAGAACCGTTCATTACACATATGGAGGGTTTTACGGGATTTCTTTCTACACGCTTTTTTACCGATGAAAGGGAATGGAGATACACGGGGATATTCGATTTCCCGGGCAGATCTCTCGGAGGTGTGCGTGTTCAAGGGCATGAAACCAATTTGGATTACGTTTTGCGAGTTGATTCTTCTGGATTTCTATCGTGCACAGGAATGAACAAAACACGGCGAGATACAATCGCAATGCAAAATCACTTCAATCGATTTCGCAAAGTCCATCTAGAGACTTACAACAATCACCTCAGTGAAAGCGCTCTCGACAGTATTAAACAGGTTCCACCTGCATTTACACTAACCGCATGGAATGCTGACTCGACCGTTACCGCAAATGTGGAATTGCTTTGGAAGAAGCCAACTATGGATACTTTCGATGAAGCAGGAAACCTCAATCCCTGGGATGGCGCGCGCATGTACGCCCGGTACAAAGGAGAAATCGTTCTTGTTCAGACATTTGTGTTTGACCCGCTGCTGTCAGCGTCCTTTTGATCAAAACTTAGAGGCCTCACCCACCAACGAATCTTCTCCAGAAAGTGCTCGTTGAACGAAAGTTTTCCAAGAAAAACGCCTCTGCAGAATTTTGATATCATCCTGTGATGGGGATGGGGCGTCCAACTGACTTGCAATCGCAGCTGCAAGTAGTTTGGCGTCATTCGGTGGACATGTATTGCCCAATGAATTCCCTTCGAAGTACTCCGCGAGTCCACCAACGGCGCTGGCCACAACGGGCTTTCCGTATTGGATGGCTATTGCAGTCACTCCGCTTTGAGACGCCGTGCGATAGGGCAGGCATACCAAATCAGCAGCACCAAAGAATACCGGCACATCTTCGTCGGCGATAAAAGAATTATATACATGCACACAAGGGCTCACGCCAGATGCTTGTATCAGCATCTCGTATTTTGACCAGTCCTCATAGCACTCCCCTGCGATGACTAAGTGGATTGGCTTGGATGATCCTTTTAGCAATTGAAGAGAATGGATTAAGACATCGAGGCCCTTGTAAGGCCGAATCAAGCCAAAGAACAAAAGGACGTGTGCCTCATCTGATTGAGGCAATCCTAGTTTTGAGCGGGAATTCGATTTGTCACAAAGAGGGGGAAAGTGATTGTATGTCGGGTGGAATAGCTCCTTGACTCGGGTCGATTTCGAGCGCAGGATAGGGTGAGCGGCTACAGAAGCGCTCAAAGTCCAGGCAGAATCAACATTGCTAAGGAATCTACCTACAAGGAGTGCTGCTAAAAATTGAGAATCATGTGGGGTGGCGTTGTGCATTAAGCCGATTATTTCGACGTTGGGCGAGCGCGACTTGATGTGTCTGATCGTTGACGTTAGCGATGGAAGCAGGAAGACTTGCCAAAATGGAATCACCACTATATCCGGAGAAAACTCGAGTACAAATCGAGCGGTTTTCCCCCATGAAATTGGATTGATCGAGTCAAGCAGAGGATTCTCTAAAACACACGTGTCAGATTCAAATTGACTCTTTCCGGGAAACAAAAGATGTGGGTACTGACGACTAAAATTGACACGTAACAAATCATGGCCCTCAGCCTCAAATGCATTGCACATGCTTGCATTGAACTGTGCTATTCCACCTCTAAATGGCGGGAATACAGAAAGGACTGCGATACGCATGGAACAAAGTAAGCCCATTCGAGATGCAAGCTTCAGTGCGGTTCCTTCTATCTTTGACCATTACATGGTTGAAATCTCATGAATGCATACATAGTAGACGGAGTAAGAACTCCAGTTGGAAACTTTGGCGGAACACTCGCTCCGATCCGAACGGATGATTTGGCTGCGATTCCAATTAAAGCGTTAATGGGTCGTTTCCCAAACGTAGATCCCGCATCGATTAGTGATGTTCTTTTGGGCTGTGCAAACCAAGCAGGAGAAGACAATCGAAACGTTGCGCGTATGGCGTCGCTTCTTGCGGGTTTGCCAACTTCTGTCCCCGGTGAAACAATCAATCGGCTCTGTGCATCGGGCATGGCTGCTGGGGCTCATGCCTCGCGTATGCTTCATATGGGAGATGGAGACTTAGCTATTGTAGGAGGGGTGGAGCACATGACACGCGGTCCTTGGGTGATGTCCAAAGCCTCCAAACCTTTCGGACGTGACAGTCAATTATTTGACTCCAGTTTTGGATGGAGATTCATCAATCCAAAACTAGATGCTGTATACGGCACAGAAGGAATGGGGCAAACGGCTGAAAATCTGGTTGCTTTGCACAAAATATCACGCGACGATCAAGATGCCTTTGCAGTTTGGTCTCATCAAAAAGCATCCGCTTCCCGAAATTTCAGGCAAGAGGAGATGATAGAAGTTGCTATTCCAAGAAGAAAACAAGAAGACCTAATTTTTGCAGAAGACGAATTCATTCGCCCCAATACCTCGCGGGAGGCCTTAGCGAAGCTTCGACCAGCGTTTAAACAGGAGGGAGGGAGTGTCACCGCAGGAAATTCTTCAGGACTTAATGACGGAGCTTGTGCCATGCTATATGCTTCTGAAAGTGGATTGAAAAGCCATGGGCTCACGCCACTTACCGAGGTGATTTCAATGGCTGTTGTCGGAGTGGAGCCTAGAATTATGGGTATCGGTCCTGTAAATGCCTCAGAACTTGCGCTAAAGCGGGCAGGACTTCGAATGACAGATATGGATTTGATTGAATTGAATGAGGCGTTTGCAGCGCAAGCACTTTCTTGCACCCGGAGCTGGGGACTTGAGGATAACGATGCAAGAATCAATCCAATGGGTGGTGCGATTGCGATAGGACACCCCCTTGGCATGACTGGCGCCCGGCTTTTGCTCTCTGCTTCGAAGCAGTTAGTGAGAAGCGGAAAGAAATATGCACTTGTCACTTTGTGCATCGGTGTAGGTCAGGGCTATGCTACAATTTTAAAGAATGTCCAACCGCGGAATTAACGCAACGATTATGATTCAATCATTCAAGGACATGGTACCCGTGGTAGATCCAAGTAGTTATGTCCATCCTATGGCAAGCATCATTGGTCATGTTACCATAGGAGCCAAATGCTTTATTGGAGCTGGAGCCGTCTTGCGCGGTGATTGGGGAGAAATCACGATCGAAGATGGTTGCAACGTTCAGGAAAATGTTGTCATTCACATGTTTCCGGGCAAAAAAGTCCATCTTGAAAGTGGCTCACACATTGGCCACGGCGCTATGATTCATGGCGCAACGATTGGGCATCAATGTATGATTGGCATGAATGCCGTTCTTCTTGATGACGTAAAATTGGGAGCAGAATCCATTGTTGGAGCACTTTCGCTCATTAAAGCACAGACTGAATGGCCATTGCGCAGTTTGATTGTCGGAAACCCAGGCAAGCGAATTGGTGATGTCTCCGATAAAATGATTGCCCATAAAATTGAAGGCACCGCATTGTACCAACAATTGCCCGCTGATATGAGGGCTCACGCAATAGAAGTCAGCGCTCTAGAAGAAATTCCTCAACAACGAGTGGCGGATTTCCCAGTTTTTGAAACGTGGCAAAACCGAAGAACAAAAGCATAACCTTGGGCAAATCTGGCAATCGTCGTTTCGACTTCAAACAATTCACGGTTTACGATGACGAATGTGCCATGAAAATTGGCACAGACGCTGTTCTATTGGCATCGTGGTGCGACGTATTGGGCGTCGACTCTGCTGTTGATTTTGGGTCTGGTTCAGGAATCATTGCTCTGATGATTGCCCAAAGAGCTCCGCTCGCAGAAGTTTTTGGAATTGAACTTGAACCCGGCGCAGCGCAGCAAGCTGCTTACAATTTTCAATCGTCTCCTTTTCACACTCGCTTGCACCTTTTACAGGATAGTGTGCAAGAGTTTGCGAAAAACCGTGAGAAGCGTGGAGGTTTTGATCTTGTCATAACCAACCCACCTTATTTTCACAACAAACCGAAGTCGCCCATAAAGGCGCGTAATTTGGCGCGGCACGATGAATCTCTTCCACTTGAAGAATTACTGCAATCAGCTCATAACTCTTTGAAAATAGAAGGGCGACTATGCATGGTTTGGCCAATGGAAAGGAAGCACGAGCTCATTCAAAGTGCAAAAGCACACGGCTTTGAATTGATTCGAATCTGTGACATAGCCGGCTCACCAGCACACAGTCCTATCCGCTTTCTATCTGAGTGGATAAAGGCCGATGTTTTGAGCGAATCAAATTCCTCAACAATGATTGAACCAGAAAGATTAAATATCGAGTTGGGAATTAGGCACGACGGCAAGCCTGAGCATTCTCAATATTATAAACAACTATTGGAGGAATTCGTTCGAGATTGGGATTAGGCCTTGGTTACGCTCCAAGAACTTGTTTCAGGCGATCGATTTGAGCTGACCAAAGAACTTTGGCATCATCAACTTCATCCTCTTCGGCAAAGTCGGTGATCACGATTGCTGTGTCACCCGTAAGGGCATCTATTTTAATTCGAAATTCGAAAAAAGTAGCCAAACTATCTTCCTCGTCTTCGAGCCAACGAAACTTAATATACTCGTCTCTCTTTTTGGTAACCAACCGAGCACTCTCTTCACTGCCATCCCAAATAAAGACATGCACGTCCTTCTTGATATTGACGTCATCACAAAACCATTCCGCGAGACCACTAGGCGTGCTGAACATATTAAAAAGCACTCCTTTGGAACTATTTATTGGGCGTTCAACTTGAAATTTTTCCTTATCCATGCGATTGGTTTGTCGTTTGGCAAGTTACAGCGAATTTCGACTCGTTCTTGCGAGCAAATTGAAAATTTGAAATTTGAATGCTTTTACCACGTTAGTCATTATATTTGCAGCCGCTTGGCGGGATAGCTCAGCTGGTTAGAGCGCAGGATTCATAATCCTGAGGTCGAGAGTTCGAGTCTCTCTCCCGCTACTTTAAGAGACGGATCGGTAATTATACCGGTCCGTTTTTCATTGGAATCAGCGTGCAACGATGCATGTAAATAAGGACTTACAGAAGTGACTTGATGTTTATGGTGTCCTTTTCTTGTAAGGCACTTCTTAAAATGAAAAAAGGGAGACCAATGGCCTCCCTTTCAATACATATTGGCAAGTCTAATTAACGACGCTCGCGAGCCTCACTTTCATTGCAACGAATCTCGCGACCCATTAAGTCTTTGCCTTCCATCGCTTCCAAAGCCACTTGGGCTTCTTCTTGATTTGGCATTTCTACAAATCCAAAACCACGGCTCCTTCCGGTTTCGCGGTCATGGATCACTTTCGCACGTTCGACTTCTCCATGAGCTTCGAACGCTTCTTGCAAGGCAACGTCGTCGACGCCCCAAGCTAAATTTCCTACAAAAATATTCACAATAATATACTTAAAGGCGCAAATATAGTACCTGGAGACGTAGAAAACACAATTTGTGGCAAGAGACTAAATTTCAAAGTGATTTGTTGCACCATAGGCACAGTGCGAACGTGCCAACAATCCTCGATAACTCGGGCAGCATGAACAATGTGTTTTCGTCAGTCTAACTCGTCGAATCGCCCTAACAAATCTTTCATTTGATCAGCGCCAATCTGCTTGGCTAGAATTTTCTTGTCCTTGTCCAATAAAAACACCTTAGGTGTGGCAAACACGTCAAACGTCGTTCTGAAGTTTAGACTCTTAAGCGTCGTAACACCACTATATATCAAAGCTGACGCACTATCCTGTGCATTTATCTGTGGATTGTCGCTGACATTGATCCAATCCTCGTAGTCATTTTCAGTTACGAATTCAATCCATGGGGCAGGATCAAAGTCATTGCCAATGGCAAAAATCTCGAGGCCTTTATCTTTCCATTCCTCATAAAGTTCTTTGTATTTCGGAAGTTCCTTTTTACAGTGCCCGCAATTGCTTTCCCAAATAATTACAGCGGTGTATTTAGCATCAACGTCAAAAAGTGAGAGCCATTCATTTTGATTCAAACCAGGTAAAATAATATTTGGAATTTGATTTCCGCATTGACTGTCGCGCAATTCATCAGCACGTTCCATCACCTTCGTCAATTGCTCTTCCTTTAACCAAGTGGCTTTTCCTTTTGCATAATATGTATCGACCATATGGACAAAAACCTTGTCCATGCACATGACCTGCGATGACTCGGAGTTAAACGTGATGAAGTGAGTGATATACTTAAACATCTCATCATTTCCCTCGGTTTGTTCAATCAACCGATTGGCTATGACAATCATCGAATCTGGAATTTGTGGAATAACTCGGGTCCAATACGATTCCAAAATTTGATGAAAACTACCGTCGTGTACGAGGCGTGGATCAGCGAAATCAACGCGGTCCCAGTAATGATCTCGGTACCAACGGTATTGCAATTGCTTCTTGTTTTCAATATTCGCAGGCACATCAGGAATGTCTAGCTCTAGGATCATATTCAAATACTTTGCGAAAAGCTTGTTTGGATATGACTTGAGGATTCGTTGCTGCTCCTCGCCAACTTCTTCCCCCAATTCCGTTAGAAACCTTCGTGCATCTGCAGCTGAAGATTTAGTGGCATTGGAATCAGCGAGCACAGACTCAAATGGCTGGGCAAGTTTCCTTCGTTCTTGGATAAAGCCCAAATAATCGTAAAACACCTTGTTCTCGGCACTTTCAATGACTTCTACATACCGAGTAGGATCACTCGCCTTTGTCTTGAGCACAATATTCTCAGTCACAGCGAGGAATTCAAAATACTTGGGTCCAGGCATCACGATTGCATGCTTCCCGCATTTATCATAGGCACGACCAGGAAACACCACTTGGCCGGCCAGGCTTGTAATCGCTGTGTCTGAATAGTAAAGCTTATTCCCATAATAATGGGCGAGGTAAACCGTGTCATTCGACAGGCCCTCAATGGTTACATCAATGGAATAGGCTGGGCTTTGAGCTGCACTTTTGACAAACAACGTGGATGCCGCGAGCAATCCAAATACCAAAACTAAAGGAGCAAAATGTCGAATCATTTATAAAGTGTTATGGAGCATTTGACTCCTCAAAATTAATTGACCAATGCTGTTTTTCACGAGGTCCATGGAGATGCTGTTCACATGTTCTGTGTGACAAAAAACATGCCGAAATAATTTTTAAAAAAAGAAAAAGCCCGCCGGAGCGAGCTTTTTAAAGTTCTTTACGCAGCTCTTTAATTATTGACTAATCACCAATCGTTGCGTGGAGCGCTCTTGACCTGAAGTCAATTCAAGAAAGTAAATTCCGTCTTCCAAGTTAAACTCGATGAATTCGCCTTTCGAAAGGTTGTTCAATTGACCTTCCATAACAAGCTGGCCGTTGAGCGCAATTACGCGCATCCAAGCGTCGTTGGGTTGGCCTTGAACATTCACGTAGTTTGAAGCGGGGTTTGGACCGAAAGTGAAGGAAAGTTCATTGTCAAGTGTCAATATTGAGGAAGGGTTAGACGCCGAGAGATCGATATCATCTACGTAGTAATTCCCAACTGTTTGTCCATCCCCGTATCCAAAGAAGTTAATGCCACCAAACGGTGAATCAAATGGAAATGCATCACTCTCAACTCCATCAACTGACAATGTGATGACATCGTTGTCCATGTCAATCAAATGATGGACTTGAAACCATTGATCAAGCGGGAAAGAACCGCCTCCAGCAGGAGCTTCGTCGGCAGTAACTTGGAAGTCGCCAGAGAATGCAAATGTCACGTCGAACGCCCAGCCAACACCTGGAGCCACATCCTCTTGAACGTTATAGTACCCAGAAGAACCTTCAGGAATAAACATCCAAAATGATGCCTCATAAACTCCGCCATCCAAACCAGCCGTAAGAACAACATCCATAGGACCACCCGCTGCTGTATTGGCGAAAACATGCAAGGAATGCATGCCGGCATGGGCTTGGTCTGTCGAAACCTGAGCGTCTTCTGCGGTCTCATTTCCTCCAGCCCAAGTAATCCAAACAGGGCTCGTTGAGATATAATCGCCTGCGGCGAAATCTTCGAAGCCTTCTTCGTAAAGCGTCTGTGAGATGACTGATAAGCTAAATGCCAGCCCGGCCAAGAGTAAAATGTGTTTCATGCGTGTGAATTTAATCGTGAGCGTAAGATACGGATTCTTCGTGATAATTCCGAGAAATCATACATTATTGCAACCTTAATCGACTATTTTCGAAGCATGATATGGGAAGGGAATCTGCGAAAATTGAGTACAATGAGTACTCCCGGAACTCGTTCGAAAGTGTGCTATACAATGTCTGGAGCAGATGTCTTGTGCCCCATGGAACCGCTGTCCGTTGAGGCCTTGATTGGTTCTGATGTCACAGTTTCATTTCGAAAAATCATTCATTGCGCTTCTACCGGCAAAACCATACCTAAGGCATTCGGAGATGGTCTTAGTTACAGCGCTTGGATTGCAGCACCAAGCGCTGTAGAAAGTGTCCTGCGTCCCGAGTTAAGCAGAATCCATGAGGGAATTGCCCTGCGTGATTTTGATTGGGAGCAGGCCCACCACAATCAGCCTCATTGTGTTTATGTCAGCCAAACAAGTGGCTTCAAGGTCGGCGTAACCCGCTCAACCAATCGGCCCTATCGATGGCATGATCAGGGCGCCGTAGGGGCTATTGTTGTTGCCAACGTTCCCTATCGTCAATTGGCAGGAGAGATGGAGGTTGCGCTGAAATCAATGCTAGCAGACAAGACCAATTATCGCAAGATGCTTCAAGAGGTTACCGCAGACACAAAAGCTTTGGAAGAATGCCGTGAAGATTGTTTTGAAGCGCTTGGCACGGTTTACGAAAGCTTTTTCGACGACGAAAGTGCTGCCCATATTTTTGACTATCCTGTGACTCACTACCCAGTTAAAGTACAAAGCGTGCGCTTGGACAAAGTACCCGTGATCGAAGGCAAGTTGGTCGGAATTAAAGGCCAGTATTTTATCTTCGAGGACGGCTCAGTCTTCAATGTGCGAAGACATGCTGGCTATCGCGTTAAAATGGAGTGGTAGTTAGCGGTCGCCGAGAATTCAATTCAAAGAAGGGTCCGAAGGGGCATTTGCAATGTGTCCAAAGCCTTGCCCCATCCCTTCAATCAATTGTTTCCAGAATGTTTCTTCCTCCGTTCTTGTATCCATTATGTCTTTAGTAGAGGCTTCTGTGACAAACCAAGAGTGGCTTTTGATCTCTGATTCCAACTGGCCCGGAGTCCAGCCAGCATAGCCAATGAAAAAGCGCAAATCTTGTTCGCTTGCATCCCCGATCTCGAGAATGGATTTCAACCAAGCAAAATCACCTCCCATGTACAAACCCTCTTTCACCTCAACAGCACCTGGAGCATCAGCCTTTGTATGGAGATAATACAAATTGCTGTGCTTAACAGGTCCACCAAGGCTAATTCTCGCATCCCATGCCGGCAGTTCTTCTAACAACTCATTCAAATCTACTTGCACAAAATTGTTGAGCACAAAACCAAAGGAGCCTTCTTCATTGTGCTCGCAAAGCAAAATTGCCTTTCTTCCAAAATAAGCATCGCTCATGAACGGCTCGGAAAGAAGAACCTTTCCCGGAGCCAATTCTGCTTTGGAAGGTGGCGTGAATCGAATCATGGGGTAAAGTTCCGACTTTTGTCCAAAGTTTGAAAGTGAATTGATGAAATACGAACAAACAACTCCACAGCTGCGGTCACTAATGTCCCTGATAGGCCATTTTAGGAGTATGCACTGCTTATGGATGTCGCTGTGCATCGCTCAAGTATTTGGCCAAAGTGATCAAGGAGATCCTGCTGTTGATATTTCAAACAATGCAACACCTACTTGGCGCGAAACCATTTCTGCGTTTCAATCGCTTTCAGACCGAATGGAAAATGCGACATTCCTTGAAATTGGCAAAAGCGATGTCGGTCGACCGATTCATGCTTTTGTCTTGAGCGAGATGGCAAGTGAAATCGACAATAAAGAAGGTCTAGAAGTCATAGGAGCATCAGAAAACAACAAGGCATGTGTGCTTGTAAATAATGCCATTCATCCTGGAGAACCTTGTGGAGTCGACGCCTCCATTGCCTGGGTGCGTGACTTGCAAAGCAATCCAGAACGGCAGCAAAAGCTTTTGTCAAAATTAGATGTGGTGATTATCCCCATGTACAATGTAGGAGGAGCGCTGAATCGAAACTGTTGCACACGCACAAATCAAGACGGTCCTGAGCAATATGGATTCAGAGGAAATGCTCGGAACCTTGACTTGAACCGGGATTTCATAAAAATGGACAGCCAAAATGCAGAGTCATTTGTCCGCCTATTTCACAGCATTGACCCCGATGTATTTATTGATACTCACACGAGCAATGGAGCGGATTATCCCTTTGCGATGACTTTGATCACTACGCAACCTGACAAGGCTGGCCCTATTGTAGGACCTTATCTCAAGAATGTAATGCAACCGACCATTGCACGTTCTATGGCAGATCGAGGAGAGCCCATTGTTCCATACGTAAATACCCGAAATCAAACTCCCGAATCGGGAATCATTGAATTCTTAGAAACACCTCGGTACAGCACAGGCTTTACCACTTTGTTCGGAACCTTGGGGTTTACAACAGAAGCCCATATGCTCAAATCCTTTCCGGTTCGTGTCGAGGCGACCTTGAAAATCTTAGAGTGCATCATCGAGTTCACTGTTGAGAATGGCACGGAAATTCAACAATTGCGGAAAGAGGAAAAAACTCGAATCTCAAATGCCCTTAAGCTACCCGTTCACTGGACCCTTGATCAACAAGATTCAACAATGATTCCGTTCAAGGGTTTCGAGTCACGAAGGGAAATTAGCAGTGTGACAGGGGCGCTTCGTTTGAAATACAACCGCAATGAAGTCTGGGAACGGGACATTCCATTCTTTGATCATTATGTTGCCGACGATGTGGTGAACATTCCTGAATTTTATATCCTTCCACAGGCATGGAGAGAAGTGGTGGAACGCTGCACATGGAATGAGATCGAGATGCAGCAATTGCCGGCAGACACTACAATGTACCTGAAGGTCTTTTACATTCGCGGTTTTGAGGCCAGTAAGTCGCCCTACGAAGGTCACCACATCAATCAATTGGACTCAATCGACTACAGGATTGAACAGGTGCGACTTTTTCAAGGTGATTGGATAATTCCGTCACGACAAGAAGGAGCGAGGTTTTTGGCGGAAATCTTAGATCCGCGCGGCCATGATTCCTATTTCACTTGGAATTTCTTCGACAGCGCAATGCAGCAGAAAGAGTATTACAGTTCTTATGTCTTTGAAGAAACCGCACTTGAAATGCTCGAATCGGATGAGCGACTCAAGAAGCGGTTTCACACGGCAAAAATGAACGACAACAATCTTACCAGTAGTAGCCGTGCCCAATTGAATTGGCTTTATCTTAATTCCAAACATTATGAGGGCAGTGTGAATCGTTATCCAATTTTCCAATCCGCTGCTCTCAGAAACTGAATCCATGCCCAAACTACCTTCGTCCTTGTGGAACATTCCACAACGATTTATAAGTATTACGCATCAATTGGGGCGAAGTTGGAGGCGAGATGTCATTAAAATGACACCTGAACAAATCCGAATTTCGCTGGATGGTTTTGCTCGACTCTACCCAGGACAATTTGGGGTCACATATGAGGAAACAAAATTGGGCAGTATTGTATCGGCCAAAATCTACTCAAACCCCTCTGCGTCAGAAAAACCAAAGGGAAGAACTCGTGTGCTATTGGTTCATGGAGGTGGTTTTGCATTTGGCTCAATGCGGACCCATCGAGCTCTTGCAACTGCGTTAGCGGCCAAGACTGGAACGGAGGTTTGGCTGCCCGATTACAGTCTTGCACCAGAAAATCCATTTCCTAAAGCGCTCGAAGAATTACTGGAATGCTTCGTGGATCTGACAAAAACAGATGAGCCTATTTGGTTGATGGGTGATTCGGCAGGCGCCAATTTGGCAGCAGCTGTTTTGAACATGGCCATAGAGCGCGGCTTGACTCTTCCGGCGGGATTGATTTTGTTGTCTCCATGGATTGACTTGCGCGCATCATCAGAGAGCAATACAATGAGCCAAGCTGAATGGAGTCCGTTTGAAAGACTCGACATGCTCGAGTACGCTACACATTACTTGCAGGGGCATTCTCCAATGGACCCCCTCGCTTCGCCCATAATGGCTCCACTGGATCAGTGGCCACCCGTTTATCTAGAAGCTTCCAGAGCGGAATATCTCTGGTCCGATTCTGAGGCATTGGCCACGCAATTAAAAGAGCAAAAAGTTGACTTCGAATTTCGAATTGAGAAAGCTTCTCTGCACGGCTGGCAATTGTTTCCAGATATCCTACCAGAAGCGAAAAGATCCATCCACCACATGGCAACTTTTTTAGAAAAACATTCTCAACTTCCGGCCTCATAGGCGTCAAGAGTCTGCACCAATATTTTTGTAGCCTGTCGCCACGTTGACTCTGTCATCGTCAAAGGAGGAGCAACCCGAAACGCACTTGGAGTGCTCAAAAAGAAGTAAATCAGCAAACCATTTGACAAGGCATGGTGAACGCAGAATGAAACCGCTTCAACATGCTTCAGTTCCACAGCGATGTACGTTCCGATTCGTCGAACTTCTTGAACAAGCGGGTGGGTCGAAATCTCATCTTCAAATACCTTTGCTCGCGCTTCAATCGTGTCGTGGTCAAGTTTTTTCAAAATCTCTAAAGCCGCAGAAGAAGAAGCGCAGGGGAGGGGATGCCCTCCAAATGTCGTGATATGGCTCAATTCAGGGGAGTCCGCGAACTGCCGCATATTTTGTTTTGAGCTGACAAATGCTCCCATTGGCACGCCACCTCCCAAAGCCTTTCCTAGGCAGAGGATGTCTGGGACAATATCGAAGTGCTCGAAAGCAAAAGGACGCCCAGTCCGGCCCATTCCACACTGAATTTCATCCAAAATCAAAAACACACCTTGTTCGTCGCATTTGTAGCGCAGGGATTGCAGCCAATCCTTTGACGGAATGCGAATCCCTGCATCTCCCTGAACCGTTTCGACAATTACAGCAGCATGCGTCTTATCAATGCAACTTAGTGCCTCGGTGTCGTTCCAATTCATGAATTGTACACCAGGAAGAAGAGGCTCAAATGGAGCCCTTCTTGATTCATTCGAACTTACACTTAAGGCGCCAAAGGTATTTCCATGATAACCACCTTGAACAGCCATGATTTTTGGCCTTCCTGTCATCGAGCGGGCAAGCTTCAGAGCACCGTCGATCGCCTCAGCACCAGAGTTCACATAATAAACAGCATTCAATGTATCTGGAAGCATGGAGCACAAAGCCTCTGCTGCTTTATCCTGAGCTTCTTGACGCATTTCGCCATAGACCATGACGTGGAGGTGTTTATCAATCTGATTCTTAAGTGCGGACACTATGGATGGGTGACCGTGTCCGAATGAACTAACGCCAATGCCCGATACGAAATCAATTATTTCTGTTCCATCATCTAATGTTAAGATAGAACCTAATGCCCTGCTCACGCGCAGATTCAACGGGTGCAATGTGGTCTGCGCCAAGCCTGCATTCAAGAAATCTTCGTTTACCATAACATATATGATGTGTGCATGGCGATTATTTGGTCACAACTTCAATCTCATCCAAAAAGACCCAGCTTGGATTCCCCGCGCCTAAATGTTTCCTGGGCAATGCTCCAAAATTCAAAACCGTGAAACGGACATATTGAGCAAAAGCAGCGCCACCTATTTGAAAACGATGCACCAAGGCCTCTTTGTTATCATTCGACTCATCGTGTGTTGCAAGTCCTTCTCCAAAGATGTGCCAGTCGATTGAGTCCAATGAAGTCTCAACTTGAATAGCACGAGGCAAGAAGATCCAAGGCCTGATGTCGCGCAAGGCACCAACCTGAATAGAAAGAATCGTTTGTTTCTTCCTCAAATCGATTACACCTGTAACGTCCTCTCCCCAAAACCCCTGCCAATCACCATTTTGATAATGATTGACTCCTCTGATTCCATCGATGAGGGCATTGGGTCCGCTAGCGGCATATTGCGGATCAAATTTGGTTTGTAGATTCAAGCTCCAGTCGTGGCTGATTCTTGAAACCTTGTGAACCACAGGACTCGAATACGATCCATTGGAAGCCGCGCTTCTTGCCCATATTTTCACAGAGCCATCGAGTGTGATGGGCGTTGTGTAGGTCAACCAGTCATTTTCCAAATAATTGCTCAATTCATCTGTCAATTGGTACTCAATCTGATCCATTTTGGGATTTGGAAGGAGCCGGACTTCAATGGTTTCCGAACGGTACGTCATAGGTGCATCTATAATAGGTACTCCCACAAATCCTTGATCCAACCAAGACTCGAATGGCCTAGAACCTTCATCCTGGCCGAAAATACCATTCGCCTCATGGTCCATATTAAATTGAATCTTACCTCCACGCATGACAGATTTCTTGCTAAACCAAGACGTAACGTGATCACTGATTGGTTTTGCTTCCGAAAATGAAGAGTGGATGGAAGCAAGAGAGCTTCCAGATCCGTATCGATTGATCACCAAAGGTGAACGTAAAGCGGTTCCATTCGCTGTGCCTCTTGGAGTCACACGAATTGAATTGAATGATGGAATCCCTGCCACCAATTGATCAGATCCAGGGCAAACCGGATACATACCGAGGGCGCTCCAGACATGCCAGGCGCTCATTTGACCACAGTCTTCATTTCCCGAGAGGCCGTCCGGTGCGTTTCGATAGAGACTCTCTTGAATTTGCGTTACCAAATCGACTGTTTTCGCGTGGTTCCCAGTATAGGCATACAGATAAGCCATATGATGGCTTGGTTCATTGCCATGTGCATATTGGCCAATCATTCCTGTAATATCCGGCTGGCTTCGACCGGTCGTTTCGCTTGTGCTTTGGAACATAGCATCCAACAGGGCTTCATAGTTTTCCGGACCACCCAAAAGCTGAATATGTCCGCTAATATCGTGCGGCACATAAAAGTTGTATTGCCATCCATTTGCTTCGGTGTAGTTGAAGTTCACTTCACGGGGTTCAAAGTTGGCCAACCAAGCTCCACCTTTTTTGGGCTGAATGAATCCCGTTTCCACATTGAATAGGTTGCGGTAGGAGAGCGCTCTGTTTTGAAATATGCTTGAAATCTCTATGATGTCTCTTGCGACCTCTTCTTCTTGACTGGATGCTATGCTCTTAGCAAACGATGCAATGCAGGCGTCATCAAATGCATATTCGAGCGTTTTGGACACTGATTCGTGCTCTTCGTCAAGTGATATATAGCCGTTAGCTTTGTATGCAGGAAGGCCCAAGTGAAGGCTGTCCGCTGCTTGAACCATGGCCTCTAGTGCAAGCGATTGATTGAAGCCACCTATCCCCCAAGTCTTGGCGTCTGCAATGACAGGAACACTGTGGTACCCAATCATGCATCCCGTGTAATTTGCAGCCAGTTCCCAAACAGGCAACTGTCCCCCTTGCTTGTACATACGAAGCATGGTCCTGATGAAGTCACGTGAACGAACCGGTTCAAGCCAATTCAATAATGGGTGTAGCGCACGGTACGTATCCCAGAGTGAAAAAACCGTGTAATGCAATCCATCATCCTGCGCAAGCTGATGAACGGAGAGATCAGTGCCTCGGTATTGACCATCCACATCACTGGCAACATTTGGAGTAGTAAAGCAATGGTAGAGTGCAGTGTAAAACTTTTTGCGCTCATCATCAGAACCTCCTTCAGCTACAGCTGTCGACAATTGCTCATCCCAGGCATCGGCCGCTTGATCCTTGTAATAATCGAAGTCCGAAACAGGCGTCTCGAACTCCAAGTTTTGCAATGCACCTTCAATGCTTACAAAGCTTAATCCAACGCGGCTATTGAGTTCATCAATCACACCGAAATCACACGCGAATACGGGCACGTATTCCACCTCTTTGAGCAATTTCCCTGTATCGTCAAAACCCAAATCACTCATTTCCGTCAATTGATCTCGCCACTCAAATGGCCGGTCAAAACGTGCAGCAAAATATACGTGCTGTTCTCTGGCCCAATTGTCAGAAACACGGTGGCCAACCAAAGTAGTGTCGTCTAACGGATAGATACTATAATGGACAAGCTCATCACGGTGGTTCATGTCAACCACAAGTGTCAGAGTATCTGGCTGTTCAAGGCGATAACGGTGGATTCCAACGCGCGGCGTTGTGGTCAATTCCACGTGGATTCCATGATCGATAAGGTCCACGGCATAAAAACCAGCAGATGCTTTTTCCGAATCATGCGAAAATTTGCTTTTGTAACGTTCGGGCCAAGAGTCTGAATTGGCCTTGAATTGCGTGCAGGGCATAAATAAAATGTCACCATAATCAGAAACACCTGTTCCCTGAAGGTGGGTATGACTAAATCCATAAATGGCAGTATCTGAATAATGGTAACCACCGCAGCCGTCCCATCCGGTAAGCCTCGTGTCTGGGCTCAATTGTACCATCCCAAACGGAGCCGTTGCCCCCGGGTAAGTATGACCATGGCCTCCTGTTCCGATGAAAGGATTCACCTCATCGTGCAATCCAAGCGGAGGTTTTTCGGAACAACTTACTAGGAGGAAACAGATAAAAACACAGGTTGAAAAACCAGCAGAAAATGAAAAGTACATTCGATGGATTGTCATTTGGCGCAAATTAATCAAAAGGAATTTTTCGAGGTCTCTTTTAAAGATTCAATTCCTTTTTCCAAGCATGGATCGCGTCCATCGATGTAATTTTGTATGGTCATGCTGGTGGGATGGTCAGGAAGAAGAGGCTGAGATTCCCAACGGATTGGAGCCTGGGTGTAATAGCGGGCAGTGGATACATTCACTTGAATCCTAGAAGTAGGCATTGTCAGTTGAATGGGATTCCCAAAGGTTCCGCTGATGCTTCCCATGGGTGGCTCTCCTATAGTTTTCCCTCGCCCAGAGCGCACAAACCATGATGCCAAGGACACGGAAGCGGAGGCAGACAAGCCGTTAATCAACAGGACCATAGGACCGTCATAGCAGAGTCTTTTTCTCGGGTTAATAGGAGCTTCAAATTGCACGAAACTCATCTCTTGTGCGTGGGTTTTTCGCATTGTATCGTTCAGTTCTTTAAAGTTCGAAGCGTAACCCCGAGCGAATAAAGCCTGCAAACTAAACCTAGAATTCAATCCCTCTTGAGCGAGTGGGCTATGCCTGACTTGCACGCCATATGGCAGGCGAACATCCGTCGTTGTCAGATATGCGAGTACCTCGGCCATAATTGCGATGTGGCCTCCAGAATTGTTTCGCAAATCAAGAACCACTCCGGCCAATCTCGAATCATTGCGGCGACTGGCATACCGAATCTCTTGAAAGCATGCCTTTAGTTGCCGTCTAAACTTAGCCGTGTTTTCCGGGTGAAACGATCGAATGGTCAATTTGATCACATCTGGATGATCTGGCAATCGCTGCCATGAAATTGCGGGCTTTTTAACCAAAGCCTTGATGCTGTCCAATTCAGACTTTGGATGAACTTCAAGTTTGAAGATCCAATTATCTTCTGAGGCATGAGCAACTTTAAGACTATCGCCTTCAACTGCTCCAAGGGCAAACGGCACGAGATCATTCCATAACCGGTCAGCCATACGCAGTTGGGAAACCATCGCATGTCCTTCTTGTGGTACTAGAGAGAGCGCCATTCCAAGGAGGGATCGTGCATTAGCCTCTTCGATTGCAGCAATGATAGTTCCCGGAGCAATTGTATGATACCAATCATGGACTACAACGGTTTGATTTTCCACTGTTGCGACTTCAATACCAATTTGACCATTGGAACGTGCCAGCCGATTTGCAAACGATTGCAATGAAATTCCTGTATGGCTATCGTGTAGCAGGTTGGTCAAATCAGCGAAAACCTTCGCCGCTGTGAATAGATTTCCGCCGTCTTGCAGTGTTTCTCGATTTTGCTTGAGTTTCTCAAGCCAATCATTTTCTGAACAGTAGGCGAATGGGGCAGGATGTGTGGCTAAAATCCATGACGACAAACTGTCTAAATCGCGCTGAAGTTCAGCGCCTGAAAGATGAATGAATTCCTCTGATGCCGGTTTGTTTTGACCCCATGCAATGCAAGCGATGGACAAAAACATGGCGATTAGCACATTCCTCATCCTAAACATTTTTGATGCAAAGTGGGTAGACCCGGATATGACCATCTGCTAAGAGGGTATGGTTCATTCCTGATCGCGGAATTTCACCATGGTTAAAATGGTAGCCAAAGCAACGGTTTCGTCCTCATTATCATACATGTCAACATAAAATCTCACAATCCCCTTTCGAATGTCTTCGTCTGATCGCTTTTCTTGTTCCACCTTCTCCTTTACGGTAAGCCGCACTCCGATTGTTGTACCCGGATAAACAGGCTTCGTAAAGCGCGCTTCTTCAACTCCGTAATTCAAAAGAACAGGCCCCTTTTTAGGATCGACAAACAAACCTGCGGCTTTGCTCAACAGATAGTATCCATGAGCGACTCGCTTTTCAAAAATGGTACCATCCAGACTAGTCTCGTCCACATGTGCGTAAAAGTGGTCTCCGCTAACGTTGGCAAAATTCACAATGTCAGCTTCAGTAATCGTATGCTTAGCGGTGGTCACCGTATGTCCAACAACAAGGTCTTCGAAATACTGCTGAAACAAATGCGGCTGAGCCTCCACTTGTTTGCCTCCTGGATGATAAGAGTTAGTGATTGCCGTAAGCATCGAAGGTGAACCCTGAATGGCTGTGCGCTGCATGTAGTGACGAATGCCCCTCAAACCACCCATTTCCTCTCCACCGCCAGCGCGTCCGGGTCCGCCGTGTACAAGTAGTGGGAGAGGAGATCCATGGCCAGTAGATTCGCCAGCACAATCGCGGTCAAGCACGAGAATTCTACCGTGCATTACGGCCGCGCCCATGACAAACTGTTTGGCCTCCGTGATGTCGTGGCTTACAAGAGAACAGCAGAGAGATCCTTTTCCTCGTTTAGCAAGGGATATGGCGTGCCCTATATTCGTGTAGGGCATCATTGTGCTTACAGGTCCAAAGGCTTCAACATCGTGGCAATGCTTAGCGTCATCGGGGTTATCCATTCTCAAAAGCACAGCTCCCATAAACGCCCTATTGTCGACATCGCCAACGGGGTCAGCTGAATCTCTATAGACGCAATCTGCTTCCGTTTCCAAAATCTTCACCTGGCGCTCAACCTCTTCCTTCTGACTTTGATTGACCATTGCTCCCATTCGAACATCTTCGCGACTCGGATCACCTTTGACAGCACGAGCCAAGCTGGCTATTAAAGCCTCTTGAACAGAATCCATTAAACGTTCAGGGACAAAAATTCGGCGAACGGCAGTGCATTTTTGCCCGCACTTCACTGTCATTTCTTTTCTCACCTCTTTGATGAATAGCGTAAACTCAGGATCACCAGGCTCTACATGGCTTCCCAAAATGCATGAGTTCAAAGAGTCAGCCTCCATATTAAAAGGCACAGAGTGCCTATTTATGTTCGCATTGCTTCTCAACTTCATACCCGTAGTAGCAGAACCCGTAAACGTCACAACATCTCGTTCGTCAACATGATCCAGCATTAGCCTTGCTGGGCCGCAGATAAGTTGGATGGCTCCTGGAGGCAATATCCCCGATGCAATAATCTCTCGAACTACACACTCCGTTAAAAAGCTCGTGGATGTCGCGGGCTTCACAATAGCGGGCATACCTGCCAGCCAATTCACCGCGACCTTCTCGAGCATTCCCCAAACAGGGAAATTATAGGCGTTAATATGCACAGCAACGCCCTCCTTAGGAACGAGCAAATGATTGGCCATGAAACTTCCATGTTTGCTAAGACCAATGGGGTCACCGTCTAAAGCAAATGAATTGTCACCGAATTGCTTTCGCAGACTGGCATAGCTGAACAGATTGCCAATACCACCTTCTATATCAATCCAAGAGTCCGCTCGAGTCGCACCCGTGGCGATACTCATTGCATAAAAAATCTCCTTCTTGGCATGCAGGTGCAGAGCAAGCGCTTTCAACATCCGTCCACGCTCTTGAAATGTCATAGAACGCAGAGCCGGATTTCCGATGGAACGTCCATACTCGAACACTTCTGACCAGTCCAACTCTTGTGTTGAAGACAGGGCATGGACCGAGCCGTGAATGGCATGATGAATCTCCAGGGCCGAACCCTTTTCTGGGGTCTTCCACTGACCTTGTATATAATGCTGCAATACTGTCGGCTCCATGCGATATCTATTTGTAAGCGAATGTATGGTTCAAGACATTGACCGCCTTAGTGCTCACAGGAATCAATCAACCGCAGACTCTTCACAATTGATCGCATATATATTGCTCATGAATCTTCCTGTGAATTTGGAGTTCTTGCAAATCAACTTTACATTCGTTGTGCACGCTCAGAGTCAATCTTTCGCCCATGAACTTTTTATTAGCTTCGATAAAATAATTTTGGGAATAACGAGGGATTGTCCTATCTTAGCCTCAACTGACATCAAATCTTGACCACGAAACATCTAATAATTCATTGAAATGAAGAACCTTTTCACACTGGCTGCGGCCTCTTTTCTCGCTTTCGGTGCGAGTGCCAGCAACGTTGAGTTGGTAGTAGAAGCCGTAGACAATGGCGGCCAGGTTGACGGAAACACGTACCGAGTGTACGCTGTTCTGCCAACAGCCGAGCATTCTTTGCACGCTGTCTTCGCCGACGGAGAGCACTTGTTGAACTTAAGCACTACTGGCGATTTCTATCAGCACCAGTATGGTAGCTTTTCATCATTGGACGTAAATGAGCAGATTGTTGCTCTTGACGGCTCTCTTGAATACGATAGCTGGGTAACAATCGGTGCTAAGAATAGCACGAATAACAATTTGTGGACTGTAGGCGTAGACTACAACACATTCTTAGGTGGATCTGAGTTGACCGTTACAGACGGAGCTTGGTTCGTAGTTCCTACTGACGTTCAAGCTGCAACAGCAGCAGGCAATCGTGTTTTATTGGCACAATTGACAACTGACGGAACTGCTACAGGCATTTTGAATCTTCAAGGCTGGGACGCTGAAGGTGCTGCTTGGAGAGCTTATGATTTGACATTCTCTTCGACAGATGCTCAGGTCTTCGGTTGCACAAACGGAAACGCGACTAACTTTAACACAGCCGCTACTTACGACGACGGTTCTTGCTTCGGCGAAAACAATGGTCCATCTCACGGATTGTCTAACATTGACAACACAACTGAGTGGAACATCTTCCCAAATCCAGTATTTGAAAGCACGTTCAGCGTCAAGTTCGACCGTGAGTTGAATTTGGGTGGTGAGAACATCGTACTCGAAGTAACTGACATGTCTGGAAAGTCTGTCATTTCTCAAGAGGTTGCTCAAGAAAACATTATCGGTGGAAACCGAATCGTAGTGAAGCATGACTTGGCTGCTGGTAACTATACAGTTGCAGTAAAGCACGCTAACTTCAGCGACGCACAGAATATTGTTGTAGCTCACTAA
>DDEH01000009.1 GCA_002336085.1 Flavobacteriales bacterium UBA1959 | reverse complement strand
GGAGTTGATTCTTCTTGCAGCACTGATGCCAATAACGACGGCGCTGTGAATGTAACGGACTTGTTGTTGTTACTGGGTGAATTTGGACTTGAATGTGAATGAAAAAAGGAATAATGAACTTGATAAGATTCCAGTGTGCCTTTGTTTTTCTCTTGACGTCTTTGATCTTAAAGTCTCAAGGCGATGACCTTCCATGGACGAACGATTGTAGTATTGAAGTATGTCCCTCGTGGGTTTTCGGAAACGGATCTTCTATTGCGGGAGCACCTTGGGAAGGTATAGATTTGAATTTTGAGTGCAGTTTAGACGGTCCTGCGGGTCCTTATAACCAGTGGGCGGGTGGAATCGGAGATATGCAACCTGCAGCTCCGATGAATTCAACTACAGCTGGCAACGGATTATTGATTGTGGATTCAGATCTTTTTGGTCTTGATGCCAATTATGACGCGTCCTGGATTGAAAACAGTTGGGTGCAGACCTCCACTCCAATTAACTGTAGTGCTAATGAAGCAGTTCAAATATCTTTTCAAACACGTTATCGATGTTGGGATAATGGATCTTCTGATGATAGTGAGAAATGTTTAATAGAAATCTCACGAGATGGAGTGAATTGGCCTGATATCAGCTCTTTTTCAGAATTAGAAGGAACCGTGGATTACGGCGATGGACCAATTGATAGTCGATTTGAGGTGTTTCCAGGTTTTGAATCGGGCAGTCAAACAAATAATCCAGATATAATTAATTTGGATATCAGCAGTGCTGCTGGCGGGCAAGAAGAGGTGTGGCTTAGATTTCGATGGGCTGGCACTTGGGGGTATAGCTGGGAGATTGATGATATTGTTATCGACGCACCGCCTGAAAGTGATTTACGAATTGCGGATTATTCCTCTTTCACTGATTTCTTAAATACAGGTATGCTTGAGTATGGGGTCATTCCGATTGGACAAATACCAGCGGTATTAGGTGCAGTTTTGGCTGAGAATGCCGGCACAAACTTTCAAACGGGTGTGGGGCTCAACGTAAACATTAACGGACAAAACATTGCTGCATCTGAGCAGATTCAATTGGCTTATGGAGAAGAACAATTAATTTCAGTAGGGTATTCCTTACCCAATGAGATTGGAAACTATGAGATTGAACTAGAGATTTTTTCTGACTTGACCGATGAAACGCCCATGAATAATGGAGCTCTTTCGAATGTCGAAATGTCACAATACACATATGCTCGTGACAACGGATTGATGTCGGGACTCTTCCCGAATGATGGATCCATGAATTTCATAGCCTTGAATAGGTTTGATATTTACAATGATGTTACCATTTATGCCGTTGATGTTGCTGTGGCCGCCACATCAGATGATGGAACGCCAATTCAAGCTCACCTTTATGATTCTAATGACCCCAGTTTTCTGAATGAATCGTATGGCGGATTAATCTCCAGTTCTCCGGTTTTATCCTTAAATCAAGACTTCACAAATACGGATAATCAAACTCAGGTGACCTGGTATACCCTTGTTTTAGACGAGCCTTACACGGCAGTAATTGGTGATGCCATTTCCGTAGGATTTGAGCATTTTGGTGGAGAGAATGTTCAAATTGGAGAGGCACAGGCCGCCTATAACAATACCTCATTTTATAATGGTCAATTCGGAGGCGGAGGCGAATTCGGTTGGTATTTCACCAATGAAACGCCTATGATAAGGATGAATTTGGATCCCGAAGCCGCAAATACCAGTAGTCCAGGCTGTACAAATGAAATGGCCTGTAATTTTAGCTCAACGGCCACTGAAGATGACGGATCGTGCATCTATCCGGGTTGCCAAGATTCTACAGCTACCAATTACGATCCAGTTGCAGGATGTGCCTCTGAGTGCATCTATTTGACCTACGATTGCTCGTCACTAGGTCTTGCGGCTTGGTCGAATGAAGAGATTGGCCTTTTCCCAGAATGGCAGCAAGCTTTGCAGGGTGTCGAATGGGAAGGTGAATGGGTTTTTAACGTTCCGGAGACAGTAGTTGAACCCCAATCAGGTGTTTCGTATGACGTGCATCACGTCGAATGGGGTCTTGCAGAAGGTCTGCCGGATTGGTTGGATTCGAGCGGTTTTGCCTTGGGCGAGTTGAATGCGAATTCCCAATATTGCATTTCGGCATCGGGCATACCCAATTCTCCAGACATAAATGAAATTATGGTATCCGCAGAGGTCTTCATTTCCATTTTTGGTCAGGCTTTCAGCATCGGAGAGCAGACCTTCTCCTCTTGGCTTGAAGTCATAGAAAACCCAAACCCGATACCAGGATGCACTTACCCTACTGCCTTGAATTATCTCGCATTTGCGAGTGATGACGACGGCAGTTGCTTGTTTGCTGGATGCACCGATGAGAATGCAGGTAATTTCAATTCTTTAGCAACCATTGACGACGGAAGTTGCTGCGATGACTGTGATGCTAATACAGATTCGAACTGCGCGGCAGACAACGATGGTGATGGGGTCGTAACAGTTTCAGACTTGCTAATTTTGCTAGGCGAATTCGGAACT
>DDEH01000008.1 GCA_002336085.1 Flavobacteriales bacterium UBA1959 | reverse complement strand
CAGAGGCTCGGATACAAGGCAATTGAAGCCGCATTGGGTAAGTTCGGACTTGGTGCAATTGTTGGATACCATTGATCGCTGTGCGCATAGCCTTCGCAGGGAATGACGATAAGGTCACACTGGATACCGCCGGCCAACCAACCTTCTCCATTGATCATACGTGCCATCTCACCAAAGGTCATTCCATGCATGACCGGAACGGGCAATAGGCCTACGAAAGACTGCCAATCAGGATCCAACAGCGGACCTGCCATTTGATGGCCATTGGGATTGGGGCGATCTAGTACTACGACTACTTTTCCATTCTCAGCGGCAGCCTCCATGACCAAAAAAAGACTGCTCAAATAGGTGTAAAAGCGCGTTCCAACATCTTGGACGTCAAAAAGCACCATCCGCACGTCGGCCAGGGATTCGGGTGACGGCTTCTTGCTTTTTCCGTGAAGGCTAAGTATAGGTAGGCCAGTGCGCTCGTCCACACCGTCATCGAAGTTCGCTCCATTGTGCAGGTCTCCTCGAAATCCATGCTCAGGAGCAAAAACCTTCTTGACATCGATTCCAAGCGCAAGCAATGTGTCTATGAGGTGTGTGGGTCGTCCTTCAACTCCCTCGCCTATTACTGAAGTCGCATTTGCCACCACGGCAACACGTGCTCGGCTGCAGGCTTCATAAATGCTTCGAATATTTTCATTTCCCAGCCGCACGCGCATGGGAGGAGTGCTGCGCACTTTTGAATGCAAAACGCCATGCTCCAAATCCATAGTGAGCTGATCTGAATCTAATTTTGCAGTGCCTTGGCCATGCAAAGGGGCGCAGAATAACATGCTGCCAAGTACTGCCCACGATAATCTTATCAGAAACTTCATGCGTCTAAAGTAGCGACGTAATTTGCCGACAGTGAAATCTCAACAAGATTTATGAAAAGATCATCGTCGCTACCGCGTTTGATTGCATCTCGCTTGGCCGGAAGTCGAGGCCAGGCAACGTGGTCTAAGCCCGTGGTCCAAATAGCCACAGCCGGAGTAGCAATCGGGATGGCGCTGATTGTCGTCGCCACCTCGGTGGTGCATGGATTTCAAAATGAGGTCAAAGAATTGGTGGTTGGCTTTGGGTCGGATATTCAAGTACTCAATGGTGACTGGACGGATCAAAAGATTACGCGCAATGCGTTTGTTGAGCGGCAACTTGTAACACTTCCTGAGGTTAGAAATGTGCATCCTTTTTACACAAGTCCAGGCATTGTCGAAGCTCAATCTGGGCTAAAGGGCGTTGTGCTCAAGGGCATGAGCGAAGAGACCTCCAGTGGCATGCTCGAGAAGTTTTTGGTTGAAGGCACGGTCCCAGAAGGAGGGGGGCAGGACACAGCAATCTTATCTGCAGAATTGGCGCAGCGATTGGAGTTAGAATTGCACGACCCACTCACGGTATATTTGATTGGGGGCCCCCAAGGAATCAGACCTCGAACGATGATATTGGGTGGGATTTACAAAACCGGATTGATTGAATACGATGAGGAATTTATGTTTATTCCTGCTGCGGCCATTCAGTCCACCGCGGGCTGGGGGATGGAGCTGCAAATCTTGTCAAACGAATCTACAGTTGAAGCCCGTGCTTTTGGAGGCAATCGCAGTGCTCGTGTGACTTGGTCGGAAGAGAAAATTGACGGTACCCTTTCACCATTGGCTTGGAGTAGCCAGGGACAGCATCCGCTGTCAGAAGTAGAGTCGGAATCCATCATGGTGACTGCAGAGTCACGCGACTCAGAATATGCATCGATTCCCGACACGGCCTGGCTTAGAAATCTCGCAGGAAAATGGCAAGTGGAGCAATCTGGAGGGGCTTGGAAAAAAGCAGCTAGTGGATATGAGGTTTTCCTGCAAAGTGGGGCTGATTTGTGGTCAGCGGAAGCAAATATTTATGCAGCCTTGCCCTTGGGATGGTCGACGGAAACGGTGCTCCAGCAGGCACCTGAGATGTTTGCTTGGTTGGGTATGCTCGACTTGAACGTCGAGATCATCATTGGCCTCATGGTGCTTATTTCTATCATCAATATGACTTCGGCTTTGCTGATTTTAATTTTAGAGCGTCGGCCAATGGTTGGAATGTTAAAAGCCTTAGGTATGTCTGATTCGCAAGTGCTTAGGATTTTTATATGGCAGGCAGTGAGGATTTTAGGCAAAGGTTTTTTGATTGGAAATGCCCTGGGTTTTATGTTGGTCTATCTGCAAAAAACAACGGGGTGTATAGGCTTGAATCCAGAAGCCTACTACCTCAGTGAAGTTCCTGTGCTATTGGATTGGGGTTTTCTTTTGTTTGTGGAAGCCTTGGTCTTTTCATTGTGCGTAGCCATGATGTTTTTCCCCGCAATTGCATCGACTCGCATTCGCCCGGCAGAAGCATTGCGTGCCAACCGTTAAAATTCAAATTTTTTGGCTCTTCTGGACCGTATTCGAATTTTTAACCATTCTTGCAACAGCATCGATTGTTACCTTTGCCCACATGCAAAGAGCTAAAAACGTTCACGAAAACATTTTGTCCACCATTGGTAATACACCAATGATTCGATTGCAAAAAATTACAGAAGGTTTTCCTTGTCCTGTTTTTGCGAAAGTGGAGTATTTCAATCCCGGCCACAGTGTGAAAGACCGCATGGCGTTGCGGATGATTGAAGACGCAGAGCGTGAAGGGGATTTAAAGCCCGGTGGAACGGTCATTGAATGCACGAGTGGCAACACCGGAATGGGGCTTGCACTAGCTTGTTCAGTAAAAGGATACAAGTTGATTTGTACCATGAGCGACAAACAGTCTCAGGAGAAGATTGATATTCTCAGGGCGATGGGGGCGGAGGTTCACGTTTGTCCTACGAATGTTGAAGCGGATCATCCAGATAGTTATTACAGTGTTGCCAAGCGATGCAATGACGCCGATCCGAATAGTTTTTGGTGCAACCAATACGACAATAAATCCAACCAAGAAGCCCATTATGCCTCAACAGGTCCGGAGATTTGGGATCAGACTGATGGACGCGTCACGCACTTTGTTGTTGGGGTTGGCACAGGAGGAACCATCAGCGGAGTAGGCCGATTCTTGAAGGAGCAAAACCCCGATGCTCAAATTTGGGGCATCGATTCTTATGGAAGTGTTCTTAAAAAGTACCACGAAACAGGCGAGTTTGATGAGGCGGAAATCTACCCCTACATCACAGAGGGAGTGGGCGAAGATATTTTGCCTGCCAACGTAAATTTTGAGGTCATAGATCATTTTGAAAAGGTCACAGACAAGGACGGTGCATTGACGGCTAGGGAATTGGCCAGCAAGGAAGGGCTGTTCCTCGGTTACAGTTGCGGCAGCACATTCCAAGGGCTTCGCCAACTGAAAGATCGTTTAAAACCGACAGATGTGGTCGTTTGTCTCTTTCATGATCACGGATCTCGCTATGTGGGAAAAGTGTACAATGACGAGTGGATGATGAGCCACGGTTGGCTCTGAAAGGCACCCATTATAGCCCCAAAGGCTCCACCGTCATTTTTTGAAATTTAATGCCGTGGAGCGAATGATTGCGATGCACGTATCCAGCTCTTCCTCTGTGATGACAAGTGGCGGAGCAAAACGAATGATGTTGCCGTGGGTCGGCTTGGCCAAAAGACCATTTTCTTTCAATGCCACGCACAAATCCCAAGCTGTGGAGCTGTCCTCCGTGTCATTTATAATCATGGCGTTCAGGAGTCCTTTCCCGCGGACAGAGCTTATCAAATCGCTTTCTTTGATCAGCGCAGTAATTCCATCTCTGAACTTCTCTCCCAGGCGCATGGCATTTTCCGCTAAGTCTTCGTCTACAATGACTTGCAATGCAGCCATAGCGACTTGGCAAGCAAGAGGATTCCCTCCGAATGTGCTGCCGTGTTCACCTGGCTTAATGCACATCATGATTTCGTTATTCGCCAAAGCTGCAGAGACGGGAAAAACTCCTCCTGATAGCGCTTTCCCCAAAACTAGGATATCAGGCTTTGCGTCTTCATAGTCCGTTGCGAGCATTTTCCCCGTTCGACCTATGCCCGTTTGCACTTCATCTGCTATGAAGAGGACATTGTATTTCGTACACAGGCTTCGGACCCCTGCTAAGTAGCCCTCGTCCGGAACCACTACACCGGCTTCCCCTTGAATTGGTTCCACCATAAAGGCACAAACATTTGGGTCTTTTAGCTCCGCTTCTAGAGCGGCCAAGTCATTGTACGGCATCAGGCTGTAGCCCGGCGTGGAAGGGCCAAATCCTTCAAAAGAGGCGGGG
>DDEH01000034.1:10020-10327 GCA_002336085.1 Flavobacteriales bacterium UBA1959 | reverse complement strand
AAATCGAGTCGCTTTTGCAACTCCCTCAGTACGATTACTCCCAGGTCGAACAGTTGATAGAAGAATTAACACCTGTCTTAGCAAGCGAAACCTTGAAAGACAGACCATATGATTTGGAAACGCGTGTGATCAGTGATGACAGGCCATTCCATCCCGAACGACTCTGGGCAATTTGCCATGAATATCTGGATCAGAAAATTTATCGGAGCAAAGGTTTTTTCTGGCTCGCAAGCCGCGACAAGTATGCATTGCTCTGGAATCAGGCTGCGGGGAGAGTAAGTCTGGAGATCAACGGTTCTTGGCGCGC
>DDEH01000034.1:1045-9635 GCA_002336085.1 Flavobacteriales bacterium UBA1959 | reverse complement strand
ATTTCAAAGCTCAAAGAAATGCTAGCTGAAAACCATGGACGATTTGGTGATCGTAACTGCCACCTCACTGTTATCGGTGATAAAAATCGAGTCGATCGATTTACGGATGCCCTGAGGTCATGCTTTCTCACAGATGACGAAATCGAGCTGTGGTTTGAAGGACATGAATTTGATGACCCATGGCCACAAAACATGGTGAAGCTTTCGAATTAGGACGAGTCAGGCATCAATCAATGAGAGGCGGGCACGTCCAGGACGTGGTCACTCGGCCAAGTTGGCCATGGCTTCTGAAGTATCTCCTGAAGTTCTTCATCGGCCAAAGCAACATATGATTTTTTCGAACGATGCAATTCAGACCTCTCGGGTTCATGAAATGAATCTGAATGCCCTAGCCACCTCAATAATGCGTTTACACTGGCCTCGCGCTTATGGACCAAGTCGGAAAAAGTGAGCACGGCATATGGAAGCCTATTCATCTCCACTAGTTGTTTCTGGAGGTTTCGGCGAAACCCTTCCAGAATTTCGTAAATAGCTCTGCGCTCAAGATCAGAGATCGGGACATCCGTCGCCGTTTCCAATTGGATGGACACGAGACATTGAGTGGAGGGGAATATATTATGTGGAGGACGCTCGATGACCACAGCTTGTGCGTCAGGAAAATGCTGAGCGACGGACTTTACCTTGCCAGCCATGGCTGGATTCTTTGACAAAAAACGCACTTCTTCGGAAGCCCCAATGGCGTACAAGTGCCTTTGAACCAATCGGCGGTAACGACGTGTGATACGCGCTTTCTTTTTTTCCGAAATACGCTCATCAAAATGGTACAAATCACGAAGCACATCGGACTCTGGATAGAATAAACCCACATAGATGGTAGACAGCGACCACATCAAAACCAATTCATCCTCTTCATGCAAAAAGAGACTTGCGTTGTGAACGGCATTCAATTTACCAAACATCTTTTTATCCAATTGGAAGACCAACTCTCGCGCTGCATTTGGAAGGCGCTTCCAGATCCATCGCAACACCTTGCGTTGGATGACGGAGGGCGCAATAAGACACTCCCAGAGCGCCATGGACGAAAAAGACATCCCCGGAGAGTTTAAGGCATGCAATACATTGGTCGTCCCGGTACGAGGTAATGAAACCACAAAAACTGGACGTTTTACCGCTTGATTGCGGAAGCCCGGAAATAACAGCCAATCCAACGCCAAGGCAAGATTGTTTAAAATCAACAACGCCATGAACAAGGGAATCAACCAAGCCACTCGGCTCATTCTATGCCAGCGCCATGCGCGCATGCTTCCTTTTCTCAGCGAAAAAAGATGAAAGATTAAATCAGCCATGTTGATACAATAAAGCTCCGATCGCATAGCCCGCGGACGTCCCAATGAAGAGGACCGAATCGCCCTTCTCTACTCCTTCACTCTTGGTCAAATGATGCAAAGCCATTGGAATCGAAGCCGAAATGCAATTGCCTGTGTTTTCCAAAATATTCACCACTTTCTCCGGATTCACGCGTGCAATTTTAGGAATGACGCCGAGCCCGGTTTTGGATGCTTGATGTGGCACAGTCCAGGACACATCGCTCCATTTGGATTGAGTACTTGCAAAGAAATCTTTCATGAATGCAGGAATGTGCTTCAGGGTGAGGCGCAACAACTCCCGGCCATCCATTTGAAAATGATGCAACTTTGGGGAGAAGGCATAATCTTCAACCCATTTCGCTACACATCCACCTGGAATTTCGGCGGCACGTAGACCCTCTGTATACAGCTTATGCTGGTGCTTCACCAATCCTACTTGCGGATCATCGCTTTCTTCCAAAACAACAGCCCCTGCACCATCTCCAAAGAGAGTCAACGTTTCCCAATTCGATGGGCCTATGCCCACACTTGCTACTTCTGAAGCCACCACCAAAATCCGCTTTACCTCCGGATCTTGCAGCATGTCAGCAGCCAATCGAAATGCCGAAATGAAGCTTAGGCATGTGGCGTCCACATGAAAAGCTTGACATCTTGCCTTATTTCCGTCACGCATTTGACCCAGCGTTAGTGCAGCTTGTGACGGGATGTGTTGATCGCTCGTGCCTCCCGCGGTAATAAGCACGTCAATATCAATCAGATCAATCCCTGCATCTTCCAATGCTGCTTGTGCCGCCTTACCACCTAAACTGGCTACTGTATCAGAAGACACCCAATGGCGCGACCGAACACCACTGTGTTTGAGAGACCAACCGGCAGGCAAACCATGCTCGGCCTCAATTTTCTCGGATGAAACACTGGAAGGCAGATGCATCCCCGTTCCGGTTATTCGGCAAGGTTTAGTGACGTTTAGCATAGATTCTTCTAAATTTTGAGCCCAATTGATGGCGCTTCGTTTCGAGCCTTTGGATATCAATGTCCTGAATGTCCTGAGCTTGCAAGAGTTCAGTCAATGCCGCAGAAGCCGCTTCCCAATGCACCGACGGCGAAACAAACAATGCAAGTTTGGACGGACTATCTTGAACAATCTGATAGTTTGTTATTTCCGAATGGGCTCCGATGATGATTCGCCGAATAAAATCAGGGAACAGAATGCGCTCGTTGGGAAATTCCAGCACATCATCAGTACGCCCTTCGATTTGAGAAATAGCAATCATTTTAGAGCCACAGGTGCACTCCGTCACATGAAGTATATCGTTCATCTTGTAGCGCACAACAGGCTGAACCCTGCGACGCATATCTGTTATGATCGGAGAAAACCGTCTGGTATCCAGCCATTCCTTCTCAATCAATAAACCGTCCTCATTCAGGTGAATGTTTCCGTGCGAACATGATTGACCAAACATCCCTTCGTTGCACTGATAAACCTGTTGAACCGTCACAGAGAAGCAAGTTGAAATTGATTTTTGGTCCTCCGGAGAAAGGACTTCCGCAACCGAAATAATTCGTTTAGGATGAATATTGAGTTGACCTTTGTGTTGTGCCTCCACCAACATCATGAGCAAGCTCGGTTGCCCAACGATGACGTCTGGCTGAAAGCTGTTCAGTCGCGCGACATGTTTCTGCATAGGCTCTAACAAATCAAAAAATCCGAATTGAATCAGTTTAGACTCCACAGACGTGTAAAGTTTGCTATTCGCTCGCAAGAAAAAAGCGACTTTCCTGCGCTTGAATGAGAACCCAAGGATGCGTTGCAGCACCATTGCAACCCAAAAGGCACGTTCTTTCTCCGAAACCAAAAAAACACCACGGTTGCCAGATGTACCCGAAGAAAGCCCCACGGTAATGCCCGATATAGTGGGCGCAAAGTCCCTACTGCGCTCTGCATCCATAGCAATAGACATGGATTCATCTAACGTAATCCCTCGGGTATTGATGCCATCAAAATCGCGCATAAATTCAACTTTTCCTTGAATCGGAAAATCTGCAATCGAACCCGTGGCATGCGGCGCATATAGAGGAGAACGCGCTAATGTTCGCGTCCTAAACCTTTTCCACATGCGACTTTGATGCGCCCGAGGATTGCGCTCATACCGCCTGCGTTCAAACTCCAAACGGCAAACGGCAAGGATCACCTGTAATTTGAAGGGGATCCTCATGTTTGCAATGGATTTACAACCCGTGCAAATGTTTCCGGACAATGCGTGGCTAAAATGGGAACGGATGGATGAACCGAACGGAAAGCGCGCAACTTCTCCAATGTTTGGTGGTAAGCTTTCCAATCATCAAAGAACAAGCGAACAATGGGATGCGGTGTCCGATTTTCTGTCAAGGCTTTGATATTCCAAATTGCATCTGCAACAAGTAAAACAGGCCCCTCATCCTCCGTTTGGATTAACGCACCGTGCTGTCCAGCTGCATGGCCTGGAAAAGCAAACATGACGATGCTTCCATCCTGAAACAAATCCCAGCCCAGTCCCAATTGAGGATGCTGCACTGAACGGCACGACTCAAATAACCTACTGGTGACTGACCAATCAGCAGGCATCAAATCATGCAGTAGTCCCTTGGAAAATCCCCGCCATTTTGGCAAAGAAGCAAATTCCGCAAGGCAGCCTGAAGATGTCCAACATTGGGAATCCGGGAAGTCAAGCAGACCTCCGACGTGGTCAGCGTGCAAATGGGAGAGCAAGACGTGCTTGACCTCAGCTGGGTCCACCTGCGACTTCGCTTCCTCTGCCTGGAGTATTTCCACGGCTGTCATCTGCGCATAAATGGAATTGGGAAAGCCTTTTGTGAGATCATAAAAACGAGATGTGTAACCCGTATCGAATAGAATGGTTCCTTCTCGAGGGTGCCGAAGCTCGACCCAGGTGGCAAAGAACTGAATCTGCTTGCGGGGAGCTCCTTTCATTACATGATGAGCTTGCGCCCAACAATGGCCAGCGTTTCTGACCTTCCATGCTACCTCCATCATGCCGATTCTATCTTATACCAATTCAAGAACTCGTCAATGGCGTCCGCGACTGTTTGACTCGGTTCATAGCCCAAAAGCTCTTTGGCTTTGGAAATATCCATCCCAAAATCCTTGGTCAGTGTACCAATGCCGTAGACTGTAAGCACGGGCTCTTTGCGACCATTCAACCAAATGGCATGCCACTCCATGAGCCGAGCAACTGCAACAGCCACGGGAATGGGAATTCTTCGCGTAACAGCCTCCAGACTCAACTCAGAAAAAACCCTATCCAAAAGGGGCCAAAGCCGTTCCGGTCGGCCATTGCTAATGTTATAGATCTGATTCAGCCCCTCTCCATTCACTCGCATTGCCAGGACGATTGCATCGACAACATTCGAGACCGGAGTCAAATCCACACGATTTTGTTCAAGTCCCATTCGGCGCAGTCTTCCCGCCGCATGAGCACGAATAATCCTTGGCAAAATGACGGTATCACCTCTCCCGATCAAGGCACGTGGACGGATAATGACGTGCGGCACATCCGATGCAATAACCAAACACTCCGCCTCTCTTTTGGTTTTAGCATAAACGTTTACTGCAGGAGGAAGAGGATCACTTTCGCTAATGTTCAGCTGGTCTTTCATTTGAAAGTAAACACTGGGCGAACTAATGAAAATCAAACGCTTTACGCCATGCGCTTCGCACGCGTCCACCACATGCTCGGTCACCTTGACATTTGCTCGTTCGAACGCACCTAGGGGCCCCATCTGTGCACTAAGGGCAGCGGCGTGCACCACCACTTCTGCCCCGCTTATCGCATCATGAGCAAATGAAGGCTCTTCCAAGTCCCCAAGTTGATATATGATATTGCTCGCTTTCACAATGCTGTGCGATTTGAGCGTTCGACCAAGGCCCACAACTTCTATCGCATCAGCATCATTGGAAGCCAGTTTTTCTAATAACCTCGAACCCAGAAAACCCGTCGCACCTGTGATTACAATCTTCATCAGAAATCGTGGCTCAAGAATTCAGGCTCTACACCGTTATTATAAAGCAATTTAAAATGGGAATAAATGGCAGGAATAATGCGCTTTTTTGTTCGGTATACGACGTCATGTCGGGCTGCTACATCAATTAAAATTTTGGTCAACGCAGGATAATGGATGTGACAAACATGCTGAAAAAGGTGATGAATCACATGGTGATTAAACCCTCCAAAAAGATGACTGACCAACCTATTTTGGGTCGCATAGTCGCTTGTGGTCATCATCTGATGCTTCGCCCATGAATAGGGCATCATACCATGCTCATCAGGATCTGGAAAAAAAGAATCATCCAACATGTGAGTTGTCAGCAAAACAACCACAATAGTGGCGCTTCCCGCGACCATTAGCACCATGAATCCCCAAACAAACGTCATGAGACTATGGCCCGTAAGCGCCGCCGGAAGGAAAACCAGGTAGCCCAAATAGAAGAGCTTAAAAAGCACCATTTTCATTACCTCAAATCCAGGATACGGTCGGTTCTTAAATCCGCCAATCTGTTCATGAAATATGTCCTTAAAATCTCGATAAAACACCCACCTTGGGATGAAGATGGCATAAATAAAAGGCATATATAGCCACTGCCATTTGTGAAAAATGCGCCTCCGATCCTGTGGGAAAATTTTAACCACTGCCGACTGTTGTATATCAGGATCATAGTTCATGATGTTGGAAAACACATGATGACCCGAGACATGTCGGTTTTTCCAGTTGAATGAACTCAAGCCAAGCAAATCGAAAATATGCATTGCCCAATCGTTGTATTTCCGAGTTTGGAACAAGGCATGATGCGCGGCATCATGGCCCACGTTGACACCGAGGAAAACGCTCCAAATTCCTAAGAATCCGTAAATGAGGACAATACTCGTTGCACTCAAGTCAAAGATCAGCGGGAGGGCATATCCAGCGATGTAGATGGCAGCCAATCCAAAAGCTTTCGCATACATGAATGCATTTCCGTAGATATTTTGGTTGGTGGACTTGAAATAAGCCCGAACCTCACTGCGCAAATCCGAGAAAAAATCATCGTCATCAGGTGGAAATTTAATGGTAAGCTTGGTCGTGTCCATTGCGAGATTAGTTCGAATTCATTTGTTTGAAGATTGCAGCAAAATCTGTTCGATGCTTCGTAGCTGTCCAAATAGGCGGATTGGTCGCCATAAGAGTCATCGCCGTTCCTACTGCATTCATTTTCATATTGCCCATGATATCAAACCAGCGGAACCCTACGCCGATGGAAGGAGTCATATTTGTCACTTGGTGCCACCAAAATGGTGGATTGAATAGAACATCACCAGGTTCGAGCAAGCATTCCCATACCTGGGCATGCTCCATGCCCGGATACCGCTCGTAATCATGACGTTCAGGATCAAACATGCTGTAGAAATAAGGTGTTCGGGTCACCGGTGGGTCCAGCCAGATGTCCGCCTTAGGCTCGATGAAAAACCAATGCTTCTTGCCCTCAACTTGGGTAAAAAGGTTGTGCTCGCCGGCACAATGAAGCGAGGTCCGAGTTCCCTTTCCACCAATGAATACTTGGTAGGTCTTTCCTGAAGACCACGCACTGCGCAATCCGTGTAGCCACTTCCAGTCAAAATCATGGACCAATTCGGGATGGTCGTATAGCAGGCGATTGAAACGACTGTACTTTGAAGTATCTCCTGATTCCATGGCATCCAATACTGCTGCGAGATGAGTGACCTCAACATCGTATTGTACTTCAGAAGAGGCGGAAGCAAGGGGATCAAAAATCGATACTTCATCGCTGCCATAATTTTCACGGAGCCATGGCATCGACCACTCTTGAACACATTTCCATTCCATAGCCTTCCCCTCCAACACCACTGGCAACCCCGGCTTTACGTATTGATGATGAAAATCCCGATCAGAAATGCCGCAAACCCTAGGTATGGCTTTCACGGACTTTCGCTCCGGCAACCCATTCGACTCAGCAATTGAACTTGCCGAGGCTTTGCTCCGCATCCGATGAAAGCGATCAGCAGGTTCTTTGCCTCCAAAGAGGTGGTCCAAAAGACGCCATGCCTGGTATTTCGAAAACGAATTAATCATGCTAATGGCGTGCAACTTATTCTAATCAAAATAGAAAAAAAAATTACTTTGAAGCAAAGTGGAAAACTTCGCCGTAACAATCAAAAGGTCAAGCCCAGCACAAGCCCGCGTTTTTAATCCTGAACGCAACGAACTGAAAAACCATATCCGTACCATTCGCTGTACCGCTTGACTCCAGTGTAACCACCATACATTTTTCGGTACCAACCGCTCGATGCGTCTTGCGACGAAGCAGGCCCGTTGCGCACGTCTCTTGGCAAGTTACTAGCCAGACAATTGTCTATTTATTCCCTGATGCGGTATCCCGAAAGAATACACGTTCAAAAATGAGTGCGAAGAGAGGTCTGAGCGAGCGATTAAGAATCTACCGAAACTAAGTGAGGTTTAGTGTTAATGAGTTGTTAAAAAAAGGAAATAATTTCTATCAAATATTTTTTTTCCACGTCAAAAAAACAAAATTCATCGCTAAATTTGCGAATGAAGAATATGGTAATCCGGTTGCTTTTCGTTGGCTTCTTGCTCGTTTTTAGCTTTGAATCCTCATCGCAAGTATTAACGCAAGAGCAAATAAGCGAGGCGTCAGATTCAAAGTCTGTTTACCTCGATTTAAAGAGTCAAGGTGCAAACTTTTATGAGACCCAAGCAGCTTTCAATGCCTATTGGGAAAACAGAGAAGTGACGAAAGGACAAGGATACAAGCCCTTTCGACGCTGGGAGTCGTTCATGGAAGAGCGTGTTTATCCTTCCGGTGATATGTTTCCATCAAATGCGATAAATGAAGCTGGACGTCAAATGACTCAAGCGGCGTCATTAGACGACAATCCATATGCTTGGACCAATAAAGGACCCGAGGAGGAAATGGGAAATGGAAATGGAAGGATAAGCAAGGTACGTGTTGACGCAAGCAACCCTTCAACTTATTATGCTTGTGCTCCTGGAGGGGGGATATGGAGGTCTTTGGATTCTGGAAATTCTTGGGAAATTCTTGAGACGGACAACTTGCCAATAATCGGGTTTTCAGATGTTGCCGTCAACGGAGATGTCATATACGCCGCTTCAGGCGATCACGATTACGGGAACATGTATTCTCTTGGAAT
>DDEH01000034.1:0-644 GCA_002336085.1 Flavobacteriales bacterium UBA1959 | reverse complement strand
ATACAGGGAGTGGAAGTAATGTCGCCTGGGGCGATGGCGGTGAGATAGAATTTACGATTTCAAGAATACTCATGTCGCCAAACGACGATAATAAAGTAATTGCATCCACCCAAAAGGGCATTATCTACACAACAGATGGAGGTGATAATTGGCAGTTTGGTGAAAAAACAGGAGGAGGCGCTTTTCAAGATGTTTTTCACGACATTCAATTTAAGCCAGGAAATCCGTCAATTGTGTATGCTTGCGGCAACGGTATCTTTTATCGAAGCACCAATTCTGGAGCCACCTGGACGCAGGTCGATATAGCTGACAGTGTAGCTGGGATGAACAGATGCGCTATCGCGGTGAGTGCTGATGAGCCTAGTTGGATTTATTTACTTGCGACAGACGGTGGCGGACTTCATGGCTTTTATAAAAGTGAGGATTCTGGATTGTCATGGAGCGAGGTGAATAATAGCGAAGACCCTGGTTACCCGAATGTTTTATCCGGAAATACCTACGATGGAACCGGCAGTGGGGGTCAGGGTAGCTACGACCTTTGCATGAATGTTGATCCATATAACGCTGATAGTGTTACGGTAGGAGGCGTAAACATTTATAACTCGCCAGATGGTGGTGAGACCTGGAATATCATTGCTCATTGG
>DDEH01000101.1:2571-3588 GCA_002336085.1 Flavobacteriales bacterium UBA1959 | reverse complement strand
GTCGATCATAGTCGCAGACCGCACATACTTGGTGCTTTGCTTTGCTAAGACAATGTCCTGAATTTTTCCACCTCTTTTGTAGAAAATGTAGCCAAGACCAACAACGAAAAATACAATGACTAACACCAGTTGCACCACGCTCAGCTCACGCGGCAAGAAGACAGCGATATTTGCCACGTCGTGAGAAAGCCAAGTAAACCACAAGAAACCCGTGGAGCTCCATTGCATCACACGCCACACCTTCCTGGATTTTTCACTTACATCCTCTTTCTCGTCCACTATTTTTGAAATGAGCAACCACAAGGCATAGGCGACTACGGCAGCCAAACCATACCCCATGATGCTTTTCATCAGCATCTTCTCCAAAACAAACGTGCTCGCAAACGCAGAAAGCACAAGGAAAGACGTCGATACAGGGATGCCCTTGCGGGTAAGCAACACGAGGGCCAGAGGCGCCAAAGCATGGTACCATTGTGGCTCTTGGTATGGAATCTTCGTCAATCGGCCGAAAGAAATATCTCCATTTCCAGATGAAACCCAACCGTACACCAAGGTGAATATCAATACAGAGGAAGCTGCTGCCCAGAGGGTGGTCCACTTGAATTTATCTCGGTTTGATGCAATCCAAGTCCCAAGGGTCTGGACGCTGTCATTGGCGATTACGGAGAATCCTGCTAGGCAAAATCCTATGACTGTAAAGAGTTCTAACATCAGTATTAATTTGTGTTCTGTCTGCGCTGGAAAAAGCGGAGATGGATTTTAATTTTACACTGCAAATCTTTGACCTTTAGACCGGCTTATCTCCGTGATTCATGTTATCGAATTGTTACCAATGATGCCATCGCCCCCAAACACAAGCAGCACAAGCGATTTGGGATGATAACGAACCGCCCAATCACTTTTCTATCCATAATCCATTGCTATCTTTGGCATTGAGAAATACAACTCCATTACCGCACCTCGCATGGCTCCTTACCTCGGTGAATTTTTCGGAACCTTTTTGCTCATGTTGATGGG
>DDEH01000101.1:0-2237 GCA_002336085.1 Flavobacteriales bacterium UBA1959 | reverse complement strand
ACGTTTTCGAATTTTTTGACGGAGGCTATTGGCACTTTTGTGCTTGCCTTTGGGGCACTCGCCGCGTCAGCGCCGACCAGCTCGCTCGGAGCGTTGGACGCATTGCCCGTTGCATTGCTCGTTGCCGGCATTGGCATGGGGCTTGGAGGACCCACGGGCTATGCCATCAATCCTGCACGGGATNNGGTTGGATGCTGATGTCCTGGGGCTGGGGCTTGTCCGTTTTCCTCGGCGTGTATACCGCCATTGAATTGGGGGGAAGCGGGCATCTGAATCCTGCTATTTCCATTGCTTTCGCCGCATTTGGCCAATTGGACAGTGGCCTACTTGCAGGTTACATCGCCGCCCAGATGGCCGGAGCGTTTTGCGGGGCCGTGGGCACATGGGCCGCCTTTCGTTTGCACTTTGAAGCCACCGAAGATCCGGATCGCAAGCTCGGCGTTTTTAGCACTTCGCCGGCCATTCGTCATACGTTTTCGAATTTTTTGACGGAGCTCATCGGCACGTTTGTGCTTGCCTTTGGGGCATTGGCAGCATCCGCCCCAACGACTTCCCTCGGAGCGTTGGACGCATTGCCAGTGGCCTTGCTCGTTGCCGGCATTGGTATGGGATTGGGTGGGCCCACGGGATATGCCATCAATCCTGCACGGGATTTGGGACCGCGCATTGCCCACTTCGTGCTGCCAATATCAGGCAAACGAGATAGCGACTGGTCATATGCTTGGATTCCTGTCGCAGGACCAATTGCGGGCGCGCTCCTGGGAGCTGGATTGTACAGCTTGCTCTGAGGCGGAGTTTACGCAATGCGGCTTACCGATCGGCGAGCCTCGCACAACAGTGGCATCAATGCGCCCAAATGTTGAAGGTGCGAAATCAGAGCAAGGGCTTCGAAGATCAATGCCACGCCTGTGAAAGCGCTCATGCGAACAAAAGCGGTATTGAAAAACGCTGCATTCTTTCGTATCTTATATAGAGAACCATATGAACGCCCATTGATCATGCGCTTTTTCTTGACCATCATCACTTGTTTTTTTACTGTTCTTCTACAGGCTCAAAGTCCTGTTGTCGAATTGCCGTACAATCCTGACTCCGATAACGATGAACTGATCGGCACTGTCGACCTGCTCGAGTTGTTGAGCAATTTCGGCTTGGAATGGGAAGGCAGTGAATTGACCATCGACTCCATTCCTCTTTCCTTGTGGATTGCTTCCATAGCCAGCACATTGCAAGAACAGGGAGATTTGATTGACAGCCTCCTGACTGATGCAAGCCCATCAGCAGCAGAAAACCACTGCGGTGAACTCTCGTCCATCAATTACCACGGAACGGACTATCCCATTGGATCCATCGGCAATCGTTGTTGGTTCCTCTCCAACTTGAACTCGCCGTTCACTGCGGAAGGGGAAGCCATTGGTGGTGATTCAGAACTGGCAGCTGATCACTACCTGAACTCAGACGACAATGCCAGTTTCCAAGAACTCGCAGAACTCGAAATGGCCACCGGTTTTTACGGTTCAAACGCCATTGCAAATGATGACATCTGTCCGTCAGGGTGGCACGTTGGAAGCGAGTCGGATTACGTGGATTTGGCAATTGCTGCTGGTGCTCATGCCGGATTCAAGTTGGCGTCGGTAGATTGGTTTGGTTCCAGCGCTTTTGGATTCAATGCACAACCAAGTGGGGTAGTTACTTATGATAACGGAGTGAATGCTGCCATTCAGCAGGCATCAAATCTAGAGCAGGAGGCAGAAATTGCCCGGTCTTACTGCAATGGTGAAATATCAGAGGAAGATTATCTCCAAGGCACTCCGCTCTTGCAAACCTACTTCGAAGAGAACCCTTTCGATTCATTTGAAGAAGCCTGCTATGCTGAAAACCTCTACTGGTTTGAGGAAGTGAAAGACTATTTAAATGACGCTCGCTGGCCAGCTGAAGACGCATATTCTATGTTTCTTTCCGCGATTGAGGGGGTAGAATCAAATCAGTGTTCCAGCCTGAGCGAAAACCAAACTGAATATGACTTCGATGCACTCAACCTCTATCTCGAATTAACCAATAACGAATCTTTCCTGGATGCTTGTATGACCACATGGGAATGGCAGAATACCCAAGAGTACTTGTTCGGTCATAGCTGGGAAGTAACGTGGGAAGGATTTGATACTTCTACCATGCCTTTGAATGATATGGGCCACGAAATGTTTTGCTTCGAAACGTATGATTTCAACTGGCCCCCGGGA
>DDEH01000066.1:17581-19150 GCA_002336085.1 Flavobacteriales bacterium UBA1959 | reverse complement strand
CAGAGCAGTTTGAATAAGAAATCCATCACATTGGAACTTGCGAAGCAGATGATTGACAAATTTGTCAAGAACACAGCACGCGAAGTGAGTATCGACTATATCCAAAAAGTAGTTTGCGACTATTTTGATCTTCCACTTGAACTGCTCAAGTCCAAAACACGAAAGCGAGAAATTGTACAAGCCCGTCAAATCGCAATGTATTTCTCGAAAAAAATGACCAAAAGCTCATTGGCCAATATTGGATTGCACTGCGGTGGAAAAGACCACGCAACTGTTCTTCATGCTTGCCGAACTGTCAATAACCTTCAAGAAACGGACAAGCACTTTCGGAAATATCTCGATGATTTGGAGAAAAAGCTTGCGATTCATTGAGTTGAATGAGACGTGTTTTAGTTGTGTGCCTGGGAAATATTTGCCGTTCTCCAATAGGCGAAGGGCTACTCCAGCATCATGCATCAAGGTCCTCCTTGAAAATATTCGTCGATTCGGCTGGAACTTCTGCTTGGCATCAGGGCAATGAGCCTGATCCTCGATCAAGCGATGTAATGCTCCGGCATGGACACAGCATTGCAAATCAACGTTCACGGCCACTGATTGAACAGGACTTCTTCACGTTTGATCATATTTTAGTCATGGACTCCCAGAATTTTCTTGACGTGAACGCATTTCCAAAAGGAACAGCAAAAGTTGAACGATTTATCGACGGAGTAGACGTTCCTGACCCCTACTATGGAGAAGGCGATGGTTTTCAGCATGTCTACGATATGCTCAACCAATCTGCCAAAGTATGGATTGAAAAATGGATGGCTTGAATACAGCTGCATTGCCCTAACCCTTTAAACACCCGTATGAAAACTCTCCACCTGATTCCAAACACACTCGGTTGCAGACTGCCACATGATGTTTTGTCTGCCCGCGCCATCACGGCCTTGGGAAAATGCTCTCGGCTAATCGTGGAAAGTGATCGTAGCACCCGAAGATTACTAAAAGATGCTTTCCCAGATGAGAATCCCAATCTGAAGCCAAGCTTCTTGTTGAATGAGCACACCCAGCCTGAGGACTTGGTAGATCTAATTCAATGGTTCAAAACGGATGACGACATCGCCTTACTTTCAGACGCAGGAGCACCCGGAGTTGCCGACCCTGGCGCCTCAGCCGTAAGAATGGCGCACAACGCAGGATGGAGAGTTATACCGCACGTGGGGCCTAGCTCCATACTACTCGCCATTATGGCTTCAGGAATGAACGGCCAACATTTCGCTTTTAAAGGATACTTGCCCCGTGACAATCAGCGACGCGATAATATTTGGAAGGAAATGAATGAAGGGCTGCAGCGCCGCAAGGAGACACAGATTTTCATGGAACCACCCTACCGCAATGACGCCACATATGCTGAATGCTTGAAACGATTGAACCCTGATCAACAATTATGCATCGCCGTGGACATCACGTTGGACGATGAGTGGATTCAGTCGAAAACGATTGAAGAGTGGCGGAGAGCTCCAAAGCCAGAACTCAACAAAAGGCCTTGTCTATTCCTTTTGGGCAATTGAGCAAAGAGCTACTAAA
>DDEH01000066.1:0-17259 GCA_002336085.1 Flavobacteriales bacterium UBA1959 | reverse complement strand
AAAGAGCTACTAAATGTTGTCCATTGTCATCGGACTCAGCTCCCATTGAAACCCAACGACGTGTCCAGGCAGCAAACCTGCGCTCGGAATTCCTTCTGTGCCAAAGACCATGTCGACAGGACAATGGCATTCCCATTTTGAATATTTGGGGTTTTGACTGATCAACGCTTCGAAAAGAGGCAATACTTGCTGGTCATCTCCCATCCTAAATTCCCATTGATTCCAACCCAAGTCCACATGGCTCTTTGGGTTCTGCCCTGATTGAAAGGTTCTGACTGAAATCGAAACAGGTGTGCCCGTCACAAACGCAGCTCTTTTTGAATCTTCATCTCCCCAAGCCACGCATGGGCTAGCTAATAGTTTTGGACGCTTGAGCCAGGCTGAATCTGCACGAAAACTCTCAGATTCAAATGCATCTATAAACGCATCCCACGAATCCGGTGCATATTTAAAGTCAATCTCTGACTTCTTTGGTCTCAAACTAAAAAAATCTAGCTCCATCCAGATAACCGCATCTGGAGGAACAGCGCCAGACAAACCGGTAAGCCCCCAACCCAAATGAGAGGGAACTATCGCTGACAGCGCATTGCAATAACGCATTTCCTTGGCCAACTCATGGAAACCAAGTGGCCAATTCGATGCATCAACAATAATGGAAAAAGGCTCCGCTTCGTTCCAGTCAAACAAGACTGTAGAGTCCAACAACATCGCTTTGCCCAACCACGACAAGGTGTCGCCCTGTTTGATTGGCTTCGCCTGCTCAAATGCCTCCGCAGAAAGCAAACGAATACCCGATGCGTTTTCCTTGAAACCCGGAGATTCAATCCATCCTCGAAAGAATACAACAGAATCAATTAAAGCTCTTTGCTTTAGCACATTAAGATGATTCAGCTCAATTAATTGATTAGGTGAAACTTGCCGCATGCTTGCAGGTTCTTCCACTGAATCACATCCAAGAAAAAGCACTAAAAAAAAGGAAAGACCAGAAAAGTAAGAAAGTGAAAATAAGCGCAAATACGGCCGCAAGAACCAGCTTTTCATAATTGGCGGCTGATCATTTCGTCGATAACATCAATAACTTTATCCTTGGCTGCCGCAGCTGACATACCGAGCAAAATGCCGCCCGCAGCATTGGTGTGACCGCCTCCACTAAAATGCTCAACTGCAAGAGCCTGAACATCCAAACTTCCCTTCGACCGGAGGCTCATCTTTACCTTTCCCGGATCAGATTCCCTCATAAAAATAGCCATTCTAACTCCACGAATGCCAAGAATACGGTTCACCAATCCATCCGTATCACCCGATTCATATTCGAAGCGTTCCAAATCGTTTAAATCCAATGCGACGAGACCAACTCCCGCTTTGTCCCATATTTTCAATCGCTCACTAAGCGCAAACCCATGAAGCTGGACACGGCTCAACGACTGGTCATCGAAAGTCGATTCATGTACCTCTGCATGCTGCAAGCCCAAATCAAGCAGACCCGCAATAACTTCGTGGGTATGAGCAGTCACAGAAGGAAAACGAAACGAGCCCGTATCCGTGACAATGCCAGTGTACAGGCATTGAGCCGAAGCTATACTCATTTTTGACCAATGCCCAGAGGCCAGCACCCAATCGCAAATCAATTCACACGTGGAGCCGCAGGATGGGTCGGAGACCATCAAGTCCGCAAACGCATCAGGATCTCTATGATGATCAATCATCACCAATTTTGCATCCGTCTGGCGAATGCAATCCGCCAAACTTCCTGCTCGATCTGGAGAATTGAAATCCAAACAGAATAGGACATTTGCTTGAGCTAGATGTTTCTCAACGATCTCTGGTTTCTCACTATGAAAGACAATTGATTGCACACCAGGCATCCAATCAAGAAAGGAGGCAAATCGATCTGGCAAAGCCACGACAACATCCACACCCATGGCCTTTAATACGTGATAGAGACCAAGTGTTGATCCAACCGCATCTCCGTCGGGTGAACGATGCGCAGTGATCACAACCTTGGGATTACCCTGCAGCATTAAACCAATGGACTCAAGGGACGATTTCGTCCAACTCGCACTCACGCGCCTCAATAAGTTTTCATCCATTGTCATAAGGCGCAAGTTACCACGCCCTAATTTTGTTCCATGCATACCGTACGCATCTTTCTAGCCATCTTCTTCACATGCTCTGCATTTTTGGCTGCACGTAGCATGGCATATACGCATGATTTTCATTACAGTCGATTGGCCTTGGAATGGAATGAAAATACTTCGACCTGGCAGGGCATCTTGAGAATATTCACCGACGATTTAGAGCGCGCACTTTCCGCAACAGGTAACCAAGAAATCACTTGGCGGCTTGGCGATCAGCTGGAAAATTCAGCTGCGGAACTGGCAATCAAACACTACGTCACCCAACATTGGGGAGGTCAGCTCCTGTCCGACGGAGAGCAAGAAATGGCTTGGACTTACATCGGCAAAGAAGTAGACTTTGACCTCACATTCATCTACATAGAAACTCAATCAATGAAGGCTCCCCTTCCATTGAAATTGCATTCAAACGGCTTGTTCGAATTGTTCGAAGATCAAGTCAATGAAATCACATTAAAATTGAACGGTTCTTCGCACCGAGAATTGCTCAGCAATGAATCTGCATCAGTGCGCATAGATTCCATTGCGCCATGAAGAAGAAAGAAAAAGTGGGTCACATCATGGAGGAATTGGAACGTCTCTACCCCGAAACTCCCATTCCACTTGATCATACAGATGCTTTCACACTGCTGATTGCCGTTTTATTGTCAGCCCAATGCACCGACGCACGGGTGAATACAGTTACACCCGCATTGTTTCAATTGGCAGGCTGCCCGCAAAAGATGGCTGATGTTTCCGTCAACGAGATAAAGACTATAATACGCCCATGCGGCTTATCTCCTGCCAAATCAAAGAATATCCATAGGCTGTCCGAACTACTCTTGGAAAATCATGGAGGCGAGGTGCCTAGTGATTTTGATTCGCTCGAAGCGCTGCCTGGCGTTGGCCACAAAACAGCATCTGTTGTAATGGCACAAGCTTTTGGTGTTCCTGCATTTCCAGTGGACACCCATATTCATCGTTTAATGTACCGCTGGGGATTGTCCAATGGGAAAAACGTAGAACAGACAGAACGGGACGCAAAGCGACTGTTTCCTAAAGAAAAGTGGAATGATTTGCACCTTCAAATTATCTTCTACGCACGCGAGTACAGTCCTGCTCGCGGACTGAAGTGGGAGACTGACTTTTTATTGCGACGATGCGGCCGCCCCTCCGAACAACGCAAGTGGAAACCAATCGATTCTTCAATTCAATGAGAAGCCGGCCATTCGGGATTGAATTGCCAAAGCAAATGCCCATTTTCGATCGGCTAATGAAACATGCCAGACATCGGTTGTTCTTACTCTCAGCAGCTATTGCACACGGAAAAAGAGCACCTTCCATTGTGGTCTATCCCGATTTCCCCTCGCGAAAAAGCGCATTGTTCAAAATGTGTCGATCGCTCAAGTGGGAGCTCACCAATGCCCCTCGTACCTCGCCATCAGTTTGCATTCGCTTTGAGGACCAAACGGAAAAAAACACACCGATGCCCCCCTGGTTCGCTTCATATACCGTGTGGAATGATCAATGCCTTGACATTCGAAAATCAACCCTTGAAAATGCTCACATCCACGCGTTCGGGCACGGAATGTCTGTCGATCCATGCGAGTACCATGGTACCATGGTAGTGAAAAGTGAGTTCAATGCAAGGCACGATGGCCGAGCCATTCAAGGCCCCATAAAGATGTCAGAAAAAAGCACCAATTCAGTCTATCAGTTGGACATTCAGAACACTGACAAGCAGGGCAAATATTATGATTTTCGGTTGGTCTATATCCGTGGGAAAATTCCTGTTGTTTACAAAAAAATCAAATCCGCTGACACTCGATTCACCAACCAGTGTGAATCTGCTCATTTGATAGCAATTGACGATGCCATTTCTCCGATTGAAGTGGAGCGCACTATTCGATTGATGGAAAAGCTTCACGCAGATTACGCTGAACTCGATGCACTGCGAGATGCATCCTCCGGAAAACTATTCATTATCGACGTCAATCCCACTCCTTGGGGGCCGCCATCAGAACTTCCACCAGAACAACAATCAAAAGCTGTGCGCCTCATGGCTAAGGCCTTCGAGCAAGCGATACTGGATCAAACCACTGAATCCATCAAATAGGCCTTGAACGCTGGATAACTCGGTGGCAATTGGATAGAAACCTTTCTCATCTCCAAGCAGCCTTGCAAAGCCAAAGGAACAACTGCCGTTTGACCCGTTGCCTTTTCAACTTCATCTCCAAACTTGGCTGGATGAGCCGTAGCAAGAACCACAGTAAGCGCATGGCCTTCTCCATCCTCAACCAAATCCCGTGCTACAGAAACACCAACCGCAGTGTGCGGACAAATCAATTGTTGATGCTCATCCCAAACCATTTTCATCGTTTGTTTCGTCAAATCTTCATTCACGGCAATAGCCGAAAATTTGTCCTGCATTTCATCAAAACTATCTTGGTAGAGCCATTCAAGGCGTGGTCGATTGCTCGGATCGCCCACGTCCATTGCGTTGGAAATTGTTTGCACAGAAGCCCGTGGTCTATAGTTGCCCGACGCTAAGTATTCCGACATAGTCACATTCGAATTGATCGCAGAAACAAACGAATGAGCCGGAACTCCCATTTTTTGTGACAAAACGCCCGCTGCTATGTTACCAAAATTCCCTGAAGGCACGACAAATCTAGCTGGACTGGCAATTTGGGACGCAGCCCATGCATAGTAAATACTCTGTGGAAGCCACCTTCCTATGTTGATGGAGTTGGCGCTAGTCAAAGGTCGTTTGCGTTGGATTTCCGAATCCTCAAAAGCACTCTTCACCAGTGCTTGGCAGTCATCAAATGACCCTGCAATCTCCAGAGCCGTTACATTTTTCCCTACTGTCGTAAGTTGTTGTTCTTGAATCCGACTAATCCGACCACTGGGATAAAGAATGACCACATCAATGCCTTCAACGTCCAAAAATCCTTGAGCGACTGCAGAACCTGTATCGCCAGAAGTTGCCACAAGAACGGTAAGTTTCTCATCTGACACACTCTGCAAGAGGCGGGACATCATCCGAGCACCAACATCCTTAAAGGCTGCTGTAGGGCCATGAAAAAGTTCAAGCATGTGCAATCCATTCTCAAGAGGAACCAATGGGATGTCAAAATCCAACGCATCTTCTGTAATCTCCTGCACCAGAGCATTCGATAAGTCCGAACCGATGAACGAGCCCATCATTTCAGCGCCAATCTCGACCAAAGTTGCGTTTTTATAAAAGCCCGCTGGAAGCGTAGGAATGTATTCAGGCACGAACAAGCTCCGGTTCGGGGCCAAACCTTCTCTGAGCGCTTCACGAAAGGAGCGCCACGCTGTGGGTTGATTTAGGCTTCTGTATTTCATGCGACAACGTGCGCGCCTTGCGCAGAAATTTGAGAATGATGCAAATGAAATGGAGTGTCTTTTCCAACAATGAATGATCGAAATGCTTTGGCCACAGTTTCCGAATTCTCGCGATCCTTGCATATCCAAAATGTCGATGGACCGCTTCCTGATATTCCACCTACCAGTGCTCCCGATGAAAGTGCCAATTGCTTTACTTCTTTAAAGTGAGGAATCAAATCTTGGCGGTGCGGCTCCACCAGTAAATCCTCCAAGGCCAGCATTGCTTGCTCTGAATCATCTCGATGACATGCAGAAATGAATGCACCCATCCAACGCGCCTGAAGCACTGCCGCATCAAACGGAACAGTTCTTGGAAGAACACTTCTTGAGTCGGCTGTTTTTACTTCAATTTGAGGATGCATTACAAGCAAGTGCCAGTCCATTGGAATTGGCAAGGAAATAGGCGCTCCTATTGGTGGACAAAATACCAATCCACCCAACAAAGCTGGGGCGACATTATCAGCGTGTCGCGCACCACTTGCCAGCTGCTCACCATCCAAAGCGAATGGGAGCAATTCATTTGGACGTAAGCCTGCACCGAGTAACTCATTTGCAGCGACCGCTGCGGCGGCTGCACTTGCAGCACTGGACCCAATCCCGCTTCCCGGCATGATTTCTTTGAAAATCTCCATTTCAATGCCACAAGGATTCCCCATTGCGGTGAGCAAACTCTGTGCGGCAACTGCAGCAATGTTTCGCTTCGGATCCAAATCCAATTCAGCACCATGAACAGCTTTCACACGTACCACTCCCTTTGCAGAAGTACGGCGCAAAATCATCTCTTCTCCCGGATTACTCAATGCACAACCCAGCGAATCAAAACCAACATTTAGATTTGCTACCGTAGCGGGCGCCCATACTTTTACCTCCTTCTTCATATAAATCGAGTTTCAGGAGTCACAGAAACAAAATTTCCAATGGCGTAAAGGTCGGATAACACACCGCTAGCCGTGATCTCGGCACCAGCACCGGAACCTTGTATCACCAATGGGCTTTTGTTGTAACGCAAAGATGAAATGGCAATTGCATTGTCCGTGCCTTCCAAACCAAAGAATGGATGATCCACTGGAAGTGATTCCAAAGCACATTCGCAGATTCCAGCGCCATCCCACCGAGCAATATAGCGAAGCCTTTTGCCGTCTATTTTTGCACGATGATGCAATTCGGTCACAGGTTCCCCCCAAGAAGACAGGTCCTGCATGAAGCCTTCAAATGAAGCTTCCATCGCTCCAGGCTTAAGAAAACCTTGCACCGATACCGACGAAGATTCTATGGCAGCCCCACATTGGCGTGCCAAAATCAAAATTTTCCGCGCCACGTCCCTGCCAGACAGGTCTAACCGAGCATCGGGCTCAGCATAGCCCAAATCAACGGCCTCATTCACAGCAGATTCGAATGAAACACCCCGGTCAAGAGAACTGAATATATAGTTCAGTGATCCGCTGAGGACTCCTTCGATGCATTGGATTTTATCTCCCGATTGAATCATCGTTCGCAACGTTCCAAGAACGGGCAAGGCCGCGCCCACATTCGTTTCATTTGCAAAAAAAACCTTGTTTGCGAGCATAGCAGCTTGAATGTCGCTCCACTCTTGCATGGATTGCGAAGCCGCAATTTTATTTGAACAAATCACTGAAATACCCTGATTGAGTGCTTCTACTGTGAGCGCAGCAACTTCAGCCGAAGCAGTGTTGTCGACCCAAACTTTATTAGGAAGAGGCAAGAAACAAAATGCGTCAAAGGCTTCACGAATGGACTGACAGCCATCTGTTCGATTCAGCGCCTGCCTCCATTCCAATTCACCCTCTGCTAAAAAAGCAAAGCGCTTACTATTCGCCACTCCTACCACGTTAAAATTCACGTTCAATGCAGGCGAAGTTTTTCGATTCAACAGCAATCCAAGAAATGACGAACCCACTTGACCAACTCCCGCGCAAAAGACATTTACCTCAGTCGCCAATTCAACTTGAAAGAACCTCCTATGAAGAGCCTTCAATGCATTGGGAACGTCCTCAGTGCTAACAACGATTGAGATATTGAGTTCCGTGCTACCTTGGGCAATTGCCCTAACGTTGACACGTGCACGAGCCAAAGCTTGAAAGGCCCTGCCGCTTACTCCATATGTACTGACCATTCCACCGCCTACAATTGCTACGATGCTCAGTCCTGAATCAATTCGAAGAGGAGCCAAACGCTTGAGTAAAATATCGGATTCCAATCCCGACGACAGTGCTGCTTTACCCGCTTCCAAGTCACTGTCTGCAATTCCTAACGTCAAACTATTTTCCGAGGAACTCTGGGTAATCAGTACGACATTTATTTGATGTTCAGCGAGGAGCGAAAATATTCGCGACGAAAAACCAGGTTTACCAATAGTTTGACCCCCCTCCAGGGTGATTAAACTAATTTCATTCACACTAGACAAACCTCGGACAAGTGCCTTCGTTGTTGGCGACTGCACGATACGGGTTCCAAGTGATTCCGATTCAAAAGTACTTCGTACGATTAGAGGAATGCCTGATTTCCGAAGTGGCTGAATCGTGGGATGATAAATGACTTTGGCTCCAAAATGACAGAGCTCCATGGCCTCCTCATAACTCATTTCATCAATGACCTTTGCGTCTGGGACAATCCGTGGATCAGCAGTAAGCATTCCAGGCACATCGGTCGATTTCTCCATGCATCGCGCTTCCACTGCACTGGCAATCAAGGATGCTGTATAGTCACTCCCACCGCGCCCTAAGGTCGTGGCATTCCCATTCTTGGATCGCCCTATAAAACCTTCGGTAATCAGCACCTCAAATTCCATGTCCTCCTCGATGCTTTGACGAATCAAATGACTGGCTTCATTCTTCATCACTTCCGCCGCTCCGTAATTCTCATCAGTCACAATCCAATCTCGCGCATCCACACGACGCACGTGCAAACCCACCTGCTTCAGCCAAGCTGAGACCAACGGAACCGCCATACGTTCTCCAAAAGAAACCAAATGATCCATACTCTTCGCACTCAGTTCACCTATCAAAAACAAGCCTTCACTAAGGTCTTTCAGCTCTTCCAGTAGGCCCTTAATCTCCGCAGGCAGCTGTTGAGATTTTTCATCGAAACCGAGTTCACCGGCGACAAGCAAGTGGCGCTGTTCCAATGCTTGGATATTCTTTCTGAATGACTCTTCGCCCCGCGAGGCCTTTAGTCCAATAGTGATCAAATCATTGGTTGCTCGACCCATAGCAGAGCAAACAACGATGCGCTTCTGAGAGCGACGGCGCACCAAGGTTTCCGCCACTTTCCGGAGCGAACTAGCCGAAACCAGGGAAGAACCTCCAAATTTTAAAACTTCAATGTCCATTGAATCATCTAAAAAAAACAGTTATTTATCTGAAATTACAGATGTTTATGCTCGAATAGAAACGAAATCAAACAACTAGAAGTTGTGTCATCACATGAGAATTTAGTCTTCCGGCTCAAATTTTGAAATCACCTCTTGACTTACACCCGTGCTTGAGAATCCTCCGTCATGAAAAAGATTTTGCATGGTCACAAATCGAGAAAGGTCACTGAAAAGTGAAACGCAGTAGTCGGCACAGGCCAAACCATCTGCATTGCCCAAAGGACTCATCGATTCACTGTATGAAATGAATTCATCAAATCCTTTTACTCCGCTTCCCGCAGTAGTGACAGTTGGGCTCTGGCTCACAGTGTTTACACGAACTTTTTTCGCAACGCCATAATGGTATCCGAAACTTCGTGTAATGCTCTCTAGAAGACTTTTTGCATCCGCCATATCACCATAATCTGGGAAAATGCGTTGTGCCGCGATATAAGTCAAGGCAACCACGCTTCCCCATTCATTGATGGCATCCATCTTCTTGGCAACCGCCAATGTTTTGTGCAAACTGATCGCGCTCACGTCAAGTGTTGTTTGCAACCAGTTGTAATTCACATCTGTATAATGCCTGCCCTTCCGCACATTGGGGCTCATTCCGATGGAGTGCAGTATGAAATCGACCTTGCCGCCGAAATGCTCCATAGCTCCTTCCATAAGCGCTGTCAAATCTTCAACACTTGTCGCATCTGCCGGTATTACGGGTGCATCACCCACCAACTTCGAAAGGTTGTTGATTTCCCCCATTCTCATCGCTACAGGCGCATTTGTAAGAACCAATTCAGCGCCTTGAGCATGCGCTTGTAAAGCGGTTTTCCATGCGATAGATTGGTCGTTCAATGCACCAAAGATGATGCCTCTCTTTCCTTTCAATAATTCGTTGGCCATGTTGTGGTATTCTAATCGTTCGCAAACCTAATTCAGATTTTCGAAAAGCACACAATTTGAGCACATTAAGCGTCCGGAAAAATCTTGCCTGGATTTAGGGTGCCATTCGGGTCGAAAGCATTTTTTATATCCCGCTGCAACTGTAGTGCCCGTTCAGGAAAAGCCAAATCCATGTACGGCTTCTGAACAAGGCCAATCCCGTGTTCGCCACTCAATGTTCCTCCCAATTCAATTACCTTCTTAAACAATTCTCTGATTGCCAACGGAAGCTCCTCGTCCCAACGTTGGTCAGAAATGTCATTTTTAAGGATATTAACGTGCAAATTACCATCGCCGGCATGGCCGTAACACACGCTTTCAAAACCAAATTCTGCACCCACTTTTTTGACCACCTTGAGCAACTCAGGCAAAGCACCACGAGGAACAACTGTATCCTCCTCCTTGTAAGTACTCTCGGCCTTCACAGCTTCTCCCACAGAACGTCGCAGCCGCCAAAGGCTGTTCTTCGAGGCCTCATCATCGGCAAAAAGTGGATCTCCTCCTTCTAATCGCTCTATGACAGGAAGAATTCTCTCTATCTGAGGCATGAGATCTTCAAATCGAAATGCGTCGACCTCAATCAGCAGATGCGCCTCTGTTTCAGGCGAGAGCGTCAGAGAGTAGTCGTCCGTGTACCGCTGTGCTATTTCAATGGCCGCTCGCTCCATAAATTCTAACGCCGAAGGCTGCGCTCCGGATTTGAAAATCTCAGAAACAGCACTGCAAGCATTTTCCGCACTTTTAAACGGCACCAACATCAGTGCATTGTGCGAAGGCCAAGGCAGCAGCTTCAACGTGGCTTCTGTCACAAAAGCCAATGTCCCTTCACTTCCCACAACAAGTGATGTAAGATTATATCCCGTGCTGTTTTTCAATGTGTTAGCTCCTGTATTAATAACCGACCCATCGGCAAGAACGACCTCTAAATTCAATACCCAATCCTTAGTGACACCGTACTTGACCGCGCGAGGACCTCCGCTGTTTTCGGCAATGTTTCCGCCAATCGAGCATGTGCCTCGCGAGGCAGGGTCCACGGCGTAAAATAACCCTTTGGACTGCACGAATTCTTGAAGTTCTTGAACAATCACACCCGGTTGAACCCGCACTTGGTGATTGGTTTCGTCCACTTCAACTATTCGGTTCATCTTTCGTGTAGACATTGAAATTCCACCGCGAACTGGGAGTGCACCTCCACTCAACCCCGTCAAAGCACCAGCTGGAGTTACTGGAACACCGTGCTCATTTGCCCAGCGCAACACTTCGCTGACGTGCTCTTTGGTATCAGGTTCAACCAATGCTTGCGGCAGGTAATGCAGGTCTTCGGTGTAATCCATCGCCGCACCATTCAAACTTTCGGGATCAAGCTTGATCGTAATACGCTCAGAAAAAGCTTCTTGAAATGATTTTATCCACAACTGCGTCATGCTGTCAAACATAATTCAAGGCAGGTTATTGTGGGCACAGAATTTCAACTTCCTATCTTTCTCCTTTCCAACAGTAGAATAATGATACCTGAACGCAAGAAAATCATGATGAATAAGTTTTTTGGGACTTTCCTTTTAATGCTCGTAATCCTGAGCCCAAATGCCCGTGCTCAAGATTCTCCATTTGAATTGCTATCCAACGACCTCATTTGGTACAGTGGTGAGTTTCGGAGCGAATACGTATCCGGAGTAAGATCCATGAATGACGGAAAGCACTACACTAGCTTGGAGCGAACAAATGAGGGAAGTGCTATCGTCAAGTACGCCTATCGCTCTGGAAAGGCAATTGACACCATTGCCACCAGCACTTCTGTTTTCCAAGATGGCTCCAAAGGATTTGATAACTATGAATTTTCGGCAGACGAATCCCACTTGCTCATTACAACCGAGACGGAAGGCATTTACCGGCATTCCTTCTACGCAAATTACTACACGCACAACCTCACGGAAGGCACAACGCTTCCGCTGTCAGACTTTGAAACAGGCAAACAGCGATTAGCTGTTTTTTCCCCCAATGCTGGTCAAGTAGCTTTTGTGCGTGACAACAACGTTTTTGTTGTTGACTTGACAACTCAGAAAGAAACTCAAGTCACCAAAGACGGCGAGAACAATAAAATTATTAATGGCGCCACCGATTGGGTCTACGAGGAGGAATTCGGAAAAGACAATGGGTTGTTTTGGTCTCCTGAAGGCAAGTTCTTGGCCTTTTACCGTTTTAACGAAACCGACGTCAAAGAATTCTCAATGCCAATATATGGCCAGCTATATCCTGAGCCATACACCTTTAAGTATCCTAAGGCTGGTGAAGACAATGCAAAAGTGAGTGTACTCGTATACAACACTGAAAGCGGAAGAATGCTCACCGTACTGAACAAAAAATCCGAATACATTCCCCGGGTAAAGTGGGGCGTAAGCAGTGAACAACTTATCCTGATGACCATGAATCGCCATCAAAATAAAATGGGGATTCTTGTTGGAAATTGTGCTGAGGCTGGTGCTGGTGGAATCTCGATGAAAAAGGTCTGGACAGAGTCATGCAAAACCTACATTGACATCACCGACGACATCCGTTTTGTGAGCAATGGAAAAGCGTTTATTCTTCCAAGCGAGCGAGATGGCTATAATCACTTGTATAAGTTTAGTACCGATGGAAAATCAGAAGACGTGCAACTTACTTCTGGTGAATGGGATGTTCTTGAGGTGCAGGGGTACGATACCAAGCGCAAAGAAATCTACTTTTCATGCTCTCAGAAAGGAGCCACTCAAACGCACCTCGCCCGTGTGAACCTCAAGGGTCAAATGACCCTGCTTCATCAAGGTGCTGGAACACATAGCGCTCGATTCTCTGATTCTTTTGACTATTACATTCACACATACCACGATGCAAATACACCGCCGACGTATACCCTAAGAAGCCGCAAGGGAAGTGTAGTTCGTGAATTAAAAAACAACCAACCCCTGAAGGAAAAAATAGCTGCGTACAACATGCAGCCCAAAACCTTTTTCTCCTTCACAAACAAAACTGGGGATGATTTGAATTGCTGGATGATCAAGCCTCCCGGATTTGATCCGAGCAACACCTACCCTGTCTATGTAGCTATATATGGAGGTCCTGGCGTTAACACAGTGGAGGACAGCTGGGGAGGCTCGAACTACTATTGGCATCAATTGCTCGCGCAACGCGGCTATATAGTTGCCAGTTGTGATCCTCGGGGAACACCAAAGCGCGGTCGCAAATTTGAACACAGCACGTACAAGGAATTAGGCAAGCTGGAAACAGAGGACTTCATTGATTTTGGTAAGCACCTAGGAGGTTTGGATTACATCGATGCAAGTCGAATCGGCATACAAGGATGGTCGTATGGTGGCTTCATGACACTTTTAAGCATGACCAAGGGCGCCGACGTTTTCAGCGCAGGCATTTCAGTAGCGCCTGTGACCAACTGGCGTTACTATGACAGCATTTATACCGAACGTTTTATGCAGACTCCTGCAGAAAACAGCAAGGGCTATGACGACAACAGTCCTGTGAATCATGCAGATAAATTGACAGGTCCATTATTGCTTATTCACGGTTCCGCCGATGATAATGTACACTATCAAAATTCAATGGAAATGGTGAACGCATTGGTTTCCGCAGGAAAGGATTTTGATTTCTTTGTTTATCCAGATCGCAATCATGGGATTTATGGAGGCAATACGCGGCTCCATTTGTACACTATGATGTTGGATTTTGTAGAGGAGAACTTTTAGAGTCGGCAAAATGCTCAACCACATAAAACGGGGTGACTCTGCAATTGCAGAATCACCCCGTTTTTTTATGAGAGAAAAAGAGCCTTAAGCAACTATCTTCTCTTCATCCTCAACACCATGCGTTAGCGCTTCAAGTCTCGGACGGAGCATCAATACAAGCAGACCTAAAAAGACACTCGTCAAAGCGATTCCAGTAAAAATAGTGTATTCCCCTAGGCTTGACGACCACTCGCCTAAAAGGCCTGCGAGCTTGCTGCCAAAACCAGTCATAGCAAAGTAAATCCCCATCATGATGGAAGCATACTTAACAGGTGCAAGCTTTGTAACAAAGGACAAAGCCACAGGAGACAAACAAAGCTCTCCAATTGTGTGGAATAAGTAGGCAAAAACAAGCCAATACATCGCTGAACTTCCCGTGGCCTCATACTGAGCTGTTGCGCCCGTCATGAAGAAAAAGCCGACCCCCATGATAATTAGACCAAGGCACATCTTAAACAAAGAAGTTGAAATCCTCCCCTTCAACTTTCTATTGGCCCAAAAAATAGCTACTGCCGTTCCGAAGAATATAATGAACATTGCGTTGATCGACTGGAACCAAGAGGCCGGCACTTGCCAATCGCCAATGAGTCGATCTGTCTTCTCCATCGTGTAGATATTCATTAGTCCTCCAGCTTGCTCAAAAGCTCCCCAGAATACGATTACAAGAAGGAAGGATATTAGAAGAACTACAATACGGTCAATTTCAATTTTTGTTAGAGGTTTATTCATCACCTCCTTATTGTCCTTCGTGTCTCCCAAGAAATCACCTACCTGTTTGAGGTATTTCAATCCGATCAAATACTGCAGCAAACCCAGTGCCATGCCAATACCAGCAAGTCCAAATCCATAATGCCAGCCATAAACTTCGCCTACATATCCGACTACTAGACTAGATATAAATGCTCCCAGATTGATGCCTATATAGAAAATAGTAAACCCCTTGTCACGTCTTATATCTCCCGGCTTGTAAAGCCCTCCCACCATGGTAGAAATATTTGGTTTGAGCATACCACAGCCTAGAACGATAAATACCAAGCCAGTATAGAAAGCCCACATTTGCTCAATTGCCAGGGTACTGTGGCCGATGACCAACAAAATCCCACCAAAAAGAACAGATTTTTTTTGACCCAATAATTTGTCTGCTATGTACCCTCCTGGAACAGACATTACATACACCATCATGGTGTACCATCCATAAAGAGCCAAAGCATCTCCATTCGACCATCCCAATCCCGGATTGAATCCTGTAGATTCAGAAACGAGGTATAAAACTAGAATGGCCCGCATTCCATAGTACGAAAAGCGCTCCCACATTTCTGTAAAAAACAAAATGAAAAGCCCTGCTGGGTGACCAAACAGTTCCTTTTGAGAGGTATTGATTGCTGTTGAAGACATCATTTATGATTGTTAGATTCTTCGCAAAATACAACCATACCTATAACAAACTCCTCCTTTTTTCCTTTTCAATAATCATCTGATGACAACCACTCAAAGCCTGAGTACACATCTATGGATAGCCGAAAAACAAAATACAGAAGCTTGAAAATCAAAACTCTCATCGGTCCTATGACGGCAATCAATGGTCAAATTGAGGTTCTCAAGAATCACAACCTTTCTGAAAAGCACCTCCGAACGCATTTCTTTTGCGATATTGCAAAAAATTTCACGCCATGACTTTTGCTGGAAAAGCCTTCACCACACTTCTCTTCCTTTTTTCCTTTGCACAAATCAACTTCGCCCAAGAGGCCAAGGTGAATTGGATGAGTCTCGAAGAAGCTATTGCCGCTCAGCAAGATCATCCGCGCAAAATTATGATGGATGTTTATACCGAGTGGTGTGGACCTTGCAAAATGATGATGTCTCGTACATTCACGAATCAGCAGGTTATTGACTACCTCAATGCCAACTACTACGCAGTTAAATTCGATGCTGAATCCCCCAACCCGATACAATACAAAGGCAAAACGTTTGAGAATCCGGGGTGGAAACAAAATGTTCGGGGCCGAAATAGCACCCACCAGCTGTCACGGGCACTCGGTGTTAATGCCTATCCAACTATTGTTTACATGGACGAAAATGCGGAAATCATCACTCCTATTTCGGGCTTCAAAACCCCACCTCAATTGGAAATGTTCTTGAAGTTTTTCAATAAAAAGTACAACGGTAGTGTTTCGCAAGTGGAATGGGAGGCTTACCGAGATAATTTTAATTCGTCCTGGTAATAATTACGGAATTGATGAGTGCCCGCACTCCATCAGCTCCCAAAATGAGGTGCTGTCATCGGTGCTCAAACGTGTATATTTGCAGTCCGAGTGGAATTTTTACTTCTCGGAACTGCTACTTAGAAACAAACTAAATCCCCTCCTCTGCTATGAGTGAAACAGCACGCCTCATTCTCAATGGAACTGAATATGAACTTCCTATCATTGAGGGAACTGAGAACGAAAAAGCAATCGATATTTCGAAGCTGCGTGCTCAATCGGGCTATATAACGTTGGACTATGGCTTTAAGAATACAGGGTCAACGAAAAGTGCCATCACTTATTTGGATGGCGAAAATGGTATTTTAAGATACAGAGGCTACGCTATCGAAGACCTCGCAGACAGGGCTTCATTCCTTGAGGTTGCCTACTTGCTTATCTACGGAGAGCTTCCCAACGACAAGCAACTTACGTACTTCAAAGAAAGCATAACGCATCACACGCTTCTGCATGAAAACATGAAGCGATTTTTTGAGGCTTTCCCTGCTGGAGCGCATCCCATGGGCATGCTTAGCTCCATGATTTCAAGCCTTAGTACGTTTTATCCGGAATCTCAGAATCCCGACCGTTCCGTAGTCGACATTGAAAAGACCATACACCGCTTAATAGCAAAACTGCCTACTCTTGCCGCTCAAGCTTACAAGCACAACACAGGTCACCCTACGGTCTACCCGTCCAATGAACTTGGCTACTGCGGGAATTTCCTTAAAATGATGTTTGCGCTTCCAACAGAGCCCTACGAAATTGATCCCATTGTAGAAAGCGCCATCAATAAGTTGTTGATTTTGCATGCTGACCATGAGCAGAATTGCTCAACCGCAACAGTTCGTGTTGTGGGCTCTTCGCAAGCAAACTTGTATAGCTCTGTTTCGGCAGGAATTGCAGCTCTGTGGGGACCTCTGCATGGCGGAGCGAATCAGGCTGTCATTGAAATGCTGGAATCCATCAAAAATGATGGAGGTGATTTACAGAAGTGGATCGACAAAGCGAAGGACAAAAACGATTCTTTCCGACTGATGGGCTTCGGTCACCGGGTTTACAAGAACTTTGACCCACGCGCCAAAATCATCAAGAAAGCCGCAGATGAAGTCTTGACTAAATTAGGTATCGATGATCCCGTTCTGGATATTGCGAAACAACTCGAGCAGGTAGCTTTGAACGATGAGTATTTTGTGTCACGGGGTCTCTACCCCAATGTAGACTTTTACTCCGGCATTATTTACCGAGCACTCAATATTCCAAAAGACATGTTTACAGTCATGTTCGCGCTAGGGAGATTGCCTGGATGGATTGCACAATGGAAAGAAATGGTCGAAAACAGGGAACCCATTGGACGACCTCGTCAAGTGTTCACAGGGGCCAATCACCGGGATTTTGTGGAG
>DDEH01000011.1:783-3130 GCA_002336085.1 Flavobacteriales bacterium UBA1959 | reverse complement strand
CATGATGCGCCGAGCGCGTGATGCAGAGCAAAGTGACCATTCCATCCGTTGGAAGGCGCTTGCGGAAGAGCAATTGGACGACGTTGGGGATTTGGAGACGATGCGGTTAAAGTACTTCGTGTATGCTGCCACAGGCTCCTTGTGCACCTTCATGGCTTTGCTCTGGGCGGTTTTACTTATCGTCTGGTAAGGCCAGCTTCGGGATTCCTGAAGAATCAGTCACAATCTTCTCCATATTTTGAGAGCAGCGCCAACAAATCGCTGGTGCCGACATTTCCATTTCCATCAATGTCTTCTGGGCATAAAATGGGAATGAATAGTGCTTCCATTTCTTCTTGGAAGTGCGCAATGGAACCTTCGGCGACTTGCACGCCTATGTTCCGCCCTCGGATATCGTCCATTGGAGGGTGAATGCCCCCCCAAATGCGGCTCAATGCGCATTGGTCAGCAGCATCCTGGTAGGTTGCCCATTGCAATTCAAATGACTCCAACGGACCGGACTCGAAAGCGAGGAAATTATTTGCTTCGACTTCAAAAATGCCCACACCACCTGGAAAATAGCGGCTGCCAGTCGCAAAGCTCAGAACGTCAGCTGCGGCCCGTGAAAAGGTCGAATGTCCACTGACGTACCCCGCAAATGGTGGCGTCACAAATGTTGGCATTTGAAAAGGCTGCCACGCACAGCCAGTGGTCCAACCAAAGGCGCCATCGGTTTCACTGGTTCCCGCGAGCCACCGATGTGTTTTAACTGTGCCAAGAGCCTGCGGTTCGAAGTCCAAGATGGGATCGCCTTCTGCGACGAGTTCGAAAACGCCCTCAATCAATGGCACTCCATTTGGATCATATGAAGGGCCTTCGGTGAGCGTACTTTGTCCTTTGGACAGCATGTACTGAATTGCCGTGATGGGCCGAACAAAATCGTAATAGCCTTTGACACTCCAAGCGGCTATCGCTGCATCGTGCATGGTCCCGCCTAGCAATCGGTAGGCGCGAGCGAGGTAGGCATTGGGATCCATTGGTTCGCCTTTGCCTTCCCACTTCCAGTCAAACTCAGGATAATCTGTAACGTCATTGAGGATGGTGAACCAGTGGCCAGGCGGCGTTTCCGATTCAGGTCCATCTGCCCAAAACTCAGCCAGAACGCGGGTGTAATCTCCACGCAAAACACTTTGCGGCGGGTACGGTGCACCCGTAATTGGATTGAGTGAATGTCCGGTTCCAAAATCACCGCCTTCTTGGATTCCGTAGAGGTAATCAGGATTGGAGGGGTAAGCGTTGATGTTTCCGCACGCACCAGGACTGATATCAATGGATATTCCATCACTAACGTCCAAGTGGTTTTGCCAAACGGCAACGTGGGCAAATCCAGCTTGCCAATCGTATTGATTGTCGCTGCTTTCCCCTAAGAGCACAGGTGGTCCCGGGTCGAGGTAAACGGGATACATGCACCCGTCGCGTTCCGCGTAAGTAGCTTCTGTCGGATCCAAGGCAAAGGGAGCTACGTTGCCCCAATTCGCGCCACTGAAAGGAATCACGTCTTCGAACGTTTGATTGCCGGATTGGTCTACAAAACTACCGCCAAACGAAAGTGGCTGCCATCGGTTGGGGAATTCCACGGGATTGGAGCAAGTGGCTGCTTCCGTGACGTCCAGCGGTTCATTCACGGGTTCGTAGCACGTGTTCTCATAATTGTTTTCTTGATTGGCCCCGTCCATCTGGTAGGCTTCATCGATGGCTTCAGCACATGCCCATCCCCACACCGCCGCAGGCGATGAATTGAGCAGAATGTTGGGTGTGCTGCCTGTACTTGCAATGAATGCAGCAACCAAGTCTGAAAGGGTAAAACCCCACCCAGGAGATTGCGAATAGCGCAGTTGTACAAAGCGGTATCCAAACGCCGCGACGGCATCGTTGAAGTTGGCTTCGTCGTTTTGGATGGCGAACAATGCCTCTGCATTTTCAGGCCACGTCACCACTTCGCTCGCAATCTCTGCAACCACGGCAGCCTCGGTGCTCAATTGCAAAAGATAGATGCCTTCAGAAAAGTGGTGGAGGTTCCGCGCATGCACATTGGGACGAGCAAGGTCATTCCGAATGGCATTGAGCATGACTTCATTCCAATCGCGCACCACGGACTCCTCGGCCTGCGCGTGGCTGCCGAAAGCAATCAAGACGCTGAATGCCATCAGCGTTATTCTTCGAAAGGTGGAAGTGTAATTCGCGCTTTGCATGAAGTGATAAGCAACTGAAGTCCAAATAGGTTCGCACTCAGCGCTTAAGTGGTTATATAAAAGGTATGAAGAAATGAGCTCGGGTCAAAACTTCCTTCCTTGGAATCAGAATTCAG
>DDEH01000011.1:0-423 GCA_002336085.1 Flavobacteriales bacterium UBA1959 | reverse complement strand
TTGCACTTTGATGAGGTCATTGAACCATTTCTTCTTCGAGGCGTTCTCTTTGAACATAGCAAGTACTCATCTTGCAAGCAAAATACCATGATAGATTCCACTCCCCGATACGTCTTCCACGCTGCTGATACACGCGGCCATGCCAATCACGGTTGGCTCGACTCCTACCACTCGTTCAGTTTTGCCAGTTGGCACAATCCTGAACGGATGCACTTTGGAGCCTTGCGTGTTTTGAATGATGATCATGTGGCGGGAGACGGTGGCTTCCAGACACATCCACACGACAACATGGAGATCGTGAGTATTCCGCTTTCGGGTGATTTGGAGCACGGCGACAACATGGGGAATACGACGGTCATTCGCAGCGGTGACGTGCAAATTCTTTCTGCAGGAACGGGGATCATGCACTCGGAGAAGAACCAC
>DDEH01000028.1 GCA_002336085.1 Flavobacteriales bacterium UBA1959 | reverse complement strand
CGGAAATACTACCGAAGTCCATGTTAATTATTTTGAAAACAGCAAAAGTGGAAACGACGTTTCAGGCATTAAAGCCAAGGGCACGCTTCATTGGGTGACCTGTGAAGATGCTGTCGATGCTGAAGTTCGATTGTATGATCGGTTGTTTTCAGAAAGTGCTCCTGAAGCCAATGGAGATTACATGAACTGCCTGAACCCAGATAGCCTTGAAGTAAAATCGAATTGCAAGCTCGAACCATCGTTAGAGGATGCTCCAATGGGGACAGTTTATCAGTTTACCCGTTTGGGATACTTTACCCTGGACTCCAAATACAGTTCTAAGGGAAAGCCCGTGTTCAACCGTGCCGTCACATTAAAAGACGGCTGGAAAGGAGGGAAGTAGGACCTTTATTTGACCGCTTTCAGCCCCATGCCATCTGCAATCGCGAGCATTAACTCTCGAGCAGCTATTGGGTCGTTTGGGATGTCTCCATCGAGGATTGCCTCCTTTATCGCTGCTTTGATCGTTCCAATAGGGCGGCTCGGCGGGATGCCAAACATTTCCATAATTTCTTCTCCTGATACAGGTGGCTGAAAATTTCGAAGATGGTCCTTTTCTTCCACTTCTTTCAACTTCTCGATCACTACATCATAATTAGCCAGGTAACGCTTCACCTTGGATTCATTCTTTGATGTGATGTCTGCGCGGCATAAAATCATGAGCTCGTCAACGTCGTCGCCTGCATCGAATAGGAGCCGCCGAACAGCACTGTCAGTAATTTGATTCTTGGTCAAGGCAATGGGACGCAAATGCAAAAGCACCATCTTTTGGACAAACTTCATTTTTTGATCCAAGGGAAGCTTCATCCGCTTGAAAATTTTAGGCACCATTCGAGCGCCGCGGTCCTCATGGCCATGAAAGGTCCAACCGTGATTCTTTTGAAATCGCTTGGTTGCAGGTTTGGCAATGTCATGAAGCAAAGCAGACCACCTTAGCCAAAGGTTGTCGGACGTCTGAGCAACATTGTCAAGCACCTCCAGTGTATGATAGAAATTGTCTTTGTGTCCAACACCCTCTCGCCACTCGATGCCCTTCAATTCGGACATTTCAGGAAAGAACCTATGAAGCAGGTCGCATTGATCGAGAAGCTTGAATCCCTTTGAAGGCTTGGTCGATAAAATTATTTTGTGCAATTCGGTATGAATCCTTTCTTGTGTAATAATTCGCAACCTTTCGGCATTTCTTCGAATGCTTTCCACATTGGAATCTTCGATACGAAAACCCAATTGAGATGAAAAACGAATGGCGCGTAACATCCTAAGAGGATCATCGCTAAAGGTTACGTCTGGATCAAGTGGTGTTCTAATGCAACGGTTTTCGATGTCGCGCAAGCCCTGGAAAGGGTCAATGAGATCGCCAAAGGAATCGTTATTCAGACTCAATGCTAGTGCATTGATTGTGAAGTCACGGCGCAACTGATCGTCGGCAATAGTGCCATCTTCAACAATGGGATTTCTGCTTCCGCGTTCGTAGGACTCTTTTCGGGCTCCAACGAACTCAACTTCCCAGTCACGGTAGCGAAACATTGCCGTGCCAAAATTTTTAAAAACAGTCACTTTGCCTCCGCCCAACGCTTCGGATGCTTTTTTGGCCAATTCAATGCCGCTGCCTTCAACAACAATGTCAATATCCTTGCATGGACGCTGAATGATTAAATCCCTCACGAATCCCCCGATGGCAAAAGCGGGTTGCCCATTTTCATCTGCGATTTTGCCAATCGTTTTGAACAGGGGGTGATTCAGATGCGAAGAGAAATTCATGGTACTTATTTCACGTGCTAAGATACGCAGTGACACCTAGTGTTTTGCTCGAATTTTTTAGCTACGAACGACCTCTATTCGGCCTTGCTCATCAAATCTTATGATCATGGAAGGAGTCCCATTGGGCTGGCCCTTGCGGCGATGTTCAGCCACATAAGATGCGCCATTCTTTACATTCGCCTCAATTTTACTGAAGGAAAGCGGAGTAGGGCTTCCTGTAATATTGGCACTCGTGGAAGCCAAAGGTCGACCCAGACCTTGAATTATAAAGGCGACATAATCATCTTTCACCAAACGCACTGCGATGGTTTTATCCTCTGCAATGAGTCCTGGAGCCAATTTGGCAGGTGCATCTGCGTGACAAGGGGCAACGATAGTAACGGGCCTATCGCTTACGTCCATCAATTCCCAGGCAGCTTCGGGCAAGTCGGGCATGTATTTTTCAAGCATACCAGGAGAATCCACGAGCATCATCAAAGTCGAGTCTTTCGGCCGATTTTTGATGCTAAAAATCCGATCAATACAATCGGGGTTGAATGCATCAGCAGCCAAACCCCATACTGTATCCGTTGAATGCAAGATGACTTCGCCATTTTTTAATGCGCGGACAGCACCGAGTGCGTCATCTTGCCAATCAGGCCTGTTCTTTTTTCTTCCCATAGAATCAGTTTTCACGAATCCAATTGTTTACGGCACTTTGGATGTCACCCTCTAGATTATGGAGGGGCAGACGCTCGAAATCGCTTCCTGTAACACGCTCATACAAATCAATGTACCGGTTACTCACTTCGTTGACGAATTCTGCGGGTATATCTGG
>DDEH01000063.1:5168-5436 GCA_002336085.1 Flavobacteriales bacterium UBA1959 | reverse complement strand
GGTGGACCTCATCGAACATTTCGGATCGCCCACAGGCTACAAGGCCCAAGTCTATCGTGTCAATCAAGGCGGCCATGATTGGTTTGGCGCTTGGGGCAACATGGATATTCGAAGTTCAGCGGTGATGTGGTCATTTTGGTCTGAATTCTGTGCGAATCCATTGTCCATTGCGGAGCCATTCAATCCCAGCAATTTTGGCCAAGCGGATTTGTGTGCCGCACAATCCAACACGCTCATCGCTCGGGAAGACATTCATTTGACAGTGTAT
>DDEH01000063.1:0-4768 GCA_002336085.1 Flavobacteriales bacterium UBA1959 | reverse complement strand
AAGGGATGCGGCTTGCACTTGGTCGTTGCCAAAAGCACCTCCGGACAAATCCAGCAGCTGAAAGTATTCGTGAAGGACTGAAATTCATCGGAGGTGGGCAGCGGATGAAGGCTATTGGAAAGGAACTGGTTTTGCCATGGACCTGCACAGCGTCGCCATTGAAATCATGGACAATCACCCTGAGGCGTATAAACGATAAACGTAAAGTCCACTTTACTTGTGGAGCCGGGGCTTTTTGCTACCTCCCAATTCTAAAAACTTGATGGGGAATTCAGAGGTATGGTCCTGATAAAGCAACCAGGCCACAAGGCTGTCAAAACTCAACTTTCCGCGCTAGATTGTACCGAATGGCAAGAATCTTCTTCCTTTTGGCACTTTTCTGCCTCCAGACTGCCACAGCCATCGGACAGGCCTACGTGCCAATTGTTTCGACAGCGGACTCATCGGACATCTGGGCAGACATTCACAGCTGTACTGATTTTGACTGCTGGTGGGCTTATCGGAACATTTACACGGTTGACGGCACCATCTCGGCCGGAGGAAGCGAATACGTTAAGTTCAATCGAAACACGGAATATGAGCAAGGGTCAGATTTGGGCCTCTGGTGCACAGAATCCCTCTCAACATCTGAAGCGATTATTGGAATCAGAGAAGAGAACAAACGAGTCTTCGTGTTGCCAAATCCCACCTCTCAACAGTCCGAAGAATACCTCGCCTATGATTTCAATTTGACAGTCGGCGACACCGTCCCAGACCCCTACTATTACCAATCTCCCGGAGGATTGTCAGATTTCGACTTAATCATACATACCATTGATTCCGTCTTCATTTCCGGAACATGGCGTAAACGCTACCAAATCAACAGTTTACCGGATATCATCGAAGGTGTTGGCTCCTCATCAGGACTGCTAAATCCACTGAATTTTGCATGGTCAGGCGCTTGCGCGATTTCCCTGAACTGCTACGTGGAGCAGGGTGTTGCGGATTATTTTACATCCAACTGCGAGTTGCCATTGAGCAATTCTTCATTCCCCGCACCCCCCCAGTCTCGAGAGCTGCAGAAAATAGTGGATTGCATGGGGCGAGAGCGAAAAGCAGCACCTAACACCTTGCTTTTTTACATCTACACCAACGGCGACGTTGAGAAGGTGTTTCGTGTGGAATGATCACTAGAACAGGGCGAAATCAATGACGATATCCCATTAGGCTGCAGTGATCCAGTTGCAGGATTACTTGTGGAGCCGGGGGGAATCGACACCCCGTGGAAGACCCCAGTGATTGCAAGCATTTCAGGGTCATGCCAGTTCTGTGTCCCTGTTTGCGTCCCCTTCAGTTGTCCACATTTGAACACTCCTCCAAGTGTTGCCAATGGTAACCATCTGAGCACCGCATCCTGGGAATTTTGATGATGTGAATCAATCACAAGCACTAATCAAGTGAGACCAGCAGGATTCAGATGCTGGTGGGTAGTGCGTAAAATCTCCTATTGAATCTAATCATAGAAAAGACCAAAAGAAAAACCGGTTCAGTGACAGGCATACGATGAAGTAGATTCTTAGGGATTATCAAATACACCCCAGGCTGGAAGCGCCTTCCAATCAAAATCGAACAGTGCCGCATTTTCCCAGTTACTTCCTTCCGTGCTCGTCTCGCCTAGTGAAGCTACCCAATCAGGCGCCCAATAGCACCAGCCCAAACAAGCGCCGGGCTCCAATTGATTCAAGGCTGTTTGCAACGCTTCGAAGTAAGCCAATTGTCCCTCTGGCGTGAACGGATAACCAGGTGTCTCGTCACCGGTCCACCACAAGTTATCGGTCCAATCGGCCCAGCTGGCGGTCCACGCATAGGCGGTCTCTGCAATGAAGACGGGAATCCCAGTCGTTTCATACAAATCCAGTACCGCATCAGAAATACCTTCAATCTCTTGGAGATGCCACTTACTGTATTGACTCACAGCGGCAACATCAGGCACGTAACCTGCTTCAGATAACAAGCCAAAGAACCACGGTGCAATTTCCAAGCTTGAGACGTGAATGGCCACCTGACAATCAGGAAACACCTCACCGACCACATCGTGACCAGCATTCAACAACTCCGCTAGTGCGCCGAATCCGTCATTGACACCTCCATGCGGCAGCATCAATCCAGGATCAATCTCATTTCCAAGCTGCACAATTGCCGGTTCAATGCCGTTCGAAAGAAGCGCTCCTAAAGTGCATTCAAGCCAGCAGGTCATGGAACCTTGGGCCTCTTCAAACGATTCACCACTCCATGCAGCTGGAATTTCCTGATGGGCAGGATCTGCCCACGTATCGCTAAAATGGTAATCAATCAAAAGTGAAACCCCCAGAGAATCCCACCGTTTAGCTTCTTCAAGCACCTCTAACCACGAGCTTCGCAGTCCAGTGCTGGGGTTATGCCATACTCGCAAGCGAACCAAATCCACTCCTTTTTCAGCCATCCACTGTCGAGGAAATTCGATTTCCGTCCCCTCCTCGTCCAAGTAAGCCACTCCATTGCTAAGCATTTCAGGCAAAAATGACGCATCCACCCCCTTCCAAGCTTGCGAAAAGGCCGCTTGACTTAAAGCGAGAATCAGCACCAAGTTCATCCAACGTTTCATTGCCGAAATGTACAAAAGGCAATCAAAAGGTTTGAAGAAGTCTAACCTGTGTATGTTGCTACATTACTCAACATCATTTTTAGATTTAATTATCTTTACAACGGTATAGATATAAAACCATAAAATCGATTCAAAATTATTTAAACAATGAAAAACATCTTGTTGTTATTAACGCTAAGTCTTTCCTTGTTTTTTTCGAAGAGTGGAAACGCTCAAATCAATCAGGATGCGATGGGTGCATGGTACATGTATTTCTTCAATACAACGTTTAACGAAAGTCCGTGGGGTGTGCAAGGAGATATTCAATGTCGCAATTGGAACATTGCTGGAGACCTCGAACAATTACTGTTACGAGGAGGCATAACGTATCAACCTGAAATGGCAGACGTCAAAATGACGCTTGGCTATGGACACATTACAACGGGAGTCTATGGGTCTGACAAGTCGACGAGTTCAGAAAGCCGTATTTATCAGGAAGTGCTATTTCCTGTACAATTTGGCAATCGTTTATACACCAATCACCGATTCCGTTATGAACAAAGATTTGCAGAAAATCAAGCATTAAGAACGCGCTACCGATATAATGTCTTTCTTAATATCCCCTTAAACAAACCTGAAATGGACAACAAGACACTGTACCTAGCTTTCTACAATGAGATCTTCATCAATGGACAAAGAAACACGGGAAATGGCAATAGTGTAGAAATTTTTGACAGAAACAGGCTGTATGCTGCTTTGGGCTATGTGATTCAAAAAGGACGTAAAGTTCAATTGGGTGTCATGCGGCAAACAACAGATCAATGGAGTAAAAAGCAGTTGCAATTCAGCTTTCATCAAACGTTTTAACATCACAGGAATCAAAAATCTTTGACGAGATTGATGCGCAACTTTCCTAATGATAGACGAAGACCATCCTAAACAATACCAATCAGACAACCTTCAAGTTAATTAAAAGATAACTGCTTACTTCGTGGACCCAGAAGGACAGAAACAGAACATCCTCAACCCTGATTTGGCCACAGGGACTGCACTGGTATTTGTCTTGCACTGCTACACCAGCAGCGCATTGGTCATCCGCACACTATCCTAGTGGATGGGCTAAATACTAGACAAAAGATTGTAATCTTGCATCACCAAACAAGGAGGTAGTGAACAAGTTAAAACTGCTAAATAGGCCTGCGATTCTACAAATATATTTGCCGCTCATCATTGGTGGGTTCATTTATTTAGGCTTTCGATCTACCAGTTTACTAATGTTCAAATATTTCAAATTTCTTGGGATGCAACAAGCGATCGAGAAACTGAGGGTATTCGTTAACCCTCTATCCGATGGCTTACCTGAATGGGTAATTTTTTCCCTGCCAGATGGCTTATGGACATTCGCTTTTGTAGCATACATACTTCAGGTTAATGGAGGACGACCGAGCAACTGGCTGGCTCTTCCAGTCATATTCAGCATTGGAGTTGAGCTTGCACAAATGACTCAATATGTGCCTGGCACCTTTGATTACATTGATTTGATAATATCTATATTAGCCCTAGCCTTATCTTACAATCTGAACAAAAAGAAGTACAAATGAATTACCGCATGATACTAGGAGTTATCCTGTTTTCAATCTTGGCTTTCGGTTCAGTTGATGATGAAGAAACACCTTGCTTAAGTCAAAGCGAAATCTCGGGCGCATGGAAAGGCAGCTTAGAATATGGTGATAGGACCATCTCAACTGTAAAACTTGAATTAAACGAAGACCAAACGTTTGAAGCCATTCACTACAAAATGAACTCATCTGAAATTAATTTCATCAATTCAGGTACATGGACCTCAGAATGTGAGGAAAATAACGAGTACGAGTATGGCGAGATAGTTTCGACAGAGAACATGAACTACGCTTACCTAAAAGGTGATGCACCGTACTACAGGAAAACCACTGTCTACATTTGGAAAGGCTCTTCAGGAGAGTGGACTTTAAGTGCTTTAGAAGGAAGCGGGTTTGCTTTTGACTCAGACATCTTCTTTAAAAAGTAGAGAATCACGAGTACTCCACGCACCTTAAATCAATCATAAGCTTGCCTGGAGCACAAAAAAGCCCGCACTCAATGGGAATGCGAGCAGTTTTTCGCAATCGTTTCAGGTGGAGCCGGCGG
>DDEH01000041.1:43396-66578 GCA_002336085.1 Flavobacteriales bacterium UBA1959 | reverse complement strand
CCCTCCGTCTTGAAAAAGAGTGTCGTTCAAAAACAAGTCTACCACCGGCGGATCGTTATCCACCTCAAACACCTCTGAAACTCCGCCGATGATAAAGTCACTTATTGCACCGTGAGCATCTGACGAATCCGAAACAGCATAAGCACTGATACGACCAGGGCCATAACTATAGTCAATATCGCGAGGCACCACAAAATCAAAATCGAATTGCCCCGATTCCACAGTTGCCACACCGCTGAACAACACATTTCGCCGCACCTCAAATGCGTGCGGATTTGGAGCACCATCATTATTCAGACTAGTGATTTGAGAGGGCTTATCAAAAACTTTGACGTGAATGATCCCTTCAAAATCTTCCAGAACAGCGCTGTTTCCGTCGGCGATGAAGCCAGAAACCGTCGCTTGCCCCAGTGCATTCAGGGTATCAGGCACCGCGGTAAAACGAACTTCATGCTCTGGATAATTGAGTTTCAATGCCACATCCCCGAGCAATGTAAAATTTCGCTTATTGGAACTATTCGATACTTGCGGATCGTTCTTGGTCTCCTTGACAATATCACCCAAGCGCAGTGCTTGTGACGTTGTATCAAATAATGCTACATCGTAAAACGCCCTATTCAATTGCTGGTTAGACCCGCTAAAAACAACCCGCGTCGTAGTAAGCATAGCAATGGCTCCTCCGTCAGGGTTCATGACCATCATTTCACCCGCTGACTCGACATCTGGATCATCATAACGGGCAAGCTCGCATGTTGCCGTCATGAACAATGGCATGCGCTTGAGGTTTTCCCAGTTCTGAATCGTAGTCGTGTTTAAAACGCGTTCATGGGACCATCCTTTTTCCCCTCCATGACCGATGTAATTCATAATCAATGCTCCTTCTCTCACTTGTCGATCAATGGCTTCTTGTGCCTGAGGATAACGCTCACCACCCGGAGTGCTCTCTTGGGGGTACGCATCTAGGTAAATCTTAACCACATCGTATTCCGGATGGTTTTCGGCCAACTTCTCTGCATGCTCATCAGAATTCTGCATATGCTCAATCTCTGTTGGGCCTCCGTTCCCATCCATATCATCTGAAACAAAGCAAATTCGGTTCCTCCAACGGCCGTCATCGCCACCGGATTCATCTGCACATCCAGAAGCCACAGCAGTGGAGCTCGGGTGCTCCATATATGCCTCTACTTTGTCCACCATCGCATTGGCTTGATCTGCCGTCGCGCATGCTATACGCCCCACTCCAATTGCCATTTTATCGCCGATACCCTCGCCGTATTCATCTGCAAGAAAACCAAAATAATCATCGCTCACGTAACTTGAGGTAGGGCTGATGGAGTTTTCACTTTGGTACGTAATTACAAATGGTGAAGCCATCAAGTTCGAGCGATTTGCAAATGTCCCATCGCCCATGATTTGGAGATAACGCGGAGCATCCCAACCACCTTCCAAAGCTCTATCACGAAGCATCATCATGAGCATTTTAAGTGCCGTAGGGTCGACATTCCCACTTGAAAAGTCGTCAAAAACGGCTCGTTGCGTCGTAACAAGCACCTCCAGTCCTTCGTCCGCATGCAAATTTGCCAGTCGCTCCGCGGCCGCGATGTAATCCTCTCGAGTGACAATGACCAAATCTGCGCGTTCAAACTGATGCAAATCCACGTTTGCGACGGGCCCTTGGTATACGGGCTCTAAGAATCCGTATTCTGAGAAAGCTACGAAGCGGCGGTTCGTATCCATCTGCGCCCGCCATGCCGTTTCATCTTCTAATTCCTCCAAAACAAGCGCCTCTGGCTGATTACCGATAGTGATGTCCCAAACTGCTTTCAATTGAGGAGATTGAGAGACTCGGTATTCAGCCACTGAATTCGACACGGATGATGCCGCATAAAAGTTCAGCTGAGGACCCGGCATAATCAACTGACATTCCTGGGCAATCCTGACATAATCCAACCATCCCCGTGCTCCTGTGGCTCCTGCATTAAAATTGACATTAACCTCCACACGCGCATTGAGTCCAGAACCGACCTTGAGGACACCGACCGCAGCGCCCGATGCCAAGTTTGCTACATTGCTTGTGGAAGTTTGGCTCGTGTAGGATGGAGAGGCACTGCCTGAAACATCACCCGCTGTCACCTCAAAAACACTGCTTGCACCCATGGATTGAGCGGCGAATTTGTAGGCCAAAGCGCCTAATTTTTCAGTGGCATGTGGAACATTAAACGTCACTGTGCGAGAAGGTACAGAGCCAAAAGATTCCCCAAACCACTCACGACCAGAGCGGTTAATGCTTTCAAGCTCCATTTCATGAAATTGTTTGGACCAGTACTCTGTGATCAGAGTATCCGACTCGATAATGGGCAACTGCTGCTCATCCACCCGATGCATTTCACCGGCCACCCCCCCATCCAACTGCAGAAAATAACATGCTGCATCGTTAAAGGAATTGCGTTCGTGTTCCCATCCACGAATTGCGCCCTCGGGCACCCAATTGTCCGGACCATCTCCCCAAAAATAGAGCGCATCATTGGCGTCCCAGATTCCATCCTCTTCTCCCTCAAAGGCAATAGCCGCCGGCATTAAACCAAGCGGTCTCACCACTGCATTATCGAATGGCAACATATCGCCGCCATTCCCGAATAGCTTCAACAACCTCGGGTCCAAAGAATCGGGATCAAATCCTGCTGCCTGAATCCAATCTCTGTTTATTCGATAAATCCCATCCGCCGGTATTGCAATCCGTATAAATTGACCACTATTGAGAGGACTTGTTTCAGGCCAGTTTCGGCTACGCTGGTTCGTGGTTTCAATCACTCCAAGACCAAATGATTCCGATTTCCCCAAGGCAAAATCAATGCTTTCTAGCCGCTCATAATGATTGCGATTGATATTGAAGCGCAATAGCGGAGTTTGAACCTGGCCAACTTTGTGCTGAGATTGAGAAAGAAAATCCCAATTTACTGAGTGATTGCTCGCGCGCAATTTTAATAACTCACATTGGCGACGAGTCAAAAGCGAGGAATCTGCAATCGTCCAAACCTCCTCGGTGACCAAATCCTGGATGCCCAACCAATGACTGGGTAATTTCTTTTCAAAAACATTCCACGGAATCTCATCGAGCCAAAACCCGTCGACTGGAGCATACATTCCAACGGGAGCTTCATCGCAACCCACTTCTAACCAATCCACTTCAAACGTTCCTTCCACAACAGTTAGCAGCTGATTTTCTTGAGCTTTGAGAGCCGAAGCGCAAGCGCAAAGAATGACAAGCACTGCTGCAATTCGATGGCGTCGCGCAGTGCTCAAAAAGAACGATTGACAGCTGAATGCTTTCAAATTAAATCGGATCATTGTTGCCCTTTAATTAGGAAGTGCGAAGGTGAAACAAAAAACAAATGCAACGCAATGGCCAAAACGTACGTTAAACATAGATAGTATACTGCAAGAGTATTTGTTGGATGACACAACAAAATACTGGCTGCATTTGTTTTTTTCTTATTCTTGTAAATTCATAGGGCCTCCTCTACATGAAGCAACTCCTGACAATACCTGCACTAGCCATCTTTTTGGCACTATTTTTTGTGACCCTCGGAACTGAGAATGCTCAGGCCCAAGACCCTGAGTTCACACAATACTTCGCCAACCCGTTGTACCTAAATCCTGCTTTCGCAGGAACGGCGCGGTGCCCGCGGCTAACCATGTCCTATCGAAACCAGTGGCCAGCGATGAGCGGCTCGTTCGTGACAACCGCAGCGGCTTACGACCAACATGTCGAAACGCTGTCTGGAGGTTTGGGATTCATTGTAATGAATGACCAAGCGGGACGAGGAACACTCAGCACCACAACAGCGAGTGGAATATACAGTTATCAGCAAGCCATTACTCGCAAGCTCTCGATCAAAGCGGCGATGCAGGTCACCTACATGCAAAAAGCATTGGATTGGGGGCAGCTTTCGTTTGGCGACATGATTGATCCCCGACGCGGATTCATCTACGAGTCGCAAGACAAACCACGTGGCGGGATGGTACAGACAGTAGATTTCAGCACTGGATTCTTGGGCTTTACAGACAAGTATTATTTCGGAGTAGCTGTTCATCATTTGAATGAACCGAACGAGTCACTGGTAGTTGGAACCAGCAGACTCCCCATGAAATACACTGTGCATGCAGGAGCCACTTTGCCTTTGCAGCGCTCTGTCACCGGAGTGGAATCCACGATTTCACCAAACATATTGTACAGACGACAAGGCGAGATGCAGCAAATGAATGTTGGCCTTTATGTCAACAAAGGCCCGCTCGTTGGAGGCATCTGGTACCGCGGTATCATTCTCACCGATTACAAAGATGCATTTATCGTAACGCTCGGCATCAAAACAGATGTTGTTCAATTCGGCTATAGCTATGATTTGACAATATCCCAATTGACACCGTCCACGGGCGGCGCACATGAAATAAGTATGACCATTCAGTTTGACTGCCGCGGCAAGCGTTCTAAGTTTAGAACAATAAATTGCCCGTCTTTCTAGTTGAATACACCCTGACCGCTGAGAATAGAACAGCACTAGACCCCTCAATCTGCATGAAACCAATTGAAATCAACGAAACCATGACTTGGAAGTTACCTACTTTCACTCTCATTGCATTGGCCACTCTCGCCTCCGGTTGTTCAGGAGAACGATCAGGTGCCACTGGCTGGGCGTATAACAATACGCAAAACGGAGGCTTCGAAAAACAGGCCTTTTTCTCGCAGGAAACTGCCCCAGGATTGGTCTTTATAGAAGGCGGCACATTTACAATGGGTCAAGTAGAAGACGATCTGACGATGAATTGGGATAACATACCCCGACGGGTAACCGTTTCTTCCTTTTACATGGATGAAACAGAGGTCACCAACTCCTTTTGGCTTGAATATATCTTTTGGCTTCAACGCGTTTACGGAGATTCATATCCCGAAGTCGTGAAGCGGGCACTTCCTGACACCTTGGTTTGGCGTGAGAAACTGAGCTTCAACGAACCTTTTGTAAATTATTACCTCAGACATCCCGCCTACCGGGACTATCCGGTAGTAGGTGTATCATGGAACCAAGCTAACAACTTTTGTAAGTGGCGTTCAGACCGCGTCAACGAACAACTTTTGGTGCGTGAAGGCTTAATTGCGCACAATCCTGACGGACAAATAGATGAGGACCACTTTACAACAGAAACTTACCTCTCAGGACAATATCAAGGAGAACCTTTAGCAGAAGGCCTCAAAGATTACCGGCCAAACTCCTCAGGATATCGCCAAGTAGGATTTTCGGATGGTCTATTTCAACCAGCCTATCGTTTACCAACTGAGGCTGAGTGGGAGTTTGCTGCATTGGGGTTGATCGGCAATAGTTATGCTGAACTCATTCGCGACCGTCGCACGTATCCTTGGGACGGGCATTATACAAGGGATGACAACAGTCGATCCGGTTCATACGGCAGTATGAATGCCAACTTTGCAAGAGGACGAGGAGACTATATGGGTGTAGCGGGCAATTTGAACGATGGTGCTTCGGCCACTGCTCCTGTTTATGAATACTCTCCAAATGATTATGGCCTGTACAATATGGCGGGGAATGTTAATGAGTGGGTCATGGATGTATACCGCGCCTACAATGCTGTGGATGCTGAAGAGTTTCGACCTTTCCGCGGCAATGTATTTGAAACTGTACAACTCAATTCTGCAGGGTCAATTGCAGATAAATTGGATTATGTAGTCTATGACATTGCATCTCTCGAAGCTGACATTCGGGCATACCAAAATGTTGCCGCTAAAAACTTCACAGATGAGGAGCAAAACCTAGTCGACAATGTTTTTACTGCGATACAAGCAGCCAAGGAAGACGAAAAGTTGAAGCGACAAGAAGAAGCGATGGAACAGGTCGCGGAAGGTTTAGAGCTCATCATTGACAGTGAACTGCTCTTAGCACCTGACCTAATCGACTTGTTTGTTGACAACGTTTCGTCTGTTCCTGGTGAATTGCAGCGACGCAACATGACGGTTCAAGAAAGTCTAGGGCGCGATAACTACCGAGAAGCAGACAACATCGACTACAAAGACGGCGACTTCCAATCGAGCATTTATTATGGAGACGATGGCTTCAAACAACAGGAAAACCGCATGTACGGATTCGGAAAAACCTCCCTGGTGAACAATCGTTCACGTGTTTTTAAAGGAGGTGCTTGGAACGATCGAAGCTTCTACTTAAGTCCAGGGACTCGTCGATTCCTTGATGAGGACAAGAGTTCTGCAGCAATTGGGTTCCGCTGTGCCATGGATCGCATGGGATCACAAACCATGAATTCTCCGCGATAAAACAATGGTTCCTTTAAAAAAAAGCTTCGATTTTATTCGAGGCTTTTTTTTTGCCATTCCTTGGCCAAATTGGAACTAAGCAATACTTTGCAAGGTATGTTCTTGTCCAACAACGACCCCCGTTTTAAACTGATTCAGAAAGCCTTTGCTGCTTCCACTGGAGTGACTACGGATACTCGCCAAACCAGCAATGGTAAACTTTTTTTTGCGCTGAGAGGAGAGAATTTTGATGGCAATCAATACGCACAACTAGCAATTGAGCACGGGTGCTGTGGCGCAGTCATTGATGATGCGCAAATTTTGCTGAAAATCCCAGATGCAATACTCGTTGACGATGTACTGCTCGCTTTGCAATCGCTTGCACGATGGCACCGAAGAAAGTGGGACTGTCCCGTAATTGGTTTGACAGGTAGCAATGGAAAAACAACCACCAAAGAACTGCTCAAAATAGTTTGTCAATCAAAATTTCCAGACGTTCAGGCAACTGCAGGCAATCTCAATAATGAAATTGGCGTTCCGCTCACTTTGCTAAGTGTGGACAAGAATCCAGACATGGTTATCGTGGAGATGGGAGCCAATGCCCAAGGCGAAATCGCGTTGCTTGCGAGCATTTCCGAGCCTACACACGGCATCATTACCAATATTGGCCGCGCCCATTTGGATGGTTTTGGCGGCATTCAAGGAGTCATAAAAGGCAAAAGTGAATTGTTTGACTTTTTTCGCAATCAAAATGAGCGCCGTGAAGCAGATGGCGCTGCACTTTTCGTAAATGCAAATCACCCTATTTTGCTCGAAAAATCGGACTCTCTACCCCGCATTACTTACGGAACTCGAAATCACCCCCCTTTTGTTTCATCCTCAAGCAATGACGCATCCTTCACTTGGGTTGATCTCAATAAAACCGAACAAGGTCCCTTACGCTGCCACATTTCTGGAGTTCATAATTTCGAGAATATGATGACCGCGGTTGCGGTGGGCATTCATTTTGGAGTGTCTTCAGAAAACTGCAGCCAGGCATTGATGTCTTACGCGCCAAACAACAACCGTTCCCAGTGGATCCGCACGGATGCCAATGAGGTCCTACTCGACGCGTATAATGCCAATCCAAGCAGCATGGAATCTGCGTTGAACTTCTTCGGAGAAGCGGCAGACATTGAAGGGGATAATACCTCATTGGTGGCCATTCTTGGCGACATGGGAGAACTTGGTTCTTTTGCGGCCGTTGCGCATAATGAAATCGTACAGAAAGCCCTTGAAATGGGCGTACGCGTCATTACCGTGGGCCCACTCTTTCATCTATCTGCCTCGCAAATCCCGGGAATACTCTCATTTGAAACGACGCAAGAATTAGGCCGTCACCTCGCTCTGCATCCGATAACTGGAAAAAAAATCCTACTCAAAGGCTCTCGATCCATTGCGCTGGAGGAAGTGATTGGTGCACTTTAAGGTTTTACCGCGAAGCGAATAAAGCAAAGGTTGTGGACTTATCTTTGACCACCATGGATTTCATCAATGAATTGCGCTGGCGCGGCATGCTACATGATTTGACGCCCGGACTTGAAGAAGCTCTAGCAAAGGGCAATGTCACAGGATACGTCGGATTCGACCCAACAGCCGATTCTTTGCACATCGGAAATTTGGTTCCTGTCATGCTATTGGTCCACTGGCAACGTGCGGGACACAATCCCATCGCATTGGTTGGTGGAGCGACCGGGATGGTTGGAGACCCCAGTGGCAAGAACGCCGAACGCCAACTGCTTGATATAGGAACCATTCAACACAACCTCGATTGTCAAAAGGAACAATTGGAATCATTCTTGGATTTTGATGGTGAACATGCAGCGCGTGTCGTCAACAATGCAGACTGGTTCAAGGACATCTCGTTTTTGGATTTCATTCGCAGCGTTGGAAAGCACATCACGGTGAACTACATGACGTCCAAGGACAGCGTAAAAAAGAGACTGGAATCAGGTATGAGCTTTACGGAATTTAGCTACCAACTGGTCCAGGGCTACGATTTCTATCACCTTTGGAAAAATGACAATTGTTCAGTGCAGCTCGGAGGTTCTGATCAATGGGGCAACATAACCACAGGTACCGAATTAATCCGTCGAATGGGAGGCGGTCACGCATTTGCGCTTACAGCTCCGCTGATCACAAAAGCCGATGGCTCCAAATTCGGTAAGTCTGAAGGAGGCAATATTTGGATTGATAAAAAAAGAACATCCGCATACAAATTTTATCAGTATTGGATCAATGCTGCCGATGCGGAAGTGAGCAAATACATTCGAATTTTCACGCTCAAAAGCCAAGAAGAAATCCAGGCTCTGGAAGCGAGACATGCCGAAGATCCCGGACAGCGTATCCTGCAAAAGGAACTGGCGGCTGACATTACAGAACGCGTCCATAGCAAAGCAGATCTCGAAACCGCAATTGCAGCATCGGGCCTGCTCTTTGGCAAATCGAGCAAAGCCGAAATTGAAGCACTTCCGGAGGCAGAATTCCTCAGTGTATTTGAAGGTGTTCCCAGCGCTACAATTAGCCGAGATAGGCTCGCTTCAGGTATAGCGGTGATTGACTTGCTGTCAGAAATCACAGGATTTCTTAACTCAAAAGGCGAGGCGCGCCGTGCATTGAAGGAGAACTCCATTAGCATCAACAAGGCAAAGGTCACAGAAGATTGTACCACATCATTGGCCGATCTCATCGGTGGCAAGCATATACTCTTGCAACGCGGAAAAAAGAATTACTTCTTGGTGAGCTGCAACTGAGCGTCAATCGATAGCCATCAAATTGCATCCCCGAACATCCGCGTGATCAAACCGGCCAAGCACTTCGAATGACCCATCTTCGAAACAGCGACCAATGTCACTCGTGGCTAAGAAGGCACATGTACTCACGTTGGCGAGGTCCACGACATGAATCCGTCCTTGTTTTCCGGGTGACACCCATCCCTTAGGGTCGTTTAGAGCCCCCATCCTGACCTCCATCCACGGTGGACATGAAAATATACCTGCACCATCCGACCAGGCTTGAGAAAGCAATTCAGTCATGCCGTATTCGCTTCCAATGGCTCTTCCTTCGCTGAGAACAGTGAGAGCTTTATGCACTTCCGCCCGAATCTGCTCCTTTCCCTGCCCTTTCATTCCTCCCGTTTCGATCACATAAAGAGGAAGCTTTAACCAAGCCGGACGACTTGCCTGGCGCTTTACGCGATCCGCCAATTTCAACAACGCATGGGTGACGCCTACAATAAAAATCGGTTGATCGGGCGGGTGTCCTTCATCATACTTTTTCAGAAGTCTCTTCTCAAGTGCTTCAAAATCATGAAGAAAAAACCAATCCTCTGGTTGGGTCTGCCCGGCTTTCCGCATGAAAGATTGCATCATGTGGACCAAGGAGGAGTTATTACGTTCCAAATAGCCCGGCAAAAGCCCAACAAAGTGGGGCTGATTCTTCCATGAAGTCACTAAGCGCTCGAATCCTGCAGCAGCCAATTCATCGTACCAAGCCAAATCATCAATCGGATGTTGAGATGGAGTGGACCCTGTAGTTCCTGAACTCATAAAACAATTAGCATCCTGGTCTTTGGAGCGGAAAACAGAGATGCGATGACGCTGAAATAACTCAACTGGCAAAAATGGGATATCCTCAATCCGCTGAATTCGAGATACATCCACGCCCATAAGGTGCACGTATTTTTGATACACCGGATTGGATTCCGCTTGGAATCGGAATACTTCCAATATCAAATCCAACCACATCGATCGACTTTCCTGCAGCATAGCTTCACGGATGCAATCCCTCAAACGGGCTACTTCCGATAACACCACCTTTTGATTTGGCAAGATTTCACGCGAAGGTTTCATCCGTGCGAAATTCCGTATTCATTAGCTTTGAACCAACCGCAAACATGATTTTATGACAATCAAGTTCCAAATTGCTGCTTTTGCTATCGGATCTGCCGCCGCTTTAGGCTTGCAGAGCTGTCTGCCTGAGCCCAATCTCCCCGACAATCCTTTGATCGAATTCCATTCCTTTGACCTCAATGCGACCGGTGGTCGGGAGCTAATTATTGGTTTCACGGATGGCGATGGAGATATTGGACTGGCTCAATGGGATACCCTTGCTCCCGATTTCTGCTCCACGTGTGAATACCATTACAACTTAAAATGTGAGTACCAAGAATTACAGGATGGGAATTGGGTTGAGTTCAATCTGGACCCTGAAGCGGGCCAGATTCCATTTTACTACCGCGTGCCTCCTGCCATCCCAACAGGGGACAATCCAGCACTGAATGGCACCATAGCTATAGCCATGAATTCTTGGACCTTGATCAGTCCTTATGACTCCATTCGATTTCGCATCACGCTATTTGACCGATCCCTTAATGAGTCGAACGAGGCCTTTACAAATGTGGTTTTGAAGCCGTAAGCGTTTCAAAAGTCAGGAAAGTTTTGGCCATAAAAAGGGCGCCCAATTGGGGCGCCCTTTTCTGTTCTCTTCGTTTGAAATTTTGCCTTATTCAGGGCAAGAAGATCCGAATTCGGGAAGGAATTGTAGGAGGTCAGATGTCGTCACCAAACCGTCTCCATTCAAATCTGCTGGACAATCGTTGGTCAAGTCAAATGCACAAGTACCAATGTCCATAGTCGCTGTAGCATCATAGTTTGTCGCGCCAGCATACATGCATCCTTGGCACTCATAGGTGCAAGATTCATCATCGAAGAACGCACCTGCTGCATAGTTGCATGCTGTAGCGTCCGTACAACCAAAGGCTGATGAGTTTGGTGCACCCGGTGTACCGTTATCCACCCAGCTCGCCTGCCAGTTATCTGCATCATCGTTGTTGAGGTCAGTTTGGACCAATTCCAATGTGGAACATCCTCCGTCAGGGCTCTGAACCAAAACGTTGCCTAAAACAGCCACTGTTTGCGCTGGCCATGGAGCAGCATCATTATAATCTACAGCATCTAAAAGGTTGCCGAAGCCATCTTCGATACTTACAGACTCGCCACCGTTTGAGAAGTTGCCCAGGTCCATTTGGAATACCTGAACACCCAATCCAGAATAGTTGGCTGTACCTGCGTCAGAGACGGTCATGAGGAAGTACTCTCCAGGAGCAACAGATGTGCCTTCTGGGAATACAAAGCCCAATTGAGGCTCGCCACTTGCAGAATTGTAAAATTCGAATCCTCCCAAATCAATGGTTTCATCATCGCCCACGAAAATCTCGACAAACTCATAATCGAAATCCTCGCCTTGAGCTCCACATGGATTGTAGTGGATTTCGTTGATGATCAAGTCAGGAAGCGTGTAGTAACAATCTTCATTGGTCGCATTGGTCACTCCTTCTTGGTAGTTAAAGGCTGCAAGATCATCGCAACCGGAAATTACGCAGGTGTCATCATCGATGGTCGCTTCAGAGTCGTAGTTGTCTGCAGCAGGGTTGGTGCAACCAGGAAGGTCAATGCAGGAACCATCGTCCTCTTGCGCGTACGCATCATAGTTACTGAACGTCGACGTAGTACATCCCAATCGTACCACGTCTGCGTTGTCACGTGGAAGCAAACTCCATGCGCCGTAAGCGTAAAAATTAGCCCCTACAACACGATAAGATCGGCCTTCTTCCAAGACAGGAACAAACGTTGTACCATCATTCGTCAAAGAATCATCGATGGCACTGTATCCGATATCATTAACTACTCCAATGCCTGCACCCGCATCGAGGTGCCACTCACCGTAGCCAGCGTCAGCACTGACGCAATCACCCGTCATACTAATCAAGACGCATTCCCACTGATCATCATTGATAGCCGAAGGATCGAGTATCTCAGCGACTGGTAGAGTGTTTCCTGAAGAGAGTACCTCAGGTGTGGCCGCTTGAATTTGTCGCAAACCAAATACTTCCGTTGCGTTTCCTAAAACAGAAATTTCATCGCCCAACGCCACTCCGTCACCAATCACCCAAATGGCAGAGTTTGGCCCTGTTCCATCCTGTATGACGTAAGATGGCTGATTGGACAATCCACCTGTTGGAGGATATATCGCTGTCACGATACCCGAAGTCAGCATCTGACCGCTCAAGCCTCCAGACTGAATTTCTTGGATCGTATAGCTGCTGATGAAAATACAAGAGCCATCATCAGATGTTGCGTTTTCATCATAGTTCACCGCAAATGGATCTGTGCAACCTCCTGTTGAAGCTGCGCAGGAACCGGAGAACGTATGCATGCCCAAATCTGTCCAATCGTTTTGATCCAATACTGTCCATTCCGAATCAAATTCGTTGGTACCCGCTGACATCGCCCAGTCTCCGTCATTGCCTGCGTAAACGAACTCAGTTCGGACCAGCGTGTGGTCTTTTGTTGCATTCGTCACACCGGCCACATCCCAACCGGTTCCTGGATCAACGCCAAACTCTCCAACAGCATCCATCAATAAGGTATCCGAGTTGAAAAGACCGTAAGCGTCGTCACCGTTGGACAAGTAACCATGTGTCAAATCTGCCTGCGCCAAAATCAAAGGGTCCGCTGAAGGGTGCGCAATGATGTAGAATCCACCAGGAGCGATAGAAGCTGAAGCTGGGAAATTCAAGAAATATTCTGCATCTGTAGGACCGTTATTGCCGCATCCGTTGCCACAATTTCCGATGATGTATTGGCCCAAAAATACTGTTGAGGCTGTAGGGTTAAAGATCTCGAGATACTTATTGTTCGAGGTTCCTTCTGCGTATTCCGAGAAGAAAATCTCACATGACTCACCGCTAAACACGCATGAACCATCGTCGATACCCGCACCTGCGTTGTAATTTGATGCACCGCTGTTGGCACAACCATACAGCAATGCATCAGACTCAGATCGAGGTTGAATCTTGAAGTTTCCATAGCCATAGTCCAAGGGACCTGTTACTTGCCAGGTGCTTCCAGCTGTAACATTGCCTGTTCCAATTGCATCATACCCGCGATCATCTACGCGGCACTCTCCAGAACTATCATCCACGCCCCACTCGCCGAATCCAATATCTTCACTGCTCACATCAGCTGTTACCTGAACCAAGACTCCTTCCCATTCTTCTCCAGCAGCAACAGACACTGTTGAGAGCACCTCTGGCGTTGGTAAATCTGAGTTTTGCGCCTGAATGACAATAGAAGGGCTTGTCAATTGAGTCAATCCATTGTACTCCGCTACCGTACCCGTCACTTCTACCAAGTCACCAATGGCTACTGGCACGTTTGGACCGAACATCCAAATTCCACTGTATGCACCTTGGCCATCTTGCATGGAGACAAGTTGTCCGAACACTCCGGTAATCACACCATTGGTAACGACCGTCTGATTTGTGTAAGCGTCTGTCAACTGACCTTCTTGAATTGCAGCAATCTCCGTGGTAGTTACTTCGAGGCAAGAGCCGTCGTCATAATCTGCTGCTTCATTGTAATTCGGTGCTGCAGGACTTGTGCAACCTCCTGCACCAACTGTTATGGTTCCAATCATTCCCTGTTGGGCGTGGCTCCCAACGCTACAATCGTAATTGTATACACCCGGGGTATTAAAGGTGAAGCTGCCAATGCAAGCCGCGTTTTGAGAGGTCGCAGTAACCGGCGCGAAGAAGAAATCAACCGGATTCCCAAAGGATTCTCCTGTAATCGTGTTGGTCGTTCCATTCGCATTGTGCGTGCCACCGACGTTTTCCCATACCACAGTCACTCCTGGCTCGATACTCAAGTTTGCTGGGTCATAATAAAGGTTACCTGTAGTTACCAATACGCCGTCGGCGTTGCACGCATTATCAAAGGTGCAAGAGCCGTCATCCGATGTCGCTGCTCCGTTGTAGTTGGTTGCGTTTTCGTTGGTACATCCGGGAATTGCCTCGCCACATGTGCCAGTGAAGTCATGTGCTCCAACGTAGTCCCATGTGTTCGCGTCATAGACGATCCATTGAGAATCGTCGGCGTTCGTGCCTGCAGAAGTTGCCCAGTCATAACCGATGCCCTGAGTCACTGAAGACTTTCGAACCAAAGTATGGTTCGCCGTTGCCTCAGTAACGCCTGCAACATCCCAGCCACTGCCTGGATCTCCTTCGAAGTTACCGATGATGTCTACAAACGTGTAGTCATCTTCTGTGCCGAAGACCAAGGCATAAGAATCATCTCCATTGAAGTAAGCACTTCCGGTCTGATCCGTTTGTGCGATGACAATGGCATCGCTTCCACCGTTCGCCCAAACATAAACATCACCCGGCGCTATCGTCGCTCCCTCAGAGAATGCGTTCCAGTATTCATGAACACCTGGAGTGGACGGAGCATTTGCCGTTGCCGCGATAGCATATTGAGTCAAGTCAACGGAATTATCCGTCGCATTATAAATCTCGATGTACTTGGAGTTTCCGCCATCCGATTCTGAATATTCAGAAATAAAGAGATCGCACTGAGCAAACATTCCAGAACTGAATCCTAGGAATGCCATGGCCATGAACAGAATAAGTGAACGCATGATGTGAGTTTTGGTGTAACGAAGTGAAGTGCAAGCTACCCAAAACTCGATAAATCATGGCATTCTGTGGATAAATAACCAAAAATGTTAATCCAATGACAAATTCATACCAACAAAGCAATCCGCCCAAGACGAATTTATATCAAAGTCATTGGTGCCTAGTAACGATCAGATGAACGCTAACGAGGAAGTTGACGAAACGTCATTCGGTGGTGTTTCGTGGTACCGACTGAAGCGATTTCCCGTCGGTGGCCTTTCGTCGGATAGCCCGCATTGGTATCCCAACTGTAGTGAGGATATTCTTCGTGCAAGCCCATCATCACTTCATCACGATGTGTTTTGGCCAAAATACTTGCTGCCGCAATAGACGCAAATCGACCGTCTCCTTTGATGAAACATTCATACGGCGGCAGGCCATCTTCCGTCACAAAGCGATTGCCATCGATGAGCATAAATTCCGCGGCGACTCTCAGCTTCTTGGTGGCCTCACGCATGGCTTTTAGGGAAGCTTGAAGGATATTGATACGATCAATTTCATCCGGTGCAATGTGACATACAGACCAGGCAAGCGCCTCGTCTTCGATTCTCACGCGCAAATTGTCGCGCACCTTTTTACTCAATTTTTTGCTGTCATCCAAGACACCTTCGCTTACCAATTTCTGCGCAAATTCAGGAGATAGAATGACAGATGCAGCCGTCACCGGACCGGCAAGGCATCCTCTGCCAGCCTCATCACATCCCGCTTCCAGCCGACTTTTCTCGATCCAAGGTTCCAAGCTCATGACTCTAAAACTTGCTGAACACATCGCCACATTTGAGCCGCCGATTCTTCCCAAGAAAAAGCCTGAGCTCTTTGCAAACCCCGCTGGATAGCAGCATCTCGAAATGCCACATCTGCGTCAAGCCTTTTCATCTGCGATGCGATTCCTTCTATATCGTCTGGTTCAACCAGCGCCGCCGCGGCACCGCCGCAAACTTCTGGCATTGATGTACGATTGCTCGCAATGACAGGAACACCCGAAGCAAACGCCTCCACAATGGGCACTCCAAACCCTTCAAACCACGGAATAAAAATAAGACCCTCAGAAGAAGCAACGGCGGTAGCGAGTGCCTTGCGTTCCATGCGTCCGCAAAAATGAACACCCGGCTGGCTTCGCATTTCTTCCGACCACATGGACTCCCCTACAATCACCAAATCATTCTTCCCTCCAATTCGGCGATACGCGCAAAAAGCATCCAACAAGCCCTTGATATTTTTACGGGGATGAAGGCTACCCACAAAAACGAAGTAGGATGGCCCAGCGGTCAATAGTTTGCGCTGCATCATGCGCAATTCATTGGAATCAATGGGGGTGTAATCTGAGGCCGGCGCATTGGACACAACATCAATTTTACCCGGTGGCACGTCGAATTGCGAAACAATGTCATTGCGTGAAAAATCGGAAACCGTCAGGATGCGTCGTGCACATCTCGCAAATTCAGGAAATCGGCTGCGGTAGTATTTCGCCTCACGGGCAGGCATCCACTCCGGATAGTGCATGAAATTCAAATCATGAAATACAGGGATTTGAGGCACCTCCGTTCTCCGGCTCAGCATGCCGTCTGTCGATAAGAAAACATCTGCTTTCCAGCGGTGCAATTGACGTGTCAATGCATAATCAAACCAAAAATCGTAGAGAAAGGGGCGACGAGCTGGTGGGAGCAATCGCATTTCTTGCGCATTGTCTCCGTAGCGGAATTCAGGCGATGGTTCTCGGTCAAAGAGCAACTGGAATTCGTGCTCCGGGTGGGATGCAACCATTCGCTGGTAACACTCGTGTGTGAACCAACCGATTCCTTCCAACCTCCCTCCGATTAATAATCGTGCGTTCAGAGCAATGCGCGCCATAGTTGCGAAGATAGGTTGACAATTGTCCGCCGCATATTCCGTTATTTGCATGCAGAGCCAATGAATGTAGGTTGATCAAATCATTTTGAAACAATTTCTCAAACACTTGTCTTGGTTGATGATTCTCAACCTTGCTGTCAAGCCAGCCTACTTGCTGATCATTGACACGAAGATCCAAGACCTGTTAGGGCCTGAAGAGTTTGGGCGCTACTTCCCCCTACTCAGCCTTTCCATCCTGCTTAATATCATTCTCGATGCCGGTCTGGCGAATCACATGACGCGTTTCGTCTCCGGCCAGCCTGAGGAGATTCATCACTCCTTCCGTCAAGGTTGGCGAACGAAACGGCTGCTTTTCCCATGCTATCTGGCAACACTCATGCTCATAGGTTGGCTACTTGGATGGCGCGGAGAATCGCTCATTTGGCTCGGCTGGATTGGCCTCAATCAAGCCTTACTCAGCGCCATTCTATACTTGCGTGCCGGACTGCAGGGCATTGGCGCGCATCGCACGGATGCCTGGGTTTCAATCGCCGATCGGAGCATACTTTTCATCGCTATGGGGTCGTTGATTGTATCCTTTGACAGATTCGATGTGAATTGGCTTTTGGCGGGATCTTCGGTTGCATTGTCCATTACTTTCCTAATCGCATTTTGGCGGCTGAAAAAGCAATCCCGTGAAGTGGCCTCGATCCTGCCAAATGATGATGGCATCAATTCCGGACGAAGCTTCCAAGAAAACATCACCGCTGGGTGGCCTTATGCTTTGTTATTCTTGCTAATGATGACGTACCACCGAGTGGACGGCATCATGCTGGAACGAATGGCGCCTAATGGAGCAATTCAGGCCGGATGGTATGCCATGAGTTACCGGTTTTTTGAAGCCGCGAACATGATTGGATATCTCTGCGCAACGCTATTGCTTCCATACTTCACGCGCATGCTCGCCAACGAGGAGGATGTTCGGCCGCTGGCACGTTCAATGAGTAGCATCCTGCTTACTGCGGGCGCAGCCATTGCTTGGGCGGCTTGGTATTTCCCCGAACAATTCCTTGGTATTTTCTATAACTATGAGGTCCAATCTGCCGCAGACATACTTCCTTGGTTGATGATTTCATTTGCGGTATTTGCCCAAGGGTATGTATTTAGCACCTTGCTCACCGCCCGCGGTGACATGCGGATTCTGAATAGAATGGCTGGAGCCGGGGCTATTATCAACATCGTTTTGAACGCTTGGTGGCTCAGCCAGGCATCTGCAACATCAGGTGGGGTTGGTTGCGCAGTCATCAGTGCGATCACACAAGGCTCCATGGTGGCGGGACAGGTTTACTTCTGCTTGCGCAAGCATCCCGGAAAAGAGTGGTGGAAACTGCTTCGCGCCTTGTTCATTCATTCATTTGCTTGTTTTGCAATATGCAGCATTGCTTCGCGTTGGGGAAGCAACCCCAATGAAGCACTGGGTATAGCCCTATTGGGCTGCTTAGTTTCGGGACTATTGCCAGGAGTTATCGATTTTCGTTCCATGAAAAAAATGCTAACGGAGAAGATGAATACCTTTGCCGACTCCTAGCCCTATACCACTCGCATGAATTCTACCGATTCCAATCTCAACTCCACGCATCTGCTTCGTTTCATTTTTGATCGTCGAAGAACATTTTTTGTTATCGGCATTGCTGCGGCAGCGCTTTCATCATTGGCAGCGCTCCTTATGGAAGAGCAATTCAAATCAACGGTGATCATGTTTGCGACGCCACAACACTCCATCGGCGAACAATTTTATGAAGAGATTAAGAGGAACGATCTCTTGGAATACGGCGAAACAGAGGATGCAGAACGCTTGTTGCAAATCCTAAATTCCGATCGCATCCGCACACGTATCATTGAGAAATATGACTTGTGGGAACATTATGACATCAAGCGTAATACGCCCGGTGCTCAATCGCTCTTGGGCAAAGAATACAATTCCAATGTAGATGCACGTTTAACGCGCTACGGATCCATTGAAGTCGCCGTGCATGATCGTGATCCAAACCAAGCGGCCGATATGGCCAACGATATTGCGTTTCTTGCGGATTCCGTTGCCAATCGTCTGCGGAATGAACGTGCTCAAGAAGCACTGGTCTATGCCGGTTCTTCATTGAAACAAGTACAAGATGAGATTCAGGAAATGGAATCGAAACTCGGAAAACTATACGAACTCGGTATCTACGATTTCGCGACTCAAATCGAAGGATTGAATGAGCAATACGCCACGGCCATTGCCAAGGGAGCTTCATCCAATGCCGAGAAAATACGTAAGCAGATGGCGAGGATTTCAACGCATGCCAATGAATTTAATAAGCTTTCCAATCTCATTGAAGCGGCTTATGAGCGTGAAGCGATACTCAAGAGGCGCTTTGAATTGATGAAGCTAGATGCTGAAACTCAAATGCCATCAGCGTTCGTTGTGGACTACGCCGCTCCCGCGGACAAGAAATCCAAGCCCATCCGTTGGCTGATTGTGGCAATGAGTGTTGCGAGCACACTTGCTCTCGCTCTTTTGGTCTTGCTCGGCGCCGAGAATCTGAAGGAGCCCAAAGCGGCATGATGCCACCCGCGAGGATACCTCGGTATTTTTATCCCGTAACGGCTGGTTACGCGACACTGCTCGCCATCTCTTTCTATTTCGAATTTCCTTGGTTGGCCCTTGCCCCCTTTGTTGTTGGCATAGCGTGGCTTGCCTTTCACCGCCTCGACGCATTGATGCTATTGATCGTCGCTTGCGTACCGCTCAGCCTTAGCCTGGAGGAATTAGATATTGGAGGAATTGGCGTTTACCTGCCCACCGAACCTCTGCTAGCGGGTGTGCTGGTGCTCTTTGTCACAAAAGCAACATACGGCTGGCCCGTGGGGCAAGAGATTCTCAAACACCCTCTTTCCCGTTGGGTGCAATGCTCCTTAATTTGGATGGGTCTTGCGGCAATTGTGAGTTCTCACCCATTGGTTTCATTCAAGTTTTTGACAGCACGGCTCTGGTTTGTCGTCGGCTTCTTCTGGGTGCTTTCGGAAATGTTTCGCGTGCAGAAGGCCCAGCGACATCAATTCATATTCGCGTACGCTTTTCCGCTTTGCATCGTCATCATTTACACCATGGTGCGGCATGCGGGCTTTGGATTTGAAAAAGACGCTGGGCACTGGGTGATGAAACCGTTTTACAAAGATCACACGTCCTACGGCGCCGTATTGGCCATGGTCATCCCGCCCATGGTCGCATTGCTCACGTGGAAGCGATTTTCGGCCTTTGTAAAAGCCGTTGTTGGTTTGGGCTTGACAGTCCTTTGCATTGGCCTTGTCTTCTCTTACACCCGGGCAGCATGGGTATCACTTGCAGCAGTTACTATCCTCTGGGGATTGATGAAAGTGGGCGTGCAACTGAAAACCCTACTATTCGTCGGTATTGCAAGCCTTGCTTTTCTTTGGTTTGCACAAGATGCATTGCTCATACAATTGGAGCGAAATCGACAAGATTCCTCAGACAACCTTGCTGAACACGTCGAATCCATCTCCAACGTTTCCAGTGACGCATCAAATCTCGAGCGCCTAAATCGTTGGAATGCGGCGCTGGAAATGTTCAAAGAGCGACCGTTTGTTGGTTGGGGACCCGGAAGCTATCAATTCGAATACGCGCCGTTTCAACGCTCCGGAGATCAGACGATTATTAGCACAAACAATGCCGATGGAGGCAATGCCCACAGTGAATACCTCGGCCCCTTAGCAGAACAAGGTTTGCCTGGTTTGATTTTCGTAATTGGACTCTTGAGTTTTTGCCTACACCTTGGGTTCAAACTGCACCGGAGGTTGAAAGACCCCGAACAGGCCCGCTTGGCAATGGGGGTTTTCCTAGGGTTGATGACCTACTTCGTTCACGGGGTATTGAATAATTACCTCGACACAGACAAAGCCAGTGCTCTTTTTTGGGGATTCTTCGCTCTTTTGCTCGTTTGGGATCTAACCTTAGACACGAGCAAAGAAGAGGCTACATCGTTGACAGCCACGAGTGATTAGTGGAACCGAACCACCATAAGGGCGGTATCATCAAAACTTGGTTCTTCACCTTTGAAATCCTTCACCGAATCAATCAAAGCTGTCTGTACGTCTTTTACAGGCATTCCCCGCCGTTCCCTCAATATTTCTTCCATGCGTTGCATGCCATAGGGGATGCCTTCCTCATTTTCTTGTTCAACCAAACCATCGGTAAAACACACCAGCGTGGATTCGCGGTCAAGCCGGACTGTGCCCGTTTCCAAGGATGGGATTTCACGAAACATACCCAGTCCAACTGAGCCCAATTCCAATTGTTGGGTGCGGCCATCTGCGAGCATTATAACCGGTGGGTTATGGCCACAATTCACGTATTGAATCTCCCTCTTTCTTCGGTGATATACAGCCGCAAAGACAGTGATGTACTTCTCTCCTTTTGCATTCTCAGAGACGCGTTCGTTCAATCGTTCAACTACACTGCGAAGGTCATCCGGTTCGTATTGGAAACTCGCCCTGAGATTGGCTTGAAAATTCGACATTAAAAAAGCCGCCGCAATTCCCTTGCCACTGACGTCCGCCATACAAAAAACCATTCGGTCCTCATCCACCGCAAACACGTCATAGTAATCACCTCCTACTTCCAAATGCGGTTTGTAAAATGCCGCTACATCTATATCGCGGTCCTCCGGCCATTCTGTCGGCACCAACATCGCTTGCATGGTCGCAGCTAACTCGAGCTCGCGACGTGTTGCTTCCTGATTGGCTCGAGCTCGCTCAAGCCTCTGATTTTGCAAAGCGACAACCAGCACATTGGTCAGTGTTTGAATAAAGTTCAGGTGCTTCACAACGGGACTTACTCCCTGCCCTTCTTGCGTGTCTCCTGCGAGCAAATAAGCCAATGGCTTTCCATCGTGCAAGACCGGGATCACTACATCAAACTGCTCCGCTCCTGTCTTGGAACTCAAGAAAACTTCTCCTTCCTGTTCAAAGAAAGCCTCATCCTGTATTTCAGGAACTTCGCCACTAACCCCATTCACGAGAAGGCACCGCCAATTCCCATCGAATGCATACAGAACCAAACGGCAGATGCCCAAATGTTCAGCAAGACTTGTCCTATACTTATCGAGCAGCTCTTCCTCTGTCGCCCGGCCATTGATACCCTGGGTAACGTCAAGCAGAGCACTCAGTTTATAATCCTGAAGCTCCAATCGCTGTTCGAGACGTTCAATGCTGTGCGCCATCTCTTATTTCTTGACGCGCTCTACGTACTCCTTTTTCCGAGTATCCACCTTTACACGATCTCCAATATTGATGAACAAAGGCACTCTAATTTCAACACCCGTATCCGTAGTGGCAGGCTTCAATGTGTTCGTTGCTGTATCTCCCTTAATTCCTGGTTCTGTGTATGATATCTCCGCCTCCACTTGTGTTGGCAATTCGCAACTGAGCACGAGTTCATCATCCGCTTGAAATTGAATCTGACAAACCAGTCCATCCTTCAAAAATTCAGGGGCATTGATGACTGAACGATCCACAGGAATTTGCTCAAATGACTCGAGGTTCATAAAATGATACTGCTCATCGTTGTACAGGTATTGATACTCCCGCACCTCAATCCGCACGGGATCAATTTTCACTCCAGCATTGAAAGTGTGATCCACGACCTTTCCGGTGCTGATATTCTTCAACTTTGTCCGCACAAAAGCTGCGCCCTTGCCTGGTTTTACGTGAAGAAATTCGACGACTTGCCACAATCCACTGTTGTGATTGATGACCAAGCCATTCTTGATATCTGAAGTTGTTGCCATTCCATGGAGATTTAGGCGAAGATACCATTACAAATTGAGCATCAAACGGATTTGAATTTCACTTTGTGCATAGCCCACTGTCGAAAGACCTGATAAATACTCTTCCGAGTCATTCGCATTTGCCTTGAACCCCAATATTTGGATCTTCCAATCATCCCTGATTTTGCGGCTCAACCGGAACGAAGCCCTCGAACCGTGTTGATGCATGCCCTGCAGGCGGATCCCATCAAAAGCCGGTACCACGAAGTACCCAACTTGATTGGATCCCATAGCCCAATCTGAAATGGAAACCTTGACATCGATACGCCCAATAATGACGCCCCAAATGCACGACCAACCTACCCCATGGCCCCTGCGATTTGGGCACCATTCGACGCGGAAATTCCCGGTGGAAAAAGCATCAGAAAAACGCCACCTAAAGCCCAGTCTTGTCCGATTGGATTGACGATCAAATGTGGTAGATTCGCCTTGCCACCTGGCGTGCAGTTCAATCTGATGCTCGTCACTTATATGACGAATCGCGCTCGAGCGAATGACGGACTCCACTCCCCTGCTGGTCATCGATTTCATTTCTATTTGAAATCGGCTGCGCCAATGGCCTCCTTTTGAAGACCATTGCATCCCAATTGAAAC
>DDEH01000041.1:35099-42971 GCA_002336085.1 Flavobacteriales bacterium UBA1959 | reverse complement strand
CCTCGGCCAACTGATCGGAGCCATGTTCCATCCAAAGACTGTGATGAAATATTGGGTGCACATTCCACCGACCATTGCCAGCCTCGCTGATTCCCAAATGCAAAAGCACTTCCAGCCCAGGAAGAAATGTGTGTCGCCATTCCTGCATCCAAAACCCAACCACGTTCCAACACACATCCAACCGCGCCGTTTTGAAGCCGCCGGAATGCGGAAACTGCCCATCGACTGTGACTCAAAATTCTATCAGCGCTCAAGCTCAACTCCCAATTCGGCCGTTTGACTTTGCACGCAATTCCAGAGCGCAAGCCTGAGGCTGCATCGCCCCAAAAAGGAGCAAAAGCGTAGTGCACCGGAACTGCGAATGCAGGTGAAAGAGCACCGGAAAAAAAAACAGCCTCTGATAAAACGAGTCGATTCGCCCACCCCACCTTGTGGGTTCCGATGACCAATTCAAAGTTTCGGCTAGGACGCAATTGAAGATAACCCGTCACCCGCCGCTCATGCGCACGCCCCGCCCAAGGCCCATCCATTCGAAATGCCCATTTTCCCGGGTTCTTAATACGGATAGAATTCCGAGATGAAGCCACATTTCCGTCTGTACGTACTTCCACTTTCGACCGTGCACGCTTCCTCATAGTCGACGCATTTTTGCCAGTACAAAACGCCAGCCACTCCTTTGATCGATATAGCTCTTGTCGGGTTGCAACCGATAAACCAACAATTGCTGACGCCTCCTCAGGAATAATCGGAGGACCATTGCGTTCGATGTATTGCAAAATTACCTCTCCCTCGACAGGCATCCATCTGCTCGTAACCACTTGTTCCGAAACAAACCAACGAAATTCGGATTCTTGTGCCTTCAAGCCAGAAGGCATGCTCACAACGTGCCAAGCGATCAACCAGTATTTCAGTGGACACTTGATCATCCCTTCCAAACATCCATTTGCCAATTCCAGAGCCACATTCCGATAAAATTCGAATGCGATACCCCAATCCATTGACGATGACGTCCAATCTTTAAACCGACTTCCGCACCCAGGGCAAAAGGGAGTGATTGAATTCGGAAGCGCATAGCATTTCCACCCGCATTCATCCAAGACCATTGAAAGTGCACACCAGATGACGGATGACCCCAAAACCAACTCGCGACAAACTCTCCGTGAGAGTGCTTTCTAATCCATTGGATACCCCCGTTGAATTCCCCACGGTCTTGAATTGACAACAACGATCCTCGATTTGCGATTCGGGCAAAAACAGCGATATCCGCGGCCTCACCGCACGTCCGGTTTGCCTGGAAATAAATCGGAAAATCATATGAGAACACCGAGCCGGCTGACCAAGATGCTATGGCACTTCCCAGTCCCATTGCAACGGTCAAATCGTCTGACAATGGCAGCGAATGAATGAGCATTGCCTCGAGTTGAGTTCGAGAGGTCATGGAGCCCATTCCCAAAACCATTGTAAATCGTCGAGCGCTTTTCGGGATCACCCATGCTTGAACCCCCCCAGATTCAGGGTGAACTGTGAGGATGTATTTCTCAGACGTGCAAACGGGAAGGGAGGGCAGCATCCCGGGCATTTGTGCAATCACAAACGTTCCCTCGAAAATCAATATTCCCAAACCAAACATCCATTTTCTTACGGCGCGAAAAATGATTCGCTTCGCGTCTTTCTCCTCATTTTGCATTGGCAAGCGCAAATTGCCCTTGATCTGCGTGCAAGAAACCGACCATTTGTTAACGCATGGGCAGGCTTTGCAGAGCCTAGCGCTCGAATCCGACAACTCCTATTGAAGGAAATCGTCGCAATCCATTTCGAAGGCCTTCCGAACGGAATCGGGCAATGCCATCCAAACCATGCCCGGCAGCTGCGGAGCCTCTCCCACAGAAGAAGACCAGACGCCTTCGGGGTTCTGCAAGAGAACAATGTCTTGAATCTCACCTGCTTCAAAATCAATGCGCATGGAACTGCTCACTGAGCGGTTAAATGCTTCGCACGGGTCCGAGTTTTGCGAATCAAAATAGATGGACTCCGCATTTCCGTTGACCTCCACATGATGCAGCGTTCCTTCCGTGAAGAAGGCGTCCAAATTGCGGCCTGAAATTTGTTGCATGCACGCTGTATCCAAATCAAAGACCAAACCCGAATGGCCCCGAGCAGAAAGCTTCTCCGGTTGATTTTCTTTTAATTTCCACGTCATTGAATCCGCTTTGAGCAACCAATCCTCCAGCCAAGTAAATGGTGACCCTATGAGCTCAATATGCCCAGATGAATCCTCCCAAAACAGGGTTTCACATGCAGCAGCAGCGCTTCCCTGAATCAGATGCACACCAGGCCAAAAGCGCGCCCAATCAGATCGGATTTCCATGGAGTCAGAGACCAGCCATAGTGTATCTGCAGAGGAGGCATCCATGTACCTCGCATCTGTGGCCTCGTCACCTGAGACAGAAACGATGAATTCACCCCCATCAATCTCGTGCCGAGTCGCCTGCGCTCCCCAAACTTTCCAGACCCGCGCGGTGTCTTGAATTTCGACCCGACCAACCGCGGACAGAGGCTCTATTGAATCCTGAGGAACAACTAACCGATCAGCTTCAATCCAAATATCATCTTGGCGAATGCGTGCGATGAGCCCCAATGTATCTGGATCAGACGCAAACCAGCCTGACTCTGTGTTCTGATCAAACTCCCCTCGAGAACAATGCAATTCCAGGGCACCATCCTTTTGAGAAAAATGAGATTTTCCAAAGAAAAACAGCTTTGCATTCTTCTCATCCCAATGAAGTGAATCAGACGCCACGGACCAATCGCCGTCATTGATGATAACATCTCCTCCCAATTGGAAAAGCGATTCATTCACCTTGAAAATTCCATGATCAAAAAAGGCCGTGCGACCTTCTTCAATCAAATGACCACCAAGCGGAAAATAAATCCACTTGGCATCGAGATCGTACGCAATCCGATCTGCTTGCAAAGTTGCCATTGGACTTCGCAAGGTCACAACTCCTTTTTCCGCCGATTCGGCAAAGGCCATTTGAGTAGTGGGATTGAGCAGCATACTTTCGGCCAAAATGCTGCGATCTTCGTCCTGCAAGTCAACGTGTCCCATTGTTTGAAAACGACCGTCCTGATAGCGCAATGCACTGTCGCAAAACAGCTTTGCACCGTCATATCCGAGGATCACACCTCCTATCAAGCGCTGAACATCGGGTTGGTTCTGGTCCCGCAAAATTACGTCTGCCTGTAGGATTTTCACCCTCGGAGCCTCCTCATCCTGAGCAATACCTACAAAAGCGAATAAAAAAGCACAGAAGCAAAGCCCCCACTTTTGACCCTGAAAAGAAACACTTTGAAAATTCATGCGTCTGCAAGTTCCATCGAAATATTCGTATTCCTACCTTTGCACTCCTTTCTGAAGGGCGGGTGTGGTGAAATTGGTAGACACGCTGGATTTAGGATCCAGTGCCGTGAGGCTTGTGGGTTCGAGTCCCTCCACCCGCACTCTTCAGAAATGCAACCAAAACTGAAACTGCTTGAACCGTGGCTTTTCATTTCATGAAAACGTCAAAAGCAAGCCATTCATATACCGCCACATGCAAATCGATCGGAACAACATTGACGAGCTTACAGCTCGATTGACCTTGACCGTTGAGCCCGCTGATTATACGGAACGCGTCGAGAAAATTCTCAAAGACTACAAGAAGACTTCTCAGTACCCCGGTTTTCGAAAAGGGAAAACCCCCATGGCACTGATTCGAAAGCAATATGCCGCTCCCGTTTTGGCGGATGAAATGAATAAAATCATCTCGGAAAGCCTTGGTAGCTATATCGATCAGGAAAAGCTCGAGATTTTAGGAAATCCCATTCCGGAAACGAGCACTGATTCAGCGGGCAATTGGGAGCAACCTGAAGCATTTACATTCACTTACGAAATTGGATTGGCTCCAAAAATTTCACTTGAATTTGGGCGCAGTGCAAAATTCGTTCGGCACATCATTAAAGTTGACAAGAAAGCCATCGAAGCAGCGGTCCAAGACCACTGCCGACGGCACGGATCTATCAGTGAACCAGAGGAGGCATCAGACACGGACTTACTGATGGGACATTTTACGCAACTGGATGCCTCAGGATCACCTGTTGAAGACGGAATCGAGAGCGATTCAAACATTGCTCTGGAACACCTCACTGACAGAAGGACTCGCAAACAGCTAAGAGGAGCAAAGGTGGGCGATGTATTTGCCCTCGATCCTCGCAAAGTTTCTCACGGTCATGGCGACCTAGAAAAAATGCTCGGTATCACGCATGAGCAAGTCCATGCGTTGGACGGAAATTTCAATTTTGAAGTCAAAGAAATCAAGCGCTTGACGCCCCACGAAAACGACCAAGAATTACGGGACAAAGTCCTTGGTAAGGATGTTGTCTCCAGCGAAAAAGAGTTTAGAGAGAAAGTATCCGAAGAATTGCACAGCCAGTTTGACCGTGATGCAGAACATGTGTTCCGCCGGCGTTTTGTAGTGGATTTGATTGAGTACATGAAAATCCAAATGCCTGACGCATTCCTAAAGCGTTGGATTCAGAAAAACAATGAGCAGCCACTTTCGGAAGAGCAGATGGCCAAGGAGTATCCCAATTACGCGGAATCCATGCGATGGCAATTGCTTCAGCAAGCTGTAATGAAGGATTCAGACTTGCGCGTAAGTGCTGAAGAATTAGAAGAAGAAGCCAAGCGAGTAATTGGCGCACAGTATGCGCAATACGGCATGCCATTGGAAGGTGAGATGCTGGATAACTTTGCGAAAAACGCCCTATCCAATGATGAAGAGCGTCGCCGGATTGCAGACATCATCATTGAGCGCAAAGTGGTAGACAGCCTGAAGCCCAAGGTCACCATTAAGGACAAATCTGTGAACTTCGATGACTTTGCGAAGTTGGCCGCAGAAGTGCGCTGATTGCATCAAAAACCTCGCTAGCAGCGTTCGGGAACATCAAAGGCATGGAACGGATCCCTCATCCGTTTGCTGTTTCGTGCATTAATGCGTTCATAAATGGTAGTTACCTAGCTGTAAAAAAGTCGGTGTTTCGAAGGACTTGTGGTGTAATTTTGAGGAATGACTGATCGCAACGAATTCATCAAGTTCGCATCCAAGGATCGCGGGCTAAACAGCCAAACGGTGCGGGACTTTATTTCCCATGCCTACGACCAACCCAACGACATGACTCGGACCGTCATCGAAGAAAGGCAAATGCCCTTCAGAGAGGTGGATGTGTTTTCCAGGCTCATGGCCGACCGTATCATTTTTCTTGGAACGGGTATCGATGACTATATCGCCAACGTAGTGCAGGCACAACTCCTATTCTTGGAATCATCTGATCCAACCAAAGACATCCAGATTTACATTAACTCTCCGGGGGGATCTGTCTATGCAGGACTTGGCATCTATGATACAATGCAATACATCCAGCCAGATGTAGCGACCATCTGCACAGGAATGGCAGCATCAATGGGAGCAGTTTTGCTTTGCTCCGGGGCCGCTGGAAAACGAACAGGCTTGAAACACAGCCGAGTCATGATTCATCAACCGTTGGGCGGCGCAAGCGGTCAGGCTTCAGACATCGAAATCACAGCACGTGAAATTCAAAAGTTGAAACATGAGCTCTATGCCATCATTGCCAATCACAGTGGACAAACTGAAAAGAAGGTTTGGGACGATTCGGACCGCGACTACTGGATGATTGCATCGGAAGCGAAGGAATACGGCATGATTGATGAAGTCCTTGAACGGAAGTAATTCCTGAACATTGAAACGATGAGTTCCACTCCAATAAATTGCTCATTCTGCGGACGAAGCAAGGAAGAAGTCGATGTCCTGATTGCAGGCGTTACTGGACACATCTGCGGCAACTGTATTGAACAAGCTGACAACATCCTGCAGGAGGAACGCAAAGAGGAGCCGCAAATCGCGGACTTCCAATTGAAACTTCCCAAGGAAATCAAGGCTCATCTTGATGAATACGTCATCGGACAAGAAGAAGCGAAGAAAACAATTAGCGTAGCAGTTTACAATCACTTCAAGCGAATTCTGCATCCCCCAGCTGAAGACGGCATTGAAATCGATAAATCAAATGTTATTCTTCTGGGTGAGACCGGAACAGGAAAAACATTGATCGCTCGAACCATTGCTAAAATGCTCGATGTTCCATTCTGCATCGCAGATGCAACAGTACTAACTGAAGCTGGGTATGTCGGAGAAGATGTCGAAAGCGTACTGAGTCGACTACTTCAAAGCGCCGACTACGATGTAGAAAGGACCACACGCGGCATCGTTTTTATTGACGAAATCGATAAAATTGCTAGGAAAAGTGACAATCCATCCATCACCCGCGACGTAAGTGGAGAAGGGGTGCAACAGGCACTATTGAAACTGTTAGAAGGTGCAGAAGTTAATGTCCCACCCCAAGGTGGTCGAAAGCATCCCGAACAAAAACTCATCACGATCGATACAAAGGACATTTTGTTTATTTGTGGCGGTGCCTTCTCAGGAATAGAGAAAAACATTGAACGAAGGATCAAGCGATCATCCATTGGGTATCAGCAGGAGGTTGAGCATATCGAGGAAGATTCATATTTGCAATATGCTTCGCATGCTGACCTCAAAAGCTTTGGTTTGATTCCAGAACTCATTGGTCGTTTTCCCGTTCTTACCCACCTGAAACCACTCGATGCTTCTGCTCTTCGGAGAATCCTAACTGAACCAAAAAACGCCCTTTGCAAGCAGTACATTCAGCTTTTTTCCTTGGATGGAATCGAACTTAAATTCGAGGCTTCCGGTCTCGATTACCTCGTTGAAAAGGCAGTGGAGTACAAACTCGGTGCTCGCGGGCTCCGGAGCATCATGGAAGCTGTATTAAATGAAGCCATGTATGAGATGCCCGGAGGTGAAAAAAAGAAACTCATCATCAACCGAAAATTTGCTGAAAGCCGATTCGCGGATGATAAAAAATCCGGGTTGCGCGTGGCCTAAAACAGCCAATGGTGAGGAAAGAAACACCGCTAATGAAGCAGTACAATCGGGTCAAGACCGATTATCCTGACGCACTGCTTCTGTTCCGGGTAGGCGATTTTTATGAGACGTTTGGAGAAGATGCGATCAAGGCTTCTAAGGCCTTGGACATCATACTCACAAAACGAGGAAAAGGCAGCGCTTCAGAGATTGAATTGGCGGGATTCCCATACCATTCTCTTGATAGCTATTTGCCGAAACTGGTCCGATCGGGCCATAGAGTCGCCGTATGTGATCAACTCGAAGATCCGAAAAAAGCAGTCGGTATTGTAAAGCGGGGGGTAACCGAATTGGTCACGCCGGGTGTCGCTTTTCATGATCAGGTATTGGATGCAAAAGCACACAATTACTTGGCAGCAATTCACTGGGATAAAAAATCAGCAGGTGTCGCATTTCTGGACATTTCAACAGGGCACTTCGCTATTTCTGAAGGGTCCAAGCAACTGATTGATCGCCTGCTGCGCGCCCATCAACCCTCCGAAGTACTCTGTTCAAAGCCGCAACATAAAGCATTCGAAGAAGAGTTTGGAAAGGACTGGCATGTGAGTCGCTTGGATGATTGGGTTTGCAAGGTGGATTATGCAGCTACTCGAATTCACAAACAATTCGAAACAGGAACACTCAAGGGATTTAAGCTGGATGAGTCGCCACAAGCCTCTATTGCAGCTGGAGCTATTTTGCACTACCTCGAACATGCAAAACACGACCAGCTTAAGCATATCAGTCAGATTCAAACCCTCCACGAATCAGGAACGCTTTGGATGGATCGTTTTACCATCCGCAACCTCGAACTAGTCCAGCCCAATCATCC
>DDEH01000041.1:18401-34707 GCA_002336085.1 Flavobacteriales bacterium UBA1959 | reverse complement strand
CCTTCGTCGCTGGCTATTAATGCCCCTTACGGAAATCCCTGCAATTGAAAAAAGGCATGAAGCCGTAGATGCTTTATTCGAACGAGGCAATTTGCGCGAGGCAATGCAAAATTTGTTCAGTAGCATGGGTGATTTGGAGCGGCTCGCGTCGAAGGCGAGCACTGGCCGCATCAATCCAAGGGAATTAGCCCAATTGAGAATGGGGATCGAAAGCGCCCATGAAATAGCCGCAGAAGCAGAAGGCATCGATTCCCTTCTCACGTATTTGGAACGCATGTCTCCATGCAATGAATTGCTGCAACGTTTGGATACTGAATTGGTCGATGAGCCACCAGTCAATCCAAACAAAGGCCAAGTAATTCGCCCCGGGATCAATGCAGAGCTAGACGATCTCAGAGAAATCAAAGCCAATTCAAAATCAGCATTGGCAGCAATTTGCGAGCGGGAAATAGAACGAACGGGCATTTCCTCACTCAAGATTGACTACAACCAAGTTTTTGGATATTACCTCGAAGTCCGAAACACCCACAAAGACAAAGTTCCTTCAGAATGGATTCGCAAGCAAACGCTGACCCAGGCAGAGCGTTACATCACGGAGGAATTGAAAGAACTCGAGCAAAAAATATTAGATGCTGACGGCCTGTCAAGTACACTGGAATGGGAGTGCTTCCAAGACTTGGTGACCGCTGCTTCCCTGGAAATTAAGGCATTGCAAGAAAATGCTCAAGTCATAGGAGCACTGGACGCATTGACCGGCCTAGCCCAAGTTGCTGAAGACAATCATTACGTGCGTCCGCGCATGTGCAAGAAGCATAGCGTAAGAATCGTTAGTGGGCGTCACCCCGTTATTGAACGCACGATGAAAGTGGGTGAGCTCTATGTACCAAATGACATCACACTAGACGGTGATCAAGCCCAAATCCTGATGATTACGGGGCCCAATATGGCCGGTAAGTCTGCGCTTCTCCGGCAAACTGCCTTGATCTCGTTGATGGCACAGATGGGCGGTTTTGTACCCGCTGCATCCGCAACCTTAGGAGTACTCGACCGCATTTTCACCCGAGTAGGTGCCTCCGATAACATTTCCTCTGGAGAATCCACATTCATGGTGGAAATGAACGAGACGTCTGCAATTCTAAACAACCTAACGAACCGAAGCCTTGTGCTTTTGGACGAAATCGGTCGGGGAACCAGCACATATGATGGCGTGAGCATCGCTTGGGCCATTGCTGAACACCTGCATGAACTTAAAGAACGGCCGCTGACACTTTTTGCAACGCATTACCACGAGCTCAATGCGATGCAAGACCGGTTCAATCGCATTCGAAATTTGAACGTAACCGTCAAAGAAGTCGACGGTAAAATTGTCTTCCTTCGAAAACTGGCGACAGGTGGAAGCAATCATTCATTCGGCATTCATGTCGCCCAATTGGCTGGCGTGCCAAAATCAATTGTCCGCCGAGCCAAGGCTGTTCTCTCTCAACTCGAGAGCAGCCGGCAAGGAATGAAAGACGATCACAAGGCTCCATTCCACATTCAGGAAGCAGCTACATCGGAACTGTCCGATGTCCAAATGAGCATCTTTCAATTGGATGACCCTGTGCTTGAACAAGTGCGCGAACAGATTTTGGGTTTGGACATCAATAACCTTACCCCTGTTGATGCGTTAGTTAAGTTGAATGAAATTCGACGGGTAGTCTCCGGAACAACTTCAGAATCAGGAGACTCAGAATGAGGCCAACAATAGGTCGAGGTCTTTGAAAGGCAAAGAAGACTCTGCGGCCAGACCAGCATGTGTTATCTGACCATTGAACATATAGACTCCTGAGCGCACGAATGAATTGCCGCGGATGGACTCTTCCACACCACCATCAGCTGCAAAATCCAAAAGCAATGGCGCCATGATATTGCTCAACCCTTTGGATGCGGTTCGACTGACCCGCGAAGGCATATTGGGCACACAGTAATGAATGACATCCATCTCAACGAATGTCGGTCGTTCATGCGAAGTGACACGACTCGTTTCAAAGCATCCACCACGATCAATGGTCACATCAATGATGACAGAACCTCGTTGCATACCGGCGACCATTGGCTCAGAAACTACTAGAGGCGCGCGCTGGCCTGTTCCACGAATGGAGCCAATGGCAACATCTGCAGTTTTTAAGGATTCTTGAAGCACAGACGGCTGAACCGTTGAGGTCCACAACCGCTGACCCAGCGCATTTTGAAGGCGAATAAGTCGATGCGGGCTATTGTCAAAGACCTTAACGGATGCCCCTAATCCAATGGCAGCGCGTGCAGCAAACTCCCCAACAGTACCGGCGCCGATTATGACCACTTCCGTGGGTCGGACACCAGAAACACCGCCGAAAAGGCTTCCCCTCCCCTGAGGGCCCGCAAGCAACTCCCCAGCAATGAGGATTGCAGAATTCCCCGCTATTTCTCCCATGGCACGGACAAGTGGGAATATACCATTGTCATTTTGAAGAAAATCCCATGCAATTGCCGTTGTTTTCTTCGCAGCCAATGCCGCTAACAATCCTTTCGGCTGCACCGTCCACTGCAACGCGCTAATAATCGTTTGGCGCATTCCCATCAGTTGGACTTCCTCCAGCGTTGGAGGCTCTACTTTGATGACCATTCCCGTTTGGAATACCTGTCTTCGATCATAGACGATGTGAGCGCCAGATTCGCTGTAATCGCTATCCTGATAATGTGCTTGATCACCCGCTCCCGTCTCAATCAACACCCTGTGGCCACGAGCCACTAAAAGGGCGACAGCCTCCGGGACCAATGCCACTCGCTTTTCCTGCAAGCTTTCCTCTTTGGGTATACCAATGACAAGTTCTTGGCTTCGCGACGAGACTTGCAGCACTTGCTCCTGAGGAAGAAGGGCTGCCTCGCGGGCAAGGGATTGAATTCTTTTGCTATGATCACTCATACGAGGAGCAAAGTACTAATTCCCGTGCACGAACCATTAACATTGGCTAAGAATTAACTCTCGGGGACCAGTATCGTGCGCTCCGTGGACCACCACTTGAAGCAAAACGGCTTCGTTGGGCAGCAAGCCAGGTGCCTGCTCAGGCCACTCAACAAAACACATGGCCTCCGCATCAAAATATTCAGTCAATCCCAAATCCCAGGCTTCTGATTCGTCCTTGATTCGGTACAAATCCAAATGAAACAATTGCCAATCACCGCGCCGGTAAGATTGGACGAGGCCAAATGTTGGGCTAACCGCATCGCCGTCAATGCCTGCCACTTTTCCAACGGACCGAACAAGAGTGGTTTTTCCCGCTCCCATATCGCCCTGAAGGGCAACAACTCCTGTGGGATTTCCATCGGAATCACATACCATGCATCGCTTCAGTTCCGCCCACAAAGCTTCCGCTATTGCGTCCAATTTATTTCGTTCAAAAAGACCCGATTTCCAAACGACGCGCAAATGACTCATGGGGCAAGAATGAGAGTGGGATTAAAGCGTTTCAAGTTCCACCCATGGGATAATGACCTCCTCAAGAGAAATACCCCCGTGTTGGAAAGAATCGCGAAAATACTGAGCAAAGTGATGATACTTATTGGGATAGACAAGGAAGTCATCCTCCCGTGCAAAGATGTAAGCGCTGCTCACGTTTGGACGTGGCAGCCCCAACTTTTCAGGGTCTCTCACTTCGAATATATCATTGGAATTATAACCCAAGTTACGGCCGACTTTGTAACGCAAATTCGAATTAGTGCTTCGCTCTCCCTTGACTTGAACCGGATCACTGACCCGCACCGTCCCGTGATCAGTGGTGATGATAACCCGTGCATTCAAGTCCGCCATTCGGTCGAGCATTTCCTTCAATGCGCTATGCTCAAACCAAGACTGGGTCAATGATCGGTAGGCTGCCTCATCTTCTGCTAACTCCTTCAGGACTTCCATTTCAGTGCGCGCATGGGAGAGCATATCGACAAAATTGTACACCAAGGCAGTGACATCATTTCCCTTCAATTGATGAAATTGGTCCACCAACTTTCGACCTGCTGCAAGGTTGGTTATTTTGTGGTAATCCGACTTGCCTTCAAATCCAATGCGTTTCAGCATTGCCTGAAACAGTTCCTTTTCATATCGATTTTTGCTTCCTTCCTCTTCTTCACTCACCCAATATTGCGGGAAGACACGAGCAATCTCAGCAGGAGTTAAACCAGCGAATAAAGAGTTCCTTGCGTACTGTGTTGCCGTGGGCAAGATTGAGAAGTATGAGTCGTTTCTAGTCACGCGGAATTTATCCAATAACAACGGCTCAATCATGCGCCATTGGTCCAATCGCAAATTATCAATGACCACCAAAAATACCGGTTGATCCGATGCCGCTTTTGCGAGCACATGAGGCAGACGCTCCGGCAATAAGCGATGTGAGAGGGTGGGACTATCATCATCGGGGCCAGCCATCCATTCCCCGTATTCTTTCTCATAGAATTTGGCAAACTGACGGTTTGCGTCCTTGAATTGCATTTCGAGTATGTCCTTCATGCCTTCATCTTGTGACGACTCCAACTCCAACTTCCAATGCACCAATCGTCGGTAAATAGAAGTCCAATCAGCTGCATTCAAACGCCCCATCAATTGCATCGAAATCTCTCGGAATTCGCGCTGATAATCTGACATGGCTTTCTCACTCACAAGCCGCCGCTCATCCAAATTCTTTTTGATAGAGAGCAAAATTTGATTGGGGTTCACCGGCTTGATTAGATAATCTGCAATTTTAGACCCAATAGCCTCTTCCATTATCTGCTCCTCCTCACTTTTTGTAATCATAATGACCGGCAAATGGGGACGATGTTCTTTGATCCTTTGCAGCGTTTCAAGCCCATTCAAACCGGGCATTTGCTCATCCAAAAACACCAAGTCAAACACTTCAACCGCCAGCAATTCCAATGCTTCCACTCCACTATTGACAGCCGTAACATGAAACCCTTTGCCTTCCAAAAATATCACATGGGGTTTGAGCATGTCAATTTCGTCATCGGCCCATAATATCCTCGGAGTTCGCTGCATGATCAAATCGAGTTGGTAAAGTTGCGCTAGCTGTATGCCGTACAAGTTAACTTGCACTTTATAACAAACGCGCTTCTGCACCCATTTGATATTGGCTGATTTGATGTCAACTCACAACAAAAACAAAATCCTGAACGATCCGGTTTATGGGTTCATCACTATACAGCATGAACTTTCATTTGACCTGATGGATCACCCATTCGTTCAACGGCTGCGCAGGATTTCACAACTGGGGCTATCGCATGTCGTTTACCCGGGTGCTGTCCACAATCGTTTTCATCATGCAATTGGTGCACTGCACCTCATGCAAGAGGCCATTGCTGTGCTTCAAGCCAAGGGCACGAATATATCAGAAGCCGAAGCTGAAGCTGCTTGCGCTGCGATCCTGCTCCATGACATTGGGCACGGACCCTTCAGTCACGCCCTCGAGCAAAGCATTGTCCAAGGAGTGCATCACGAGGATATATCAGCCCTAATCATGAGTCGCCTAAACGATGAATTGAATGGGAAACTTGACACTGCAATTGCCATCTTTAACGATCATCATCCTAAGCGATTTCTCCATCAACTTGTCTCCTCTCAACTGGACATGGATAGGATGGATTACCTCGCTCGAGACAGCTTTTACTCCGGAGTGGCCGAAGGGAAAATCGGGAGCGAACGAATCATCAAAATGCTCGCAGTGAAAAACGACCAGTTGGTGGTCGAAGAAAAAGGAATCTACTCCATTGAGAAATTCCTGATGGCGAGAAGGTTAATGTACTGGCAAGTGTATTTGCACCGAACCGTGCTGTGCGCCGAATTCATGCTCATGCGAGTATTGAAACGAGCAAAGACTTTGGCATTGTCAGGCGTAGATATTTTTACAACGCCCGCTCTAAGCATATTCATCAATGAATCCTTGGATCGCGCAAAGTTTATTGCCGATCCTGAGGTTCTGAATAGATTCTGTGAATTGGATGACAGTGACATTATCTGCGCGTTAAAAGTTTGGCAGCACCATGACGATGTTATTTTGAGTGATCTCAGCAAACGCATTGTCCACCGGAATTTATTCCGCATCGAGTTAAGAGCTGAACCATTTTCTGCGACCGAAGTAGATGCCATAATCAGTCGGGTAGCAACTCAATTCAATCTAGAAAAGGAAGATGCAAAGCAATTCGTCATCACTGATACGATCGCGAATAGCTTGTACAGCGAGGAAGGCATAACAATCCAATACAAGGACGGGAGCACAAAGGACTTCGCCGAAGCTTCTGATCAACTGAATCGAGAGATTCTAACTCGCACCGTCAGCAAATCATTTTTGTGCTATCCGAAAGAAACCGTCCGTTGAGGATCAAATCAAGCTGAACCCGGAATGTCAACCTCGACTCCTTCTTCGTCGTAGATGTGAAACTCTAAGATTTCCATTGAAGAGTTGGACTCCAAGTGAACCTTAAGGTTGTAGTTACGCTGCCAATTCTTGAGGATGGAATTCCACCATCCTTGCTTGACATAGGCCTCAATGATTGGGTGCAGCATGAGAGTGATGCGCTTAAAAGACTTGCCTTCTGTGGCGCTTCTAATTCCAGCCTCGATTGAGTCTGTGAATAATATCGAAGCTTTTACTTCTCCGCTGCCGTGACAGGTTGGACATTTTTCAGAAGTCTTCACATCTGCAACCGGTCGCACACGTTGGCGGGTCATTTCCACTACACCAAAACGGCTCGGAGGCTGGATATTATGCTTCGCCTTGTCTCCATTCATCGACTTTTTCATCGCGTCGGTGAGCTGCTTGTTGTGCTCACGTTTCGCCATGTCAATGAAGTCAACACAAATAATTCCTCCCATATCACGAAGCCGCAATATGCGCGCAATTTCGTCACAGCATTCCAGGTTGGTGTGCAAGGCATTTTCCTCCTGATCCTTTGCCCCAGCCTTCCTTCCGCCACTGTTGACATCTATCACATGCATCGCTTCGGTTTGCTCAATGATCAGGTATGCCCCGCTTCTGAGATTAACCTGCTTGCTAAATGCCGCCTTGATCTGCCTATGAATGGACATCGTATTGAAAAGATCTCTATCCTTTGAGACTTTTACGATGCTCTCTTTTTCAGGAGCAATGCTCTGCAAGTAAGTCTTTACCTCATCCGCAAGCTTGGCATCATTTACCCGAATACTCGTGCAATCCGGCGTTAATACATCCCGCAGCACAGCACTGGTCTTATTCAGCTCACCCAAAACACGCTTTCCTGGCTTTGCATTTTTCAACCGCCTGTGCATTTCACCCCAGCGATTGACCAAGTCCTCAAGATCAGAATGCAAATCTGCCGCTCCCTTTTCCTCTGCGACTGTGCGCACAATGATACCACAACCCGGAGGACGTATGGATTGCATTAAGCGTTTCAATCGAGTACGCTCTTTTTCTGATTTTATGCGGCCAGAAAGCGAAACCTTGTCGCTGAATGGCACCAAAACTAGAAAACGACCCGGCAATGTCACCTCCGAAGTTAATCGAGGACCTTTAGAACTAATCGGCTCCTTTGCAACTTGGACCAAAACCAATTGGGACGAAGAAACCTCATCCTTGATTTTGCCCTTTTTGTCAATTACAGGGTCTTTTTTAAAATTCCCCAAATCTGGAACCGGCTGTTTGCCTTGCATGACGCGCTTTGCATACCGTTGTTGGGTCCTGTAATGAGGCCCCAAGTCCAAATAGTGCAAAAAAGCATCTCGCTCATGCCCCACGTCCACAAATGCGGCGTTGAGACTGGGCAATACTTTTCTCACTCGGCCGAGGAAAATATCCCCAACCGCGTAGCCGTTGTTACCTCGATCGCGGTGCAACTCTGCGAGTTGACCGTCCTCTAACAAGGCGATCTCTACCTCTCCTGAGACAGAGTTAATGACCAATTCTTTGCTCACGCAGGAACCGGTTAATCACTGAAAAAGTGAAATACGAGTTGGGATCAATGATCCCAAACACGCATCACTTCTTCTTGTGACGGTTTTTACGCAACCTTTTCTTCCGCTTGTGAGTCGCCATCTTATGGCGCTTGCGTTTTTTACCGCTTGGCATGTCTTCTAAATTTATTCGTTTGTTCCAGCGGATTCGCCGGAGTCTAATCTATTAATAAAGTCCAACACCCGACGCTCAATAACTGTATCTGGAGCGAAAGGTAAGTATTCCTCGTATCGAATGCGCGCTGCATCTGCATTGCCCATGGCTTCGTAGCATCTCGCTGTAAAAAACAGACCGTTTGCGTATGATGAGTCTTGGCTCATTACTGTTTCAAAACCAACCACTGCTCGGTCGTAAGCTCCTTCTTCCATGTCCAACAAGGCCAGTTGCCACGACGCTTCAGCATGGCTTGGATCCAACGAAAGTGCTTCTGAAAAGCGCTCACGCGCTTTGTCCAATTGGCCAGACTGCACGCCAAAAATCCCGAGCCATACAACAGCATCTATGTTGGGCTCATCCTGCTCGGCTAGCTCTCGCAAAGCCAAAACACCCTCCATGGGGTTGGGGCCTGAAACCTTCTCCACAGCCAAGTCCACTGGATCCATATCAGCTGCCAGCTCGCCAACCACTAAGCTCGAGGCTGCAGCGACATTTGCATCGGATTTTCGAGGCATCCATAGAATGAACCCGATCAATCCAACGCCCAACAACAGAGTGATAATTTGTCCAGTTTTTCGACTCATGGTATTAGTCTACAGCTACTTGTTGTTTCACGTTGTCAACAAAATCCTTTGCTGGCTTGAATGACGGAATGTTGTGCGCTGGAATCTGAATGGATTTCTTTGCAAGAATATTCCTTCCTGTCTTCGCCGCTCGGGTTTTGACTACAAAGCTTCCAAAGCCTCGCAAGTAGACATTTTCTCCACTTTCCAAACTATCTCTCACGGAACGCATGAACGCCTCCACAGTCGTTTGTACATCCATTTTCTCCATACCGGTCTCCTCGGCAATTCGGTTAACGATATCCGCTTTCGTCATCTTGCTTAGTAGGTTTGTCTCGTTTTACTTTCGTTCCCTCTGAAAAGGGGTGCAAAAATACGGTTATTCAATTTAAAATGAGGCGGATAATGGCGCAGAATTTCGAGATATTCACGAAAATCGAGATCCTCGATGCCCGAAAACAACTCAAAACTTGGTTCATCGCCAATGAAAGAGCCTTGCCCTGGCGTGAATCACCGCATCCTTACGCCACGTGGTTGTGCGAAATAATCATGCAGCAAACTCGCATTGAACAAGGAACAAAGTACTGGAATACGTTCTTAAAAATATGGCCCGATTTTGCCGCGCTTGCAGCAGCGAGCCCCGAAGAAGTCATGAAGGCGTGGCAAGGATTAGGGTATTACAGCCGCGCTCGAAACTTGCACAAAGCTGCACAAATTGTGGCGACACAGTGGAAAGGTCAGTTCCCTGAAACAGCAAAAGAATGGCAAGAATTGCCCGGGGTGGGTCCTTACACCGCTGCAGCAATTGCCTCAATCTGCTTCGGTGATCCCACAGCCGCGGTTGACGGCAATGCATTGCGTGTTCTTAGCAGATGGGCCGGAATTAGCGAACCAATTGACAAGCCGGCGGGTCGAAAACAGATCGAGCAATTGGCCAATGAATTCCTCGATGACGCTGAATCCGGCATGCACAATCAAGCCGTAATGGAACTTGGTGCCCTCGTATGCAAACCCAGAGCTCCCGAATGCGACGCATGTCCGCTGGGCATTAACTGCCACAGCAGAACCAATCACCCCGGCCAAACCCCAGAGCTCCCGATTAAAGCAGGAAAAACAAAAGTTCGTACAGTTTTGTTGACCTTTCATGTCATTACCCACGAGGGTTTGGTCTTGATGCGCCAGCGTCCCGATGATGGCATTTGGGGTGGACTCTGGGAATTCCCATCTTCTTGGATCGACCCAAAAAACACCCCCTCAAACAACTTGACGATTCCTGGGATTAAAAATACCGCAAGCCTCCATCCTACAGGACAAATCGGTGATTCATTCGAACATCTTCTAAGCCATCGAAAGCTGAAGGTGCGATTCGAAGGCTGGACATCGGACATTGCATTCGAAGAGCTTAACAACCAATGGCTCCCCTGGGACGAGGCTCGAAATTTGCCCATTCCGCGAGCCCTCGATAAAAATTGGGAAGAGTTGGAGAAATCAAGTGCATGCAAGAGGTAATTCTAAGCTTGAGTGACTTACTTTTGAGTCATGGCTGGAGTAAACAAAGCAATTCTTGTTGGAAACTTGGGGAAGGATCCCGAAATGCGGTATACCCCCAACGGTGTTGCCGTATGCTCATTTCCGATGGCAACTTCTGAGACGTACAAAGACAGGAGCAGTGGAGAGCGAATTACCCAGACCGAATGGCACAATATTGTCATCTGGCGGGGAATGGCAGAAACTGCAGAAAAGTACCTGCGCAAGGGATCTCAAGTCTTCATCGAGGGGAAAATCAAGACACGGTCGTGGGAAGACCAGCAAGGTCAAAAGCGATACACTACCGAAGTTGTCGCAGATGTAATGCAGCTGCTTGATCGACCCGGAGCGAATCAAGGAGCAAACGCAGAATCAGGAAGTGTCTCCGCTCAAACTACAGATGCGGCGAAGATTGCGGCCGATAACTCCGCGCCTCCAACTGCGCCGACAGAGGCTACTCAAAAGGCCTTAGCATCTGATGCGACTAATGCTGATGACTTGCCCTTCTGACCATGTTCTTGTCTTGCTCTGTTGAACGCAAACAATAATCTTGAATTCCGCCTTTACCGCCCTACTTCTTGCTATTGAACCGGTATCAAGCGGGAGCCTGATCCCTTCCATTTGCATTGCAATACTATTAATTGCGAGCGCACTCGTGTCTGGATCTGAGATTGCTTTTTTCAGCCTGACTCCTGCGGACATTGAAGAACTCGAACTAAGGAAAAACCAGGATAACTCGGTGTCAGCGGCCAGGGTACTGGAACTCCTTCAGCGGCCAGATGCAGATCGAGCACCGCGGCATTTGCTAGCATCCATATTGGTCCTAAACAACTTAGTGAATATCATCATAATTTTGATGTCCACCTTAATTGTTGAGCGACTGCTACCAGCAGAATCTGTAGAAAATTGGGTGTATTGGACCGTTCACGTGGGTGCGGTTACGTTTGTTATATTACTTTTTGGCGAAGTTGCCCCGAAGGTTTATGCCACAAATAACCGATTGCAGTTTGCCCAAATGATGGCTGCCCCTCTCTTGGTTTCTCGCCGCCTAACCTCGCCCATTTGGCGCCCACTTGTGCGACTTGGTGCTTGGATTGGAAAACGAGTAGAAGTGCCAGCGGCCGATCTCTCCGTCGAAGACCTCGAACAGGCACTGCATTTGACAGACGATAATGAACGGACGGACGAAGAGCAACGTATTCTTGAAGGAATTGTAGCGTTGGGGTCAAAAGACGCGAAACAAGTAATGACTGCGCGCACAGACATGGAGTCGATTTCGTCAGAAGAATCTTGGGAGCAATTGAGGGCACAAATCATCGAATCAGGCTTCTCCCGTATCCCGGTCCACCGAGGCTCTCCGGATGACATCGAAGGCGTGCTACACACGAAGGATCTTCTCCCGCATCTGAAAGAAAAAAATGTCGCCTGGCAATCACTGATTCGACCTGTATATTTTGTTCCTGAGAACAAAAAGATCGACGATCTCATGCGTGAATTTCAAGAACGAAAAACGCACATAGCAATTGTCGTAGATGAGTATGGAGGAACGAGTGGAATTATCACTCTCGAAGATATTATGGAGGAAATTGTGGGTGAAATTTCAGATGAATTCGATGCAGAAGAAATCGCCTATTCCCGCTTGGATGAACGTACTTTTATCATCGAAGCAAAAACCGCTTTAATTGACGTCTATCGCATTCTTGGCATGGCCGATGAGGCGTGGGAATCGGCCAAAGGTGAAAGTGACACACTCGGCGGCTTTATTACAGAACAGGCCGGTCGAATCATGCGAAGCGGGGAAAGCATCACTTTTGAAGGTGTAGAGTTGAAAATTGATGCAGCTACACCACGAAAGCTTATTCGAATCAAGTTAACCCTTCCCAATCCAAAGCAAAACCATGAGGTTTGAAGGATTGAGAAATATCGCTTTGACCGGTGTCGGTTTCAGCATTTTGCTGCTGTCTTCTTGTCGCGACGCTCCAGTCCCCAAGCCCCGGGGATACTATCGAATCGAGCTTCCCGAAGCAAATTATCAGGCCTACCAACATCCGTGTGGCCCTCAATTCGAATTGCCACATTATTCGAAAATTGAATTGATTGTTCAAGGCCAAGATTCTCCCGATTGCTGGTTCAATGTTTCTTTGCCCAATCTGCGCGCTAAGGTGCACTGCAGTTATATCCCGCTGCAATCAAACGAACATTTATACGGTATGCTCGAGGATGCTCACCAAATGGTGTTTGCTCACAAGATGAAAGCCACAGGAATTGCCACGAGCGCCTTTGATTTCCCCGACCATCAGGTAAGCGGCTTGCTGTATGAGCTTTCTGGTCCAGTGGCTACTCCTCTGCAGTTTTTGGCAACCGATAGTGCCGAGCACTTCCTGCGTGGATCTGTGTACTTCAATCATGTCCCCAATCCTGACAGCATAGGTCCTTCATTGGAGCGTGTAAAGCAAGATTTGGTGCATTTGATCGAATCACTTGAATGGAAAGTCTCATGAGCAAGATGGATGAACACTGGATCATTGATGTAGGAAATACGCGAACAAAACTCGTGGTGTTTCAGGATGACTCTATTGTTCAGGTTCTTAGCGATGAAGAGGCAGAAGCCCATGGACAAAAAGCCATGAATGAAGGCAGCCTACCCGCACTTACTTTGGTGGCCGCATCCGGTGAAACCAGTAAGTTTTGGAACGCTTGGTCCCGTGAATATGCCGACCGGCATACCGACTCCAAGACGGTATTTAACTTGGTCAATGCCAAAGACACAGGGCTGCCAAGCAATTACGAATCTATGGCGACTCTTGGGCTCGATCGAGCAGCAAATGCGCGTGCTGCACAAGCCGAGGATCCTGATTCAAACTGGCTCATCATCGATGCCGGCACGTGCATTACTGCCGACTGGATTGAGCACGGAAACTTCATTGGCGGCTCCATAGCCCCTGGCATCGAACTACGCCTTCGGGCCATGTATGCGGGCACAGCGAACTTGCCTTATCCCGAAAATTGGCGCGAATTGGCCAGTGCAGGTATCGGCTTGCACATAGGACAGAACACGATTGATGCACTTCTCGCCGGAGCAATCGGGGGTGCAAACGCTGAATTGCAAGCTAGGATTGAAGCTTTTGATACAGAATATGACGAATTTCGCGTTGGGCTCACCGGTGGTGATGCTGATTGCTTGGAACTCCGAACGCGCTTCCCCATTTTTGCCGACCCAAATCTAACTTGGAAAGGATATCACCTAATTCTCAAAGACCTTGTCCAGAATGACTGAACATACAAGCGAGACGATTGTCCCTAGTGACCTCTTACGTCTGTCGCCAATCGCGTCTACCTTTCTTTGGGGCCTGGCGTTACTCGCGATATCTCTAATTTTCCATTCGAACGCGGAAGCACAGCAAAGTGAATTTTCACCTTTCTCACGGTATGGGTTTGGGCTCATCAATCAAACGAATACTCCTGTCGCTACTGGCATGGCCGGTATGGAAACCAGCATGGCAAATTCCTATCAGTTCAATCCCGGAAACCCGGCCTCTGCCACTTTTTTAACGCAGACTACCCTTCAAGGATCAGGCGTGGGAACACGGTTAACGATGAGCCCGGCAACCGGAGGAGATGCGACAGCGACCTTTGGGTCGACTGGTCCGTTGGGTCTTGTAGTGAAGCGAAAAAATGGGAAGAATGCGCTCATCTTGGGCGCCTCAAATTATAGCAATTCTGGTTACGCCATCACCCGATCAACCGAAGTCGCTGGTGTGGGCGCCGTTGAAGAGCGCTACGTTGGTCAGGGCGGATTGAGCAATGCAAACATTGGCTGGGGCCGTGTTTTTCGGGCCTCCAGGTATGTCTCGGCTGGAGAGTCTGACAGCATTCGAGTTAGCTTCCGCTCATTGCACTTAGGCATTCAAACACAGTATCTTTTCGGTCAAGTCAGCCGCTCATCAACCTTAGACATCGTAGATCCTACATTCCTCGATCATCGGGCTCTTGTGACGGCTCAGCATCGAAGCATCTCTGGGGACATTGGTGCCATAGTAGATCAATTGCTCAGGGTGCGTTACAGCAGCAAAAGAGAATTTGAAAGCAGCCTTGCTCTTCGTCTGGGTGGGGTTTACACTCCGCAAGCGAAATTACTCAGTGACATCACCCAATTGGATGAGACGACTCAAACCCTCGGTGGGATCGCAGTCAATTTAGATACTGCTTCTTTTTCTTCCAAACTAGACTATGCAGGACGGATGCCACAATCCATTAGCACTGGATTAAGCCTCCATTTCGATCGCTCGGACGGAATGCGTTGGGCAGCGGGAATCGAATATTCGACCACCGCGTGGAGCGATGTAGCAGACGACATGGCGCCCGAATTGTTGTCCGATAAGGTCAATTGGATCGATGCCGAAGCCTTGCGGTTTGGAGTTCAATTCAATCTTGGAAATTCAGAGCAACGCAATCCCACATGGGGAAAAGCGAGTTATCGAATCGGGATAGCAAAAGGCAATCAACCCTTTGAAGTGAACGGATCTCCGCTGACTTACCAGACGGCATCCGCAGGCTTTACTATTCCCTTAGTTGGGAGCCGTTCCCTCAGTCGAATTCACTTCGGCATGGAGTTTGGAACAAGAAGTACAGAGAACAGCGATTACCAAGAGAGCATCTACCGAATGAATATTGGCATCTCATTGATGCCATTCTTCAAGAACAATTGGCTGGTTCCAAGATTATATGATTGATTAAGAACGAGAAGAATATGAAATTCCGCACACTAATACTCGCAGCACTTGCTTTGCCTTTTGCATCATTCGGACAAGACCGATACGGCGAAACCGAGGATCAGCAAATCCTTTGCAAAGAGGCAATAAGCGTTTATGTCAGCTACAAAAAGCAGAAAAACTATGACGAAGCTTTCATCCAATGGAAGAAGGCTTGCGATGTTTGTCCCCCAAAAGCACGCGAGGGAATTTATTCCGACGGGGTGAGGTTTCTAAAAAACGAGCTCAAAAAAACAGAAGACGAAGTTCGAAAGGAAGTGCTTGTTGATAGTATTTTCATGCTGTACGATCAGCGCATGGAGCTCTATCCCGCTACGAACAAACGCCCGAATAATCAGTGCCGAATTTTGGCCTATAAAGCTAGCGATCATTATCGTTTGCGCAAGGATGATCCCGCAGCGGCCAATGCCTTGTTCAAGACGAGCATCGATTGCCTTGGTGCCAATTCATCTCCGGCGACCTTGAGTATGTACTACGTGACATCTTTTTATGCCATGAAAAAGTTAGATGGCGATTCTGCGAAGGCAAAATTGGGTGAGATGCTGACCGAATACCTCAAACTATCCGACTACATCGAGACGGGCATCAAAGCGGTAATCGAGGCAGGAAATGAGGATAAAGTAGAGGACTACGAAAAAGCCAAGGGCAACTTGGACGAAGTATTCATCGCTATTGCTCAGTGTGAAGATATGGTTCCAGTTCTGAGTGAAAAGATTGCCGCTGACAGCGTCAATTTTGATCTTAAGAAGAAAGTATTGAGACTGCTGAATCAGAAAGACTGCACCGACAACGAACTTTACCTGCCTGTTGCTGAAGCGGTGCATGCCCAGGAACCAAGTCACCCGTCAGCATATGCCATTGGTGGCGAACAAGCCAAGGTGGAAAATTTCACCGAGGCTTTGCGCTACATGGAGCAAGCCGTTGAATTGTGCAACGAATGCAGTGAATTGGAAATGTACCTTTTGAAAACAGGAAAGATTGCTTCCTTTTTAGGAAAGACGAAGACAGCTCGAAACTACGCTCAAAAAGTACTTGCAATCAACAGCGAAAGCGCTGATGCCTTCATGCTCATTGGGGATGCCATCGCAGGTGCTGCCTCAAAATGCGACGACGGAGCGTTGGGCAAACGTCTTGCTTACTTGCGAGCATGCGATTACTACCAGCGCGCAGTGAACAAAGGCGACGAAGAAACATCTGCGAAGGCTCGTAAGAAACTGAACAGCAACAGCAAGCAGTTTCCAAGTGTGGACGAAATATTTACAGTTGGGAAAAGTGTTGGAGCTGAAATTACAATACC
>DDEH01000041.1:0-18341 GCA_002336085.1 Flavobacteriales bacterium UBA1959 | reverse complement strand
CAATCAACAGCGAAAGCGCTGATGCCTTCATGCTCATTGGGGATGCCATCGCAGGTGCTGCCTCAAAATGCGACGACGGAGCGTTAGGCAAACGTCTTGCCTACTTGCGAGCATGCGATTACTACCAGCGCGCAGTGAACAAAGGCGACGAAGAAACATCTGCGAAGGCTCGTAAGAAACTGAATAGCAACAGCAAGCAGTTTCCAAGTGTGGACGAAATATTTACAGTTGGGAAAAGTGTTGGAGCTGAAATTACAATACCTGCCATTTCTGGGTGTCCCTGCAGCGGCGAGAAAACTTCTATTCGTGTTCGGTAAAAGTCCTATTGGCTTTGCGTAACTCGCTCCAGTTTTGGCCCACCATTGCGGTGGTAACAGCATTGGCGTCATGCACGAATTCCGATCAAGCCGTTTCGGAAGTTCAGGCTTCTGAGATGCCTCCAATGCAACGCGTTCTAAACGGTACTTTCACCTACTCAGAACGCGGTCAAACGATGCACGTCCTGAAAGCGGGTGAAATGACGCGCATCGAAGGAGGCTCAGCTGAATCCCCCGAAGACCTTGTTGAGGTCCGCAATGGCATGGAACTCTTCATCGATGGCAATGAAAAAAATCACGAAGCACACTTGCAGGCGCAATGGGCCTCGTTAGATGAAAAAAACCTTCGGTTAGTCGCTGAGCATGAAGTCGTTCTCAGCAACCGAAAAGGCGATATTCTCGAAACAGAATACCTTGTCTGGGCCGAGGACTCCAATCGAGTTTGGACCAATCACGCTGTAACCATTACAAGTGATCAAGGTGTTTTGTATGGGGAAGGGCTCGAGTCCGATGGGCGTTTTGAAAACTATGAAATTCTTCGACCTAAAGGAGAAATCATCTTACAAGGAACTGAGGAATTGAATTAACACAGTCGTACCAAACCATGGATCAAGAGACTATCATTCGCGTCAACAAAACCGCCGAGAAATTTTGGCTTGTGGTCATTATCGCGTGCACCATTGCCACTTCCTGGTTTCTCATTCGAGACGGCTGGGAAGAAAGGAAACAGCTAGTGGTATTGCCCCTGATTGCCGCTTCATGGTATGCATTTCGTCGCTATTTTCGAAAAAAGATGGAGCGCAAATAAATTGATGCATTAGGTTTAAATTAGACACTATCCATGGATCCTGACCCTTCCAGCTCCTTAATCTTCATTGCCCTATCCCTTTTGGCATCGGCATTTTTCTCCGGCATGGAGATTGCCTACGTATCAGCCAACCGGCTGCAATTGGAACTGGATGCCAAGAGCACCTGGCAAGGCAAAATCCTAGCGCACCTTGCCAGCCGGCCTCAGCTTTTCATCGCCACCATGCTGGTAGGAAACAACCTCGCGTTGGTTTTTTGCGGACTCGAATCTGGGGCCTTGATTAGTTCATGGATTTTTCAGGTGGACGACTGGACCGTGGCGTCAAGTCCATTCGCTGTGTTGGCAACGCAAACGGCCTTGACGACAGCTGTCATTTTAGTTTTGGCCGAATTCATCCCGAAGGCACTTTTTCACGCCAACTCAAATTTTTGGCTGAAATTCTTTGCGGCGCCGCTCGTGGTGATTCATTATTTACTGATGCTTCCCGGCGCCATCGTCGTGGCGTTAAGTAAGATCTTTATTCGAATTGTTGGGGAATCTGCTCAAGCAAATGACGCTTCTAACGAGCAACTAGGTGCCACTGATTTGGATTACTTTATTCGGGAACTGAGTGGTCGAATGGAGCCGGAACAAGAGCTAGAACATGAGCTTCAAATCATGCAAAATGCACTCGAATTTAATAAAGTACTCGCCCGCGACTGCTTAGTTCCGCGCAACGAAGTGGTAGCTGTGGATATGGAGACACCGCTCGAAGAGGTGAAGGAGCTCTTCATTTCCACCGGCCTCTCCAAAATTGTCATTTACCGAAATGACATCGACCAAACCATCGGATATATTCATTCCAAAGACCTCTTCAGGGATCCCGATTCTATAAAGAGTATCCTTCATCCCACATTCGTTGTGCCCGAGCCCATGCCCGCTGATGATGTTTTGAAGCGTTTTATTCAGCGGAAAAGGCACCTGGCGATTGTAGTGGATGAATTCGGAGGCACCTCTGGTATTTTGACCATGGAAGACATCATGGAGCAATTAATTGGAGACATTGAAGACGAACACGACAATGAAGAATTGATTGAAGAAGAATTGGAACAAGGACGATGGCGTTTCTCTGCGCGGCTTGAGGTCGAGGAGCTCAATGAAAAATACAATCTCGACATGCCGGAACAAGACGACTACGAGACCGTTGGCGGACTGTTGCTTCATCACGCCGAAGACATCCCTGATGCCGGATTTTCCTTGAAGTTTGAGCACTGCACAATTACGGTTGAGCAAGTCGGAAGCAGTAAAATTCAAACGGTTATCGTCACACAAATTCCCAGCACTGAGTCTTGAAACCCTATGCACGTAATTTCCGTACAAAGCAGCGACGTTAAAGCTCGTGCGTCTTTGTGCGATTTCGCTTATCTTCGCAAACCTTTAAAAAAGAGAATGATACCATGTCAATGATTCAACAAATCCGAAACCGCCAAGGCCTCTTGATCGTGATGATCGGCATTGGAATGTTAGGCTTTTTGGTCCCTTACGATGCTGTAATGGCGTTGGTCGGTCAAGGAAACAACCGAGATGTAGGAGAAGTAGATGGTATTACCATCACCGCTTTGGAGTACCAATCGGAGTTACAAGAGCGTCGCCGACTCGGCTTTAGTGGAGATCAGCTTGGAGATGAAGTCTGGAATGATCTAACCTCCAACATCGTTCTGCGCGATGATTTTGACGCGCTAGGTTTGCAGGTATGCGATGAAGAATTCCAAGAATTACTATTCGGCTCAGGCTATTCGCCCTACATGAACCGAGCATTCTACAGCAACGCCGAAAACAAAGCGTTTTGGCAACAGAACTTCAGTGCAATGTTGGCCACACCCCAAGGTAAATCTGACTTTATGTCCTACAAACGGTTGATTATCTCGAAGCGATTGCGCGAGAAATTTGACAACCTTGTCTCTTCTGGTATTTACACGAATGCTTTGGAAGGCAAGTATGATTTCGTCACGTCAAATCGGAAGGTCAACTTTAACTACGCCTTCAAGTCTTACAATGATATCGATGACAATGAAGTTTCTGTCTCGGACTCAGACGTGAAATCATATTTCAACGCACACAAAAGCGATGACCAGTATGAGCAGAAGACGGGAAGAACCATCAGCTTTGCTCGAATCCCTCTATCAGCATCTGCAGAAGATGCGGAAGCCATCGAAACGAACTTGACTGAATTGAAAGCCTTGTGGCAAGCGTCTGCATTGAGTGACAGTGATTTTGTGGCATCAGCAAATGAGAAGGCCTTTACTTCGACGGTACTCAAAGCAGCAGATGTCGAAACTGACCTAAATGAATCGACTCTTTTCGAATCAGAAAAAGGAGATTATGTCGGACCCTACTTGAAGAAGCAATCCTACAAGTTAGCTCGTGTCATGGATTTCTTTTCCGAGCCCGACAGCGCTTCTTGCCGTCACATCCTCTTAACAGCTACAAATCCGCAAGACGCAGCTGAAATGGACCAGTTAATGAACCGTGCAGATAGCTTGAAGCGGGCGCTCCGTCGTGGAGCTTCCTTCGATGATTTGGCTGAACGGTTTTCTGATGACCCCGGATCAAAGACCAATGGAGGGTTTTATGACTTCTTCACCCGTGGACGCATGGTCAAGCCATTTGAAGATTTCTGTTTCGAAAACAAGCCAGGTACCGTTGACGCAGTCAGAACACAATTCGGTGTTCATCTCATAGAGGTCATGGAACACACCAATCCTGTCAGTCGCGTTCGTGTGGCAATGATCGAACGTGCTATTGAGCCTTCGCCTGAGACTGCGCGAGACTCGTACAGCGCAGCAAGCGAATTTGCCATTCAAGCCAACTCTCGCGAGGCATTTATGTCTTCTGCCAGCGAAGCAGGATACGCGACGAACACAGCGGACAAAGTGCTCCGAAAGGCCACCTCAATTTCAGGTTTGCGCAACGCTTCTGAATTGATCTCATGGGCATACAACGCGAGCGAAGGAGAAGTTTCCAATCCCATCCTGATTGATAAAAACTACGTCGTTGCCTATCTAGATGGCATCACGTCTCCAGGTGAGCCTGTCTTTGAGGCAGTTGAACAGGAAATGCGAACCGCTGCAATCAAAGAGGCCAAAGGAGAGAAGTATGTTTCCATGATGGACCAAGGATCGTTGGATGAGATTGCCGCGGCCATTGGTTCTTCTGTCAAAGCTGCTTCGAACATTGCAATGAAATTCCCAACCGTTTCGGCAGCTGGAGCAAAGCCTGAACCGGAAGTCGTTGGACGCGCGTTTGCCATTGCGACTGGCGAAATGTCGACACCCATCATTGGAGAGAATGGTATTTGGGTAATCGCGCCAAGTTCATCCACAGAACCTGCTGAAAAAAGTGATTTTTTGTCAGAACAAACGAGCTTGCTCGCTCGTGCACGTGGAGCTGTTACTCAGCGAATTTCGAATGCCATGCTCGACGCTGCGGAACTCACGGACAATCGAAACTGATCTTCCTCGATTTCCTCAAAAAAAGCTCCCGACTCAGGGGGCTTTTTTTATGCCTCAACGCGGTCATTTTAAAAATGGCTGGATCTGAAGCAAGCTTCCATCACCATAGCTCAAGAATCTAAATTCGGCACGCTTTGCTTCTTCATAAACCGATTGCCAGCGATTGCCGATGGCGCAAGCCACAAGGCAAAGAAGTGTACTCTGTGGCATATGGAAGTTTGTGATCAACGCCTGAACAGAACGTATTCGATAAGGAGGCACCATCATGATGGCTGTTTCAAACTCCCAGTCATGTCCGTCCAATTCTTGGGCCACCCAGTGCATAGCAGTCTCTAAAGACCACCCCAACTGTTCATCAGTCTCCACCAACTCATTGCACCATTCCCACTGACCCAATGCATGGGGCTGTTCGCCTCCTAAGCGCCATTTCAAGGCGAGCCAATACAAACTTTCTAATGTTCGAAGCGTTGTCGTTCCCGTAGCGATTCGGTTTTGATTGGATCGGGCCAAGGCCTCAATGCTCTCGAATGATACGGTGCACTTTTCGGCGTGCATGACATGCTCTTTTACTTCGCCTTCGGCGAGAGGCTTGAACGTTCCTGCACCGACATGCAGGGTAACGGCATGCAACGAATTTTGTGCGCTGAGCTTCGCCAATAGCGGCTCGTCGTAATGCAGACCTGCAGTGGGTGCAGCAACAGACCCTGGGACTTCGGCATACACCGTCTGATAGTCCAGCGTATCCGTTGCTTCGTCCGGTCTGCGCATGTAGGGCGGCAACGGCATTCGACCCATGGCTTCGAGCAGCATGGAAAACATCACTGCTTTCTGTTTTCCCGTGGACGATGAAATAAATTTCCACTCCAATTCCACAAGACGAATTCCCTCTTCCATACCAATACGCTTGGCACGAACGTCCCAAACGCCAGTCGCGTCCTCTACCTTCACTCCAGCAAGACCATTTTTCCATTTCTTGCCCCCTTTGACCATGCAACGCCAGCGCACCGGCTGCATAGAGCCCAGTGATTGCTCCATGGATTGGTTCAATGGCTCAAGAAGGAAAATCTCCAATCGGCCTCCAGTGTCCTTCTGCATAATTAACCGAGCACGAATAACACGCGTGTCATTCATCCACAGTTGAGCTCCTGGCGGTAAAAGCGATGGCAAATCTGCAAACCGATATTGCGTCTCTAAATCAGCCTCATCAAGTACCAAAAGCCGCGCGGCAGAGCGAGGTTCTGTGGGATGCAATGCGATGTAGGATTCTGGCAACTCGTAATCGAATGCAGCATTTGCATGAATGGGAAAATCGATGGGCTTTTTCACACCTACAAAAGTACGTGGTGTTCTCCGTCCTCAATATCCTATCTTCGTATATATGGTACGTCGTTTGGTCATCGGAGCCGCAGGGCAACTAGGAATAGAACTTGTGCTGCAAATGCAGGCCGAATTCGGTCCCAATTCAGTTGATATTTCCGACATCAGGGTACCGGATAATGAAGCTGTCTTGCGGAGCAAGTTTCTTCACTTGGATGCAACGGATGAGGGTGCGCTTTCAAGAATATTGGAAGAAGGGAAATACGATGAAGTCTATCATTTGGCCGCAATGCTCAGTGCTACTGGTGAAAAAAAACCACTCGCTGCGTGGGATTTAAACATGCAATCCTTGCTGAACATCCTAGAAGCAGCCAAGGAAGGATGGATAAATCGGGTGTTTTGGCCCAGTTCAATCGCTGTATTTGGACCGGGAACCCCCAAGAATAAAGTCCCGCAGAGCGCTCTACTTGACCCGACTACCGTTTACGGCATCAGCAAACAAGCAGGTGAATTCTGGTGCAGGTATTACCACGAAAAATATGGTGTCGATGTAAGAAGTGTTCGGTATCCCGGGCTTATTGGCCATCGCTCTTTGCCCGGAGGAGGGACGACAGATTATGCTGTGGAGATTTATCATTATGCCGCAAAGGATGAGGCGTACACATGTTTTCTCAGGGCTGATCAAGTGTTGCCAATGATGTTCATGGACGATGCCGTGCGCGGCACGTTGGAATTGATGAACGCTCCGAAAGAAAAGATCACTATTCGCACATCTTATAACTTAGGAGCCATGAGCTTTTCACCTACCGAAATTGGAGAGAGCATTCGGCAGCATAAGCCACAATTTGAATTGAATTATGCGCCAGATCAACGGCAAACCATCGCGGAAAGTTGGCCATGCAGCATTGACGATTCTTCCGCTCAAATAGATTGGGGATGGAAGCCGCAAATCATGCTTGACGACATGTCAGAGATCATGATGAAAGCAATGGCTAAAGAAAACGAAACTTTGAAGTCTTGATTTCGTTCATCTATGTTTGGATTGAACAACCGGAATTCACCCCTTTCTTCCGCCCGGAATCATTTACTTTGCATGCAATCAGCAAACGCCTCATCTGAGGATCGCATAAGACACTGACATCGCCCCTCCATGTCCGACCACACGCCCCTCTTCATCCAAAATAGCTTAACACGGGAGAAAGAATTATTCACTCCTATAAACGCACCGTACGTTGGAATGTATGTTTGCGGCCCTACCGTCTACAGCAATGTGCACCTCGGAAACGTAAGAACGTTTCTGACTTTCGATATTGTTTATCGACACCTTTCCTATCTGGGGTACCAAGTGCGCTACGTTCGCAACATTACGGATGTTGGGCACTTGACTGGTGACTCCGAAGACGGAGAAGATAAAATCGGAAAGAAAGCGCGGCTCGAAAACTTAGAGCCTATGGAGATTGTGCAGAAGTACACGAATGATTTCCATGATGTCATGCGAATCTTCAATATCCAGCGCCCTTCCATTGAGCCCAGCGCAACCGGCCACATCGTAGAGCAAATCGGGATGATCGAAAAAATCATCGAGCGTGGATATGGATACTCATCCAACGGAAGTGTCTATTTCAATGTTCGAAAATTCAGCGAAGACTATCCTTACGGCCAACTTTCCGGTCGGAAAATTGACGACTTGCTCAACAATACCCGCATTCTAGACGGACAAGATGAAAAAAATGACCCCCTGGATTTTGCCCTTTGGAAGAAAGCCGACGCATCGCATTTGATGAAATGGCCATCCCCATGGAGCGAAGGGTTTCCGGGGTGGCATCTCGAGTGCTCTGTCATGAGCACCAAATACCTCGGAAATCAATTCGACATTCACGGCGGTGGAATGGACTTGAAATTTCCGCATCACGAATGCGAAATTGCTCAGAATGCCGGAGCCACCGGTGAGGGGAAATCTGTGCGGTATTGGATGCATGGAAATATGCTTACCGTAAATGGCCGAAAAATGGGGAAATCCGAAGGCAATGGCTTCACTCCAGATGAATTGATTTCAGGCAATCATCCTTTGCTTGAACGCGGCTATTCGCCAATGACTGTCCGATTCTTTATGCTACAATGCCACTATGCGAGCACGTTGGATTTTTCAAATGCTGCAATGCAAGCTGCAGAGAAAGGACTCGACAGGCTTATGAAAGCCATCGAAACACTTGAAAACATTCCTGCAATAGCCACCGAAAACAACGGAGATGCCGATATCTCCGAACTCGAAGCGAGATGCGCCTCCGCAATGGGGGATGACTTCAATACACCAATTTGCATCAGTGTCCTGTTTGATGCTGTCAAGCTGGTAAACAATATTCAGGACGGCCGTATTGCTATTAGCGCAACGCAAAAGCAAGCGCTTAAAACGTTTATGCATAGCTACTTCTTTGACGTTCTTGGCCTTCAATTAGACACTGCAAGCTCCAACGAATCCAACGATGATACCGGTGCGATGCTCGATCTTCTTGTAGAATTACGAAGCGAAGCAAAATCCAATCAAGATTGGGGAACGGCCGATTCCATTCGCAAAGCATTGGGCAATATGGGCGTAACAATCAAAGACGGGAAAGAAGGCAGCACATGGAACCGCGATTGAGAATCTCTCCCCTCTTCTTTTGTTTAATGACCGCTAGCATATCGGGCTTGGTCAGCTGCGTCAGCGACACAGAACAGACCGACGCACCGCTGGTTCAAATGCAGCGCATTAGCGCCCCCAAATTTGATCGTGATTCTGCATATGCATACATTGAAGAACAAGTGAATTTTGGCCCACGTGTACCAAACACTGAAGCGCATGTGGCCTGCGGAGATTGGCTTGTAAAAGAATTGCAGCGACACGGTGCCAATGTAGTTGAGCAACCCGGTCGCGTGCGCGCCTATGACGGCACCGTTCTAAATATGCGCAACATCATTGGGCAATTTAGACCCGAAAACGCTGAACGCATCATGCTTTATGCTCACTGGGATACACGTCCTTTTGCGGACAAAGACACCATTCGCATCCGTGAGCCCATCGACGGAGCCAATGACGGTGGTTCAGGCATTGGAGTATTATTAGAGATTGCTCGAATTCTTGGCGCTGACTCTACCTTGGACGTTGGTGTAGATGTGATCTTTTTTGATGCTGAGGATTTCGGAGCACCCGAATGGTCAAGTGCCAGTGTTAGCAGCATGACAACTTGGTGCCTCGGAAGCCAGTTTTGGGCCAATCAACCGCATAAGTTTGGTTACCAAGCCAAATATGGAATCCTACTTGATATGGTCGGAGCCAAAGATGCTGTTTTTAACCGTGAAGGAACATCAATGGCTTACGCTCCTTCAATAGTGCGCAAAGTCTGGAGTTCTGCCCAATCCCTTGGCTTTGACGACTACTTCAAAAACAATGTGACTCCTCAAACTGTGGATGACAACTTATTTGTGTCGCAACTTGGCGGCATTCCGTCCGCCAACATCGTACACTATCAAGTCCAAGTCCTCCCGATGGGTTACGGCCCTTTTCATCATACACATCAGGACAATATGGCTATCATTAGTAAATCGACACTCGATGTGGTTGGCAGCACCGTCCTCGATGTAATTTGGAATGATTAAAAGCCCCCCATTTTTGCTCCTTTTCATGTGAACAATTCCAGGAGTCAAGGATATTGGACGAACATTTCGTAGGTAGTTTGTACCATGCTTTTCAACTGCAAACTGTTTCACTTTTTAGGGCTATCCCTTAGCTTTTTCGGAACAGTCGTGGCGCAAAAATCCATGCCACCACTGCAAGGAGCAAATGAAGCAGAGCTCATGCTGATTCGAGGGGATTCGCTTTTTGAGTCCGACCGGCCCGTGGCAGCATTGGCTATGTACCGAGGTGCGGAAGAGCGGTCCTTTGACCCTTGTCAAGTAGCACGAGCAAGGCTAGGAATCGCGAACATTCATGTCGAAAGTCAAAATCCAATCTTGGCTGAAGAAACACTCCAGCGCGCACAAGATGGTCTACTGGCGTGTGGCGCCGAAGAGCGTCTAAAGCAGTCGCAGCTGGCAGCAGATCTCTGGATGAAATTGCAGCAAGAAGGCAAAGCGATTTCCATTTTGACGCGCGAAATAAAGCTCCGTCCCGATGACTGGACATTAAAATCCAAAATTGCAGAATTGCACTTCATCAGCGGCAATTGGGAAGAGGCGAGCCGTTGCATCCTCAAATGCCTTGCACTTAACGATGAGGAGATTGGAGATAAAACGAGAGCGCAATGGTTGAGCCAAGCAATCCAACTCGATTTCATTACAAATGGCAATCGGGCAGATTCATTGCGCTTGGCATTTGAAGATCAGGCCATTCGAGTTCCCAATGACTATGCACAGGACCTACGAATGGAAGTCCAAATGATTATAGCGTACGAAGGGAATGATGTCAAAGCAATGGAGTGGGCAAAAACCATCTTGGACAAAACCAAATCCAACGATCCCATCGCTATGGCCATTTCTCAGTTGCGCGTTGCAAGTGCTGCTCAGCGCTTGCATCGACCGCTCGACGTCATCATCGCCCAACATGAAGCTATCAAAGAAGCACGAATCGCAAACAATAAAGAATTACTTTTAGAAGCTTTGCGGCACCGTGCCGATTTTGAACTTCAACGCGGAAACGAAGCCAAGGCGCTGTCGGCCATGTTAGAAGTCGATGAGATCAATATGCGCTTACTCGATGAATTGCAGTCAAGACCCAATCGAGAAATTCAAGGCTTTACAGAAAGAATTTTACCTGAGCCCGACCCATTTGATCGCGCTGTTTTGGAGATGAGTGCATCCCAATCAAACTCTCGCTCCTATGGCATGTGGCCGTGGTTGGCGGCACTATTAGGCATTGGATTGCTAGCCAATGGTCGAAGTCACCGTGTTTTGAATGAGTCCCTTCGTAAAGAACGCCGTCGGATCATTCGCTTGCGTAGCTTGGTTCCATCCGACCGCTTGCCTTCCCAAGAAAAGTCTTCCCCTTCGATACGTGCATCCGGAGAAACTGCAGAAGCCATAGAACTTGGAAGCAGCAGCTTGATGCCCAATGGCAACCTCATTTTTGAGCGAGATGAAGATCCTCGATCACAGACAATCCAAGATTTCTTGAGTGCCTTAGACGAAGAAATTCAAGGGGAAATGAACTGGAAATTGGATGATGACATGCAATTTTCCATCGGACCCGATGTCCGTGTTGTCATCCGAAATCTCATGCGCGGATTGGCCGAAATATCAATCGCAGAAGAAGCCATGCGAATCCAAGTTGAAACCGACAAATCTCACTGGCGTTTCTGCTTGAGCAGCAACCACACTGAGGCATCCAAGGCCATGCAGGGGCTGTTCCATGGAAAAGATGCTCTGGCTTCATCCCGATGGAATGAGTTGCATTCACAGTTGCGGAAAATCGCTGGGAAAATCCAAGTAGAACGCATCTCACCCATTGAAGAAAAGGTCATCTTGACTTTGCCTTTCGTTTAGGACAGGTTAAGCACCGCTCAGTATTCGCCTTGAAACTGGTCCAAAAAGCGCAAATCACTTTCAAAGAATGCCCGCAAATCACCAATCTGGTATTTTAGCATGGTGATTCGTTCCACTCCCATACCAAAGGCAAACCCTGAATATTTTCGAGAGTCAATCCCCGATGCTTCCAGCACAGCAGGATCCACCATTCCGCAACCGAGGATTTCAAGCCATCCGGTTCCTTTGGTAATCCGCTTATCCACCTCTGTTTTCAATCCCCAATAGACATCCACCTCCGCGCTGGGCTCTGTAAATGGAAAGTAGGAAGGACGCAATCTAATTTTCGTATCTGGTCCGAAAAATTCCTGTGCAAACCGCAGCAGGGTTTGCTTTAAATCCGCAAATGAGACGCCTTCGTCGATGTACAGGCCTTCAATTTGATGGAACATACAGTGAGCGCGCGCGCTAATGGCCTCATTCCTAAAAACACGGCCGGGCATAACGATGCGCATGGGTGGATCGCGGCGTTCCATTTCTCGCACCTGAACAGAAGAAGTGTGAGTCCGAAGCAGCATATCGGGATCTCTATCCACGAAAAACGTGTCTTGCATGTCACGGGCTGGATGTTCCGCAGGAAAATTCAATCCGCTGAAGACATGCCAGTCGTCCTCAATTTCGGGGCCTTCGGTAACAACAAAACCCATCCGCTCCAAAATCCCAATGATATCACGGCGTACAACACTCAGCGGGTGGTGAGCCCCCAGGGGAGCGCCACCGTCAGGTCGTGTCCAGTCGTGAGAGGCATTGTCCTCTTGATCAATCGTTTCAGCACCTTGCGCGCCGCTCGATATACACAGCTCCGCGGCTTTTTTCAATTGATTGACCAATTGACCCAGCTCACGCTTTTGCTCATTTGGCGCTTCCTTAAACGCAGCCATAGTATCCTTTAAGATACCTTTTCGTCCCAACCAGGCAATTCGAAATTGCTCCACCTCATCTGAGGTAGCCAGCGTTGTTGCCTCAATTTGGCCGAGGTAAGCGAGGATTTGTTCTTTCAAGTCCATTTTAGCGAATCACTTCCATGGTCATAAGCACATCGGTCATCGGTCGGTCGCCTGCACCCTTCTGCACGGATGCGATGGAATCAATTATGTCCAATCCCTCAATAACTTGACCGAATACAGTGTATTGGTTGTCCAAAAATGGAGCACCACCTTCTTCCATGTAGCGCTTCACCGCTTCATCCGAATACTTGAAGACTCCATTTTCATTAAACTGGTCATTGAAATCACCTGTCCGTGCCTCGATATTCATCAATTCCGCTTCTTTAAAAGTTCGGCCATGAACAAGATAAAACTGGCTTCCTGAACTGGCTCGTTCTGGATTCGACTGATCGCCTTGACGAGCAGCAGCCAAGGCACCTTTAAAGTGCAGATGATCCGTTCGGATTTCAGCAGGAACGGTATAACCCGGCCCACCCATGCCCAGCCGTTGCGACAACTTCGCTCCTCGACTGGTGGGATCACCCCCCTGAACCATGAATCCTTTGATCACACGATGAAAGAGTAAACTGTCGTAGAAGCCTGTGGAGGCCAGCTCAATGAAATTGTCCCGATGACCCGGAGTGCTATCAGAGAGTTCAACCACCATGTCTCCAAAATTCGTCTGAATTCGAACCTGCCGATTCAATCCATTTGATGCATCAACATCTGGTGCAGACGCAACAGGGCTCTCACTATTTCCGCATCCCATTGCAAAAATCAAAACGCTTGAAATCACAAATAGTGATGTATAATGGATTAGTATCTTGAATTTCATGACTTTTTGAAGATATTTGGGGTTCACTGTCCTGCAAAGTTAGAAGACCCAATGCGAAAAGCGACCCTTTCCCTCTGCCTATTGATGACTTCTTTCATCTTTTTTGCCACCAGTTGCCATCAAGTCGAAGAAACTATCGCCAACGTTACGGTTTTAAATGAGCTCGGTGCGCCTGTCAACGGAGCGGAAGTGCGGCTTTACGCATTTGGCTCCGTCGATGAAGATTTTGTCGGTGAACCTCGCTTTGACACAACCGCAGTGACCAATAACGCAGGATTGGTCAGCTTCAATTTCTCGAGTTTTTATGTTGAAGGACAAGCAGGTTTTGCGGTTCTGGACATTGAGGCCTCCAAATCGGCCTTGTATGGAACCGGCCTGATCAAGATTGAGGAAGAACTGACCAACGAGACTACGGTCTACATAGAATAGTCCTTACTCCTCTCTAGTCCGCGGCAATCAATCGGGATTATCCGGCGCAATCCAAGCCGCAAAATATTCCAACAACGCTCGCTTCATAAGCAGCTCTTGCTCTTGCTTTGAAACGGCTGGTATCTCATTGACCCGCTCAAAGTGGGGCCATCCCTCTTCGTCAGTACCCAACTCACGGTAAAAACCCATTGGAGCGAGCAGCATGCAAACTCCAACGTGCATCACTTCTAATTTTTCGTCCTTCTTGAACACACGAAAGCCTTGACCGCACTCCTGCAGGCCCACGGTAAAAATCATCGTAGTCAGGTCAGGGGGCTCCCCAAAGCGATCCTCCATCTTTTGGACCAATAGGCCCCACTGTTGTTCGAATGCGTAATCCATACTGATTTTAAAAGGCACTAAGCCAACCAAAAACCCGGAGCAGATGCCCCGGGTTTTTTGTAGTCGGGATGACTGGACTTGAACCAGCGACCACACGTCCCCCAGACGCGTACTCTACCAACTGAGCTACATCCCGATCTTTTTTCCCCGTCTTCCAATGATTTTGGGAGGACGAAGTTACTCAACTTTCTATTTCATCATTCAAAACTACGCAGGAGATTGCCAAAAAAGGGTGACGTTCATGCTGCCTTGCGTGCCTGTCCTGCTAACTTTGTGATACTTATTAGCAAAGCATGAAAATCTCCTTTGATTGGCTGAATCAAATGTTGCCTGTGCAATCCTCCATTGAGGATGCGTCCGCAGTACTGACAGCAACAGGACTTGAGGTGGAAGGGGTGGACTCCGTAGAGGCCATCCGTGGCGGTTTGACGGGCCTCGTCGCCGGTGAAATTTTAAATGCCAAGCAGCATCCAAATGCAGACCGCCTTCAAATATGTGAAGTCAGCATTGGGGAGACAGAGCATTTGCAAATTGTTTGTGGAGCGAGCAACGCCCGCAAGGGACTGAAAGTGGTTGTCGCGACAGTAGGATCGACATTGTATCCCTTGGATGGAGAGGCCTTTAAAATCAAGAAAGGAAAAATCAGAGGCGAAGTGTCCATGGGCATGATTTGCGCTGAGGATGAAATAGGAGTCGGGAATTCCCATGAGGGAATAATAGAATTGGATGAAAAATGGAGCCCAGGAACAGCGGCAGCGGAGGTTTATAACCTCGAATCAGACGCAGTATTGGAAATCGGACTGACGCCCAATCGTACAGACGGAATGAGTCACTGGGGCGTGGCGAGAGATCTTCGCGCAGGATTATTGAATGAGACGGTACAAGGAATCCATGAAGCGGTTGGCATCTTGCAAATGCCTGCCAGGCTGCCATGGCCCTCCGCTTTGAAAGATCAACTATCCATCGAAGTGAAAACTGCACAGGCCTGTCCCGTTTACTGCGGCATGCTACTCGAAAACATTTCTGTCGCTCCCTCACCTGAGTGGGCCCAGCGCCGATTGCGCACCATTGGCGTCCAGCCTCAAAACAACATTGTCGATGCAACCAATTTCGTCCTGCACGAATTGGGACAACCACTGCATGCATTCGATGCTGATGCCATTCGCGGAAACAAAATTATCGTGCGCCATGCCAAGGCCAATGAAACGCTAACAACACTCGATGGCGTCGAGCGAAAGTTGCACGAAGAAGACCAAATTATTGCCGATGCAGAAAAAGCGATGTGCCTCGCAGGCGTATACGGTGGAAACCAAAGTGGGGTTAGCGCAACTACTCAGCGAGTAATATTGGAATCTGCCTATTTCGATCCCGTAATCACCCGCAAAATGGCGAAACGCCATGGGCTCTCCACAGATGCCTCCTTTCGTTTTGAGCGTGGGGTCGATCCCGACTTGATTCAAACTGCACTTCAACGCGCCGCACACTTAATACAAGAATGGGGTGATTGTAAAGTAGTGGGTGTACAGCAAGTGGATGCGGCCAAATTACCGGAAGGAGCGACAATTGTATTGAAGTGGGAGGAGCTCGACCGAGTGATTGGAGTAAAATTAGACCGTTCGTCTGTGAAGTCCATTTTCACCGACCTCGGCATCGATTTCAGTCAAGAGACCGAGGAGTCAATTGTACTCGGCGTGCCCGCTTTTCGTCGAGATGTCACACGACCTGCTGACATCATTGAAGAAGTGTTGCGCATCTTCGGGTTTGATAAAATCCCTCTTCCTTCGCGCATGATTTCTACTGCTCAGCATCAGGCAAGCGTTCCAGAAGACAGAATCCGACTGCAAATGGCAAACACATTGGTAAGCCGAGGTTTCTTTGAAATCATGAGCAACTCAATGACTCGAGCGGCCTACACCGACACCTTTGGTGACAGTCCCGATGGATGGGATCCTGCTCGACGCATCTCGCTCATGAATCCGTTAAGTTCGGATCTTGGCGTCATGCGTCAATCCCTTCTTTTTCAAGGATTGGAAGCCATCGCACACAACAGAAACCACCAACGCCCAAATGCACGGTTTTTTGAAATCGGCCGAATCTACCAACACTGCGCTGCAGAGAAGACTCAAGGCAAAAACGCTGCTGAACGCTACGAGGAAAACGAACGAATCGGTTTGTGGATGACCGGGAAAACAGCTCCTGAAAACTGGACGAATTCTGGAAACTTGACCACACCGTATTCCATCAAGTCGGAGGCTTACGCGATGCTGGATGCTCTGGGAATTTCTTCCGGTGCCGTGAAGGAGGATCCCTTTCAGTCGCCCATCTTCTCCGAGGGAATCGAATTGACGTATCAGAATCAGTTGGTTGGCCGAATCGGCCTCATCAGAAATGGTGTGGCGAAAAAATGTGGCGTGAACCAGCCTGTATTTTGGGGGGACTTTTCGGTATCAACATTGACCAAATTGAGTGAACGAAAACGTGTCAAAGCACGGGAAATTGGCAAGTTTCCCGCGGTGCGCCGAGATCTTTCCCTCATTTTAAAGAAAGGAATCACCTTTGGGCACATTCGGGATTGTGCGGCCAAAGCCGAAAAGAAATTGCTCAAGCGCGTTGGATTGTTCGATGTGTACGAAGGCGATAACTTGGCAAAGGACGAAGTGTCTTATGCGGTTTCCTTGATTCTCCAAGATGAAGAGAAAACGCTGAATGACAAACAAATAGACCAAAGTGTGCAGCGCATCTTGACGAAAATCACCGAAGAAACTGGGGCTCGTCTGCGCGATTAAACTGTTAAAAATTCTCCCATTTTGGCAAAATCTTCTAAGAAGAAACCCTTCCACGCTCCTCCCATCCAAAGCCGACATTGGGCTTACAATGTGGCGCTGCAAGTGGTCCGTTCTGGTGCCTCTCGCTTCCACCGAATCGAGGGCACTGAAGGGACAGAATACATCACCGAGCAGGAAACTCCGACCATCTTAGTGGCCAATCACCAGAACGGACTGATGGACCCCTTGGTTCTTACAACCATAATCAACCAGACTCAGGTGCATTGGCTAACGCGTGCTGATATATTTTACAAGAAATTCGCTCGAACCATTCTGTTCGCATTCAACCAAATGCCCATCTACAGACAAAGAGATGGCGTAGATGACGCTCGAGAACGTAACTCTCGAATCTTTGAAATCTGTGCGGAACGCCTACGAATTGGCGGAAGAATGGGCCTTTTTCCAGAGGGAAATCACCGCAATATGAAAACATTGCGCCCGCTCAGGCGCGGCATTTCAGACATGGTAAACGCTTCCCTCAAGCTCGATCCAGAGATGCGAAATTTGGTAATTTTGCCCATCGGAATTGATTACGAAGAATCACCAAATTTCAGAAGGCGACTCAAGTACCGCATCGGTCCACCCTTGAAAATCGATGCGCTCATCAACGCTGAAACCAACGAAATAACTCCTGGACGTTTACTCGAACCAATCAGCGAAGCCCTCGATAAGCTTCTGGTGAACATTCAACCAGAGCGGGCTTATGCAGACCTTTTGCCCTATGTGAAGGCCATGCGCACGACCGAGAGAGAAGACTGGATAAGCTGCAAAGCAAAAATCGACCGCTTAAAAAGCTTAAGCGACGAATCCATTATAGATATACAAACTGCATTAAAAACGGCAGTTGATGCCGGTGTTCTTCAAAGTGCACGAGCCGAAGACGTTGGAATGAAGCCGGAAGACATAAGAAGCATCTCGATTTGGTTTTGGCTTATTTCTCCTGTCGCCATACTCGGAGGAATTCCATCTTTTCCCTTGGCAAAGTGGCTTGAATCACAAGCTCAGAAACGCGTCAAAGACCCCTGTTTCATTAGCACATTCAAAGTGTCTATTGGGATGTTCCTCTTTCCGGTATATTGGATGCTGGTTGCACTACCGATTGCCCACTTTGCACTTGGTGGTATCACGCTAACCACCCTTCTTATTGGCTACTTATTTAACCTACTGGGCAGCAGAATTTCCGGGTGGTGGTATGGCATCTTATTAGATGCAAACGGCCGGAGAAAAGCGAAAAACGTTTGGGCAAATAAATCACTGGCATCATCGTGGACCAATTATTTACAGACCGTCAACGATGCAATCGCAGATGCACATCCTATTCGTTGAGTCCAAATTGCACGGCAAATGAGAGACCCAGAAGCTTTTAACGATTACCGTATCCAAGGGATGCAACACATTGGAGTTGCAACGAAGGATATGGATCAATCGCTTAAGCTCTACCGAAAACTTTTCGGTA
>DDEH01000111.1:1674-14335 GCA_002336085.1 Flavobacteriales bacterium UBA1959 | reverse complement strand
TTTGTTGCGGGGTTATGCATTCATTTGCTCATGAATGCGACGCAGTACCTTTTTGGTATACTCGGGAAAGTCAGCGCCCATCATCCAACCAAAGTATCCTGGATTGGACCGAAGGATGTCCGTTACCATTTTGCCTTTGTGTTGTCCAAAATTGAACAAAACTTCATTGGAATCATCATACACAAAGCGACCCGCTAAATCCGCGAAACGCTGGCGTTGGCAAAACTCATGAAGCTCATCCATATCTATTGGAACGGGCCCTACAGTCTCATCTTCAGAAATTGGAACCGTGGTGGTAGGGTATTTCGCCAATTGGGCTAAAAGAACATCAAGGGTAGCCTCCGTATCTGGCAATGCCTCGTGAGCTCCTTCCAATTCTTTTCCACAATAAAAACGATAAGCCGCTCTCAAGGTCCGCTGTTCCATGATGTGAAAAATATTCTGCACATCTATCAAGTTGCGACCTTCAAGGTCAAAGTCAACTCCACTGCGCAAAAACTCTTCGGCCAGAAAAGGAACATCAAATCGGTTGGAGTTGTATCCACCCAAATCACATCCTTCCAAAAAATCAGACATGCTCTTGGAAAACTGCTTAAAGTTTGGTCGTCCTTCAACGTCGGCATCATAAATCCCATGGATTAAGCTGCTTTCCAACGGAATGGGAATACCTGGATGGATTAACAAGCGATGTGCTTCTCCTCGTGCTTCCGGCTTCTTTTCAATGGTGCCATCAGGATGCACCTTGATCATGGCAATTTCTACAATGCGGTCCTTGGACAGGTCTGTCCCGGTCGTCTCCAAGTCAAAAATGACCAGTGGCTTCTTCAGCTTTAGTACACTCAAATCCATCTTTTTCATACGATTGGTCGATCTAGGTCAAATCCTTCCAAGTAGTCCGCAACTCGTCGAACAAAACTCCCTCCAAGCATGCCATCGACAACACGATGATCATAGCTATGGCTCAAGAACATCATCTGACGAACGCCAATGACATCTCCTTCGGGAGTTTCAATCACTGCAGGTTTTTTACGAATCGCACCCAATGCCAAAATAGCTACTTGCGGCTGATTGATGATGGGAGTGCCCATAACGTTGCCAAAGGTCCCAACGTTAGACATTGTATAGGTTCCTCCTGCCGTATCATCGGGCTTCAACTTGCCCGTTCTCGCGCGGTTGGCGAGGTCATTGACTTGATTTGCCAATCCTACCAAACTCAGCTGATCTGCATTGCGAATCACAGGAACTATCAAATTACCAGAAGGCAATGCCGCAGCCATGCCAAGATTTATTTGCTTTTTGATCACAATTCGATCACCATCCACACTCGCGTTCACTCCTGGATAGTCTCGGATTGCCTTGACGATGGCCTCTGCTATCAATGGCGTAAACGTAAGTTTCGTTCCATGTGCGGCCTCAAAGGCGGTTTTGTTCCTTTTCCGCCATTCAACCATCCGAGTAACGTCGGCTTCAACAAAACTTGTGACGTGGGGGCTGGTTTGCACCGAACGAACCATGTGATCTGCGATCATTTTTCGCATGCGATCCATTTCCACAATTTCATCACCACCTGAAACCGAGATGGCTGGAGACGTTTTCACAAGAGGGACTTGGGCTGACACCGCACTTGCAGGCGCAGGTGCTACAGAAGTCGCACCCCGATTCGCTACGTGCTTGAGGATGTCTGTTTTGGTCACTCTTCCCTCTGATCCTGACCCTGGAATTGTCTCAAGCTCAATAGCAGATACCCCTTCAGATTGCGCAATGCTTCTAACCAATGGCGAGTAAAATCTACCCGAAGCACCCAATCGAGGTGGCAATTCAGACAATGGCGCTTGCAGTGTTTCCAAAACGTTCGGAGCGGGAATTGGAGCTTTCGCAGCCTGAGATGACGCCACATGAGCAGGGACAGGCGAAGGCGAAGGAGCAGGCGCAGCCACGGGCGCAGCCACGGGTGCAGACTCAGGCATTGCCGGAATTATCGGTGAAGATTCCTTGGCATGTGCGGCAACCTTTGTCGCATCGGTTCCTTCTGCTTCCACTTGAAAACGAGCAATGGCTTGACCAACTGCCACAGTGTCACCCTCGGCTACTAACCATTCTAACAGTGTGCCATCTTCGGGAGCCGGAACCTCGCTATCGACCTTATCAGTCGCAATTTCAACGAGCGGCTCATCGGCCTCAGCTCGTTCGCCTGGTTGGGTTACAAATTTGGTGATGGTAGCTTCAGCTACGCTTTCACCCATCTTGGGTAGGAGAATCTCAATTATTGCCATGGCGATGTATTGCGCGGTGCGAAATTAAGGCTTCGCGGATGACTCCAAGGTCAACCGACCATCTATAATCGCGAACATACGCTAAAAGCGTTCTTTGCCTCGCGCGACTCGAATCGGAGTTGGAACGCGAAAAAACAAATTTCTGAAGCTTTGAATCGTTGGAGAAATCAACGGGAATACCTACCCACGTTCGCTTTCCCACGAATACGCTCGCTGCGGATATCGGCCATCCTGATCGCCCTATGACAATAAATATCGGACTCATTACCATAACCGCCAAAGCCAAAGCCACGTCAAATGTACGCTTCACTCGTTTTGCACGGGGACGATGAATGGCCCTCGGCCAATCGGATATGGACCCCAGTTCAGGACCTCCAGCACCCACTACATTGCCCCCCTCCGTCCATGCAATACGAAATTGAATATCCGCATTGGCTACTCCAGTCATAGCAGCAATAATTTGCGAGGCCGATAATTCCCGCCCACTAAGGATGACCTCGTTAAATCGATAAATACGAATAACCTCATTCAAATCACTCAAGCCTCCGAGGTACTTTGCGCCCTTCATTGAGCCGCTGTCTCCTCCTTCACTCCGATTACCTGGATAGAGTGCAGATACGGTCTTTGGCAAATGAATCGATTCCGTTTCGTGCTCTGAAATTAAATTCACCGTCGCTTGAAGCTCGTCAGGATTGGATATAAACAACCTGCGCCGCTGGCCATTCCCGCTCCACCCGCGCCCTTTGTCCCAACGCCAGCGCACGCCAGCTATGATTAACGGCAATGCCAATGCACCAAACAACAAAATTGCACGGCTGAATCGCATATTTTCCGGCAGCAGACCGTAGCCTGCCAGCAGTACCAAAGCACCTGTAAAAACACCTTTGGCAACCGCCATGGACTTCCAAGGCCGATCGTACCCTCCTTGGAACTTTATGGCCAAGAGCCACAATGCGGCATAAATACCCGTGGCCGGCACTGCCCAATTCCAATCGTATAGAATGCCTTTAAATCCTCCGTATTGTTTTAAAAAGACGAGCAGCGCTGACCAGAAAATACCAAATTCAACCGCAGGCAATTGAATCATCCGAAAGGCACGCGCGCCGATGGCCAGAGCCGCTCGGACATAGATTGCCAATTGAATCAGCAACAACAAAGCGCGCACTTGTCCGCCTGAAAAGTGCGTTCGAGCAAAAATCTGCATGGCCTTGTAAAAGACCAAGACGTAATTCAACGATCCTTTCTTTGTGCTTTCTCCTTTGTAGTGAATGATTGACGTGCTCGCGAAAAAATGATTTTCCCATCCCCCCTGCAGCAAACGCCAACTAAGATCAATGTCCTCTCCGTACATGAAGTATGATTCATCCAACAGCCCTACCTCATCCAAAGCGCTCTTCCGCATCCACATAAATGCGCCGCTCAATATTTCAATTTGATGATTCTCATCAGAACTCAGATGCCCCAAGTAATATTGATTCAAATTGGACGACTTAGGCGACAATTTGTACACTCCAGAAATCTTACAGAATGCAGCCCATGGCGTGGGCATACCGCGCTTGGATTCCGGCAAGTAACGCCCCATTCCATCGACCATAGGCACGCCCATCCCGCCTAGCTTAGGATGTTGATCTGCGTAATCCAGACACTTACTAAGTGCGTCCTCAGGCACTACCGTATCGGGATTGAGCAGCAGAATCCAGCGGCCGTGACATCGTTCTATGGCGCGATTGTTCCCTTTGGAAAAACCGACATTTTCATCCAGCGCCAAAAGATGCACTTCAGGAAACTGGTTCCGCACCATTTCGCAACTGCCATCCACAGAACGATTGTCCACGACCCATACCTCTGCCTCGTAGCCCTTGAGTTCTAACTCACGGACACTGGCGCGAACTGACAATAGGCACTGCGACAAAAAGTGCTCAACATTGTAATTGACGATGACGATGGATACATCCACGCCGTGAATTTAAAGCGAAACCAATCGGCAGCCTCTTCTATGCATAAAAGAAACGCATCATTTTGAGTATGGCAATCGTTGCCGCAAACTCTGCACCAATGTCGCCTCATCGGCATGCTGCAAATCCTCACCTACTGCTATTCCACGAGCAATCGAGGTGACTTGCAGGTTAAACGATGACAATTTTCGAAACAAATAAAAAGCTGTCGTTTCGCCCTCCATCGTAGCAGGGAGCGCAAAAATGATTTCGCCGTCTTCCTCTGCCGCAATTTTTTCCGCCCGTATGACAAGAGATTCAATGTTTAAGTCATTGGGTCCTACCCCCTCCATAGGGCTTATAATTCCCCCCAGAACATGATAACGGCCTAGAAATTGCCCAGTCGCTTCTATGGCCAGTAAATCACGCAAGTCCTCCACCACACAAACAAGGTTTTCCTTGCGCATCGGATTGACGCAAATGGAGCATCGATCGGATTCTGTGAGGTTGTGGCACGTAGCGCATCCTCGCACACCTTTCCGCATCAATTGAAACGATTCCGAAAAGGACTCGACCTGCTCGTCAGATCGACGCAATAGATTTAAAACCAATCGCAATGCAGTCTTTCGACCGATCCCCGGCAATGATGCCATTTGATCCACGGCAGCCTCAATAAGTCGCGAGGGAAGTTCCATGTGGCAAATTTACGATGTTGTCTCATCTTTGGCACATGAATCCTCAGTTGGTCATTGGTGTATTTTTTACTTACGTTCTTGTGTTGCTCGGCATTGCCCGCTGGACCAACCGCAGAGCTATTCACGGCGATGATAGCCAGCATTTTTTTGCTGCAAATAAGTCAGCACCTTGGTATGCTGTGGCCTTTGGTATGCTAGGCGCATCGCTCAGTGGTGTAACATTCATCAGTGTTCCTGGTTGGGTGGAAAGCCAAGGATTCACTTACATGCAAATGGTGTTGGGATATTTAATCGGGTACGGATTTATCATGGCTGTGCTGATGCCGCTGTATTATCGAATGGGTTTGACGAGTATTTATGGCTATTTCGAATCCCGCTTCGGGAAACGTGCGTACAAAACAGGCGCTGCTTTTTTTATTCTTTCACGCACCATTGGCGCTTCATTTCGATTGTTCCTTATTGCCCTAGTGCTGGATTTATTTGTTTTGAAGCCCTTGGGCTGGGATGTGCATTGGACAGCCTTCAATTTGGTCGACATACCAGTGGGGTATGCTGCAGCCGTGGCCGTAATCCTTTCGGTCATATGGGGCTATACACGACGAGGAGGCTTGGGGACCATTGTTTGGACTGACACAATTCAAACTGCGGCAATGTTAATCGCTGTGGTATACTCAGGGAACGCCATCGTTCAAGCCCTTGATTGGTCTTGGGCTGAGGTTCCCGGACGCATTGCAGCATCGCCCTGGAGCCAATGGGTGGTATGGGAGGATTGGAAAGCCTCCAATCACTTGGTCAAGCATTTGCTCGCTGGAGCTTTTGTAGCCACGGCCATGACGGGCATGGACCAGGACATGATGCAAAAGAATCTTGCCTGTCGCAACCTCAAAGAAGCACGACTGAACATGGGAAGCTTTTCGGTGGTCCTAGTGCTTGTAAACGTCTTGTTCTTGGCGCTTGGCGCGCTCCTCTATACCTGGGCTGAGGCAAACGGAATTACCATTGAACGCGCGGACAGCCTCTACCCTACGGTTGCGTTGGACTCGGGAATGGGAATTGGTCTAGGATTGATTTTCCTCATCGGGCTTCTTGCCTCTGCTTTCAGTTCTGCAGACAGCGCCCTCACAGCATTGACAACATCTGTTTGCGTTGATATCTTGGGCACGGAAAAGATGAAGCCTGCCGCGGCCAAAAAACAAAGAAATATCGTTCATATCATAATGACCATTGCTCTTTTCATGGTCATCATGGCTTTTAGTTCCGCCAACGACACCAGTGTTGTTGCCGCGATTTTTACCGCCGCAAATTACACTTACGGCCCCATTCTTGGGTTATTTGCCTTTGGGCTTGCGACATCGCTTCGGCCCGCAGACCGCTTCATTCCTGTCGTGGCCATTTTAGCACCTATTGCTTGCTACGGACTTGAAACCTACCTCTCCACCAGACATGGATTCAGTTTTGGTTTCGCATTGCTTCCGGTAAATGGACTGATAACGTTTCTAGGACTAGGGACAGTAGCCCTAGTTTCTGGCAAAAAGTAGATTAACAGACCATTCGCATTGCCGCAAATATTAGATTTGCGCCTTCATTTATGTGTTTTTACACTTGAACTTCCCGCTCACTATGACGCCACGTACTTCTCAACTGCTCAACCGACTATCCGAGTCTGCCACCATTGCCATGGCACGAAAAGCCACGGAATTGAAAAAGTCAGGCATTGATGTTATTTCACTCTCACTCGGTGAGCCAGACTTTGATACTCCTGAAGTATTAAAGGCTGCCGGAATCAAGGCAATCGAAGATAACATCACGCATTACACGCCGGTACCGGGCATTCAAGAAGTTCGTGAAGCCATCAGCCTCAAATTCAAAAGAGACAATGGCTTGGATTACGCACCAGATCAAATCGTGGTCTCCAATGGAGCCAAACAGAGCATTACCAATGTTGTATTGTCTTTGGTTGATCCGGGAGAAGAGGTCATTTTACCCGCGCCATATTGGGTAAGCTATGCTGACATGGTTGCGCTGGCCGGAGGCACGTCGCGCGTTCTGGCCACTTCGATTGATCATGATTTTAAAATTCAACCCGAAGCACTTGAAGCAGCAATCAACGACAAAACACGGTTGTTGATTTATTCTTCTCCATGCAATCCGTCGGGATCGGTTTACACCCAAGAAGAAATTGATGCACTTGCCGACGTTTTGAAACGGCATCCACATGTATACATCATCAGCGATGAAATTTATGAATTGATCAACTTCACTGGCAAACACGCTTCTATTGGGACGATTCGCGAATTGAAAGACCGAGTCATTACGGTCAACGGGGTATCCAAGGGATTTGCAATGACAGGATGGCGATTGGGCTATATTGGTGCGCCCGCTTGGATTGCAAAAGCATGTTCCAAAGTACAAGGCCAGGTCACATCCGCCCCATGCAGCATTGCACAAGTTGCAGCCGGTGCCGCTGTTTCTGCAGATCCTTCCATTGCTGATGAAATGAAGGAAGCATTCCTGAAGCGGCGCGACATCATGATTGCCGGTATGAGAGCAATTCCGGGGATGAAAGTCAATAAGCCAATGGGAGCCTTTTATTTGTTTCCTGACGTGAGTGATTTATTCGGAAAGACTGCAGGCGATCGAAAAATAAACAATGCCCAAGACTTTTCGATGTACTTGCTCGAAGAAGCCAACGTCGCAACTGTTGGTGGTGGCGCATTTGGAACTCCAGAGTGTATTCGCCTCTCCTATGCCGCTTCCGAAGCTCAATTAGAAGAAGCCCTGCGACGAATTTCAAAAGCTGTAGAAGCGCTGCATTAACCCCCGCACACTACCTTCGTATCATGGATGCCAACAGTGCCCTAAGTTCCGGTCAGAATGTAATCGCCTTGGTGATTGGTGATGTGATGCTGGATGCGTACATGGTAGGCCATGTGAATCGCATCTCTCCTGAAGCACCCGTTCCCGTCGTTGATGTCCATTCGAAAGAATCAAGGCTTGGCGGAGCAGCCAATGTCGTCAAGAATTTACTTGCTGTGGGCGCTCATGTGCATATCGCGTCAGTGATTGGCAATGACCCCGCAGGAAAAACTATTGAATCACTGTTGAATCAATTGAGCGTGGGTTCCTCTGCGTTGCTGCTCACCAATAGCCGTCCGACCACCGTAAAAACGAGGGTGATAAGCAACGGGCAGCAATTGGTCCGTGTGGATGAAGAAGTGACCACAGACATCTCATTGGAACTCGAGGAGGAGCTGATTCAGCGGTGCGAGTCATTGCTCGACGACATTCAGCCCAATGTGGTGATTTTCGAAGATTACGACAAAGGTGTCCTGACCGATCGTGTCATTAAAGCGCTTATTGACGCTGCCAATCTCCGCAACATAAAAACAACTGTTGATCCAAAATTTGCTCATTTTACGAGCTACAAGGGAGTGACACTGTTTAAGCCAAATCTTAAAGAATTGGGCGAGGGAATGGCAATGGCCATTGAAAAAGAAAATGACGGGAGCATTGAACGAGGTGTGCATCGCATGCATGATCTTTTGAAACCCTCAATCTCAATGGTAACGCTCAGTGAACGAGGGGTTTGCTTTTATTCTCCCGAAAGCAATACAAGTTACTGCCGCATTTCCGCATTTGAGCGAGAAATCATGGATGTCAGCGGAGCCGGTGATGCAGTCATCGCCGTGGCCTCCTTTTTGCTCGCGCTAGAAGTACCCATCATGGATATTGCTGCCCTATCCAACCTAGCGGGTGGATTGGTTTGTGAAAAAGTTGGGGTCGTGCCTGTGGACCTAGAACACCTTAAGGCGGAGTGGAAGAAGCACAGTAATTCCATAAAGGCCGCTACCCTTTCGCGATGAAAATCCAAGAAATCAGGGAACGAATCAATGTATTCTTGTACGGCTCAAAAGAGCGCGTTTTGAGTGGATTAAAATTGTTCAATCTGATCGTTTCTTCCTCTGCTCTGTTCATTTTGGCCATTTATTATGGCTACCCCAATGAAAGCGAAACTGCCGCACAATTGTTGGGATTTGTCAAAGGCACCTTTGCTTTTTATGTCCTCCAGTACATCACCCGTATACTCTATGACTATAACCCCGTTCAGTTCATTCGAAGAACGTGGTTCGAAGCGGCGGTGATGACCGTCCTCATCGTCGAGGGCGCCAGTGACCTGTTGACGGGCGAATTGCTAATTAGCCGTCTTTCCAATGCCATAGGCTTCGAATCCATTTCGGACTTTAGCACGCTTTTTATTCAGGGTTACTTCTTTACCATTGTAGTGGCCGAGCTCATTCGAGAAGGGTCCGTTTTGCCGCGGGTTCGGCTCAATCCCGCCATCATCTTCATCATGAGTTTTTTGGGCATTATTACAGCTGGAACAGTGCTTTTGATGCTGCCTGAAATGACGAATGCTCCGGGCAGCATGAACTTTTTAGATGCGCTATTCACCTCCACCAGTGCCACATGCGTCACGGGACTAATGGTGGTCGATACAATCTCATTTTTCAGTTACAAAGGACAAGTCGTGCTTCTCTTCTTAATTCAAATAGGCGGGTTGAATTTGATTGCATTTGGTTCGTTCTTAGTGCTCGCCTCCAAATTTGGCCTTGGGGTTCGGCAACACGAAGTGATTGAGGACTTCGTGAATCGAGATACCTTTAATGCGAGCAGTGGACTGCTCGGCAAAGTGCTACTATGGTGCATCGGTATTGAGATGATCGGTGCGTTTTGCATGTTTTTGTTATGGTCCGATAGCCTGCCGAACCTCAGCAATGGGAGAACTTGGTTTTATTCATTGTTTCACTCTGTATCCGCCTTCAATAGCGCGGGAATCACTCTGTTTACTGGTGGGTTTTCAAATCCGGCTGTTAGCAGCAATTATGGAATTCATTGGATCATTACAGCATTGGTATTCTTTGGAGCGCTAGGCATGGTCGCCATATTTGATCTCTTCGGTTTTGATCGATTGCGTGAGCGCATGAATCAACCGTGGAAGCACATCACATTTGCCACGAAAATCGCGCTGTATTTTTCGCTTGGCCTCGTGGGCATAGGAGCTATCAGTTTCTGGCTGCTCGAGCAAGACGGCACACTTGCTGGCATGAGTTCATTTGGTCAGCTAACTACTTCCGTTTTTCAAAGTGTTACGCGGACTAGTGGATTCAACACCATCGACATTGGTCAAATCGGAATACCTATGTTATTTCTGTTTATTGTTCTAATGTTCATTGGTGCATCCTCAAGCTCAACGGGAGGAGGCATCAAGACGTCTACACTTTCAATCGTATTAGCAGATGTATGGAGAACCGTGAGAAGCCTCGATCACGTGCAGCTTTTCAAACGAACCATACCCGAAGAGTTGCGCTCTAGAGCATACAGTGTTCTTCTTTTCTTCATGTTGGGGAACACCATTGCGATTTTCATGTTATGCATATCTGAACAACACATCTTAAGCATGCCAGATCGCGACATACTCGATCTCATTTTTGAGGAGGTAAGTGCCTTTGGAACCGTGGGGCTGAGCACCGGCATCACGCCAATGCTCAGCGGCTATGGCAAAGCTATCGTTATTGTCAGCATGTTTGTTGGCCGTGTAGGAACACTCACCGTTGCATATGCACTTAGCGGAAGATTGACACAAACACACATCAAATATCCGGAAGGCCATACGATGGTCGGATAGGACAACAGCATGGGAACACGCATAACACCTTACTCGGCTCCGGATGAAGAATCCAAAAAGGAACAAGTTGCCCGCATGTTTGATAACATCGCGCACAGCTATGACTTTCTTAACCACCTTTTTTCTTTTGGAATTGACGTCTTGTGGCGTAAAAAATCCATCCGAATTTTAAAGCAGCACCTCGCTAAGAGCGACGCAGCAGTTGGATCGAAAATCATGGATATGGCCACCGGTACCGCAGATTTTGCGATAGAAGCTGTGCGCATGGGGCTGAACGATATACACATTACCGGAGTAGATATCTCTCCCGGCATGCTCGATGTAGGCCGCCAAAAAATCCGAAAGCGAGGCTGGGACGATCGAATCGAACTCATGGAAGGAGATAGCGCAAATCTCCCGTTTCAAACTGGAACATTTGACGCATTTACTGTCGCATTTGGCGTTCGCAACTTTGAGTACCTGGATCGAGGGTTGGCCGAAATGCACAGAACCTTAAAGCCTGGGGGCTTGGGAATCGTACTTGAATTTTCAAAACCTCGACGGTTTCCTATGAAACAACTGTTTGCATTCTATTTTCGATTCGTCATGCCTACCATTGGAAAGCTCGTTTCAAAGGATGCCGCTGCCTATACCTATCTGCCAGAAAGTGTTCAGGCCTTTCCAGAGGGCGACAAGTTTATGAAAATCATGGAAAGCTGTGGCTACAAAAACTGTGAGTGCATCGCACTGACAGGTGGAATCGCTAGCATCTACACAGGCATCAAATGAACATAACGGTTTGGCCGTCTCAACTCGCTGGAACCGTTCATGCGCCTGCCTCCAAATCCGTAATGCAACGACTGGTCGCAGGAGCACTTCTCAGCAATGGGACTTCTATTTTTCACAACCTCTCCGAAGCTGATGATTGTACGGCTTCGCTGCTTATGGCATCGCAGCTCGGCGCCGAAATCGAATTGGGTGAAAACCATATCGCCATTGCTGGCACAGATGGTCATCCCCGTTCGCGCGATGGGATATTAACGCCGCTGGAATCGGGGCTTGGGTCACGTTTATTTGCACCCATTGCTGGATTGGCCTCCCCCATCATTGAGATGACTGCGGAAGGAAGCTTGTGCGATCGTCCGATGCATGAAATAATCGAAGCGTTTAAAGCCTTAGGGGGCGAATTGGAAGGCACCGACGGATCATTCCCGCTTTCATTCAAAGCAACCATTTCTGGAGGCACGTTTCACTTGGATGGATCCACGAGTTCACAATTTCTTACTGGACTGCTCATGGCACTTCCATGCGCGGCGAATGACTCTTCCATTGTAGTGAGCAATTTGGTCAGCAAGCCCTATGTGGTGTTAACGCTGGAAATACTAGAAGACTTTGGAATTTCCATTGAATCGAATGCAGACTTAACTGAGTTCTCCATTCCCGGCCGACAACAGTATCAGCCCATGGAAGCCGCCATAGATGGCGACTGGTCAGGTGCGGCAGCTTTAGCCGTAGCCGGCATGTTGTGCGCAGAACAGAGCCTCGAAATAGACGGGCTCAATAGCCAATACACGCAGGCCGATGAAGCCATTCGTGGTGCACTTCTTTTTGCAGGTGGTGCCTTATCTGGCACTGAAACAGGTATCCAAGTTGCCAAACGACCCGTCCGCGCCTTTTCAATAGACCTCACCGATGCTCCTGATTTGTTCCCAGTGCTATGCGCGCTGGCATCTTTTGGAAAAAAACCGAGCAAGCTGAAAGGCATCCACCGCCTCATTCACAAGGAATCGAATCGGGCGCTTGTGCTTCAAAAAGAATGGTCTAAACTCAACGTAGTCATCGATCTCGAGGAGTCAACGGATACAATGACCATTCATCCCTGTAAGCTTGATTACGGTCCGAATCTGACCATAGAATCACACGGAGATCACAGAATCGTTATGGCTGCCGCGCTAATGGGGATGCGAGGGGACCAGCCAATTACAATTGCAAATGCCGAATGCGTTGCAAAAAGCTATCCCGAGTTTTTCGATGACCTTGAAGTATTAGGCGCAAAACTAGAAATGAAAAAAAAATGAATCGGGGGCAGTGCCT
>DDEH01000111.1:0-1269 GCA_002336085.1 Flavobacteriales bacterium UBA1959 | reverse complement strand
ACCTCCTCAAAAGAAAAGGCAATCCTTATTCGCAAACGACTCGCTCAACTATGCCGTTATCAAACAAAATAATCCAGACTCCTTGAGGGAATTTGAGATTGTTGAGAGGACCGCATTTAGAAAATTGAAGTTTCCCAATACTGGAATACACCCTCCACTTCGTGCTGGCAGAAATGCCCCTCACAGAAATAAAGCCATTCGCTGGATTGGGGTATACAATCGGCCGATGCACGGTATTATAAGGCTCTCTAACAGAGGTTGAACCTCCACATGCCGCTGAACACGACTCGATGGATTCAAACATATAAGGTGAGTAATCTTGGCCATCAACTTCCCAGCCGCAACCGGCAATATACTGGCAACTCCCATCGAGCAACGCCACACCCATTGCCATTTCACAACTACCGAAATCTACATTGCTCAAGTCCAAACAATCCGCATTGTTCCCCTTGCACTCTCCTTCAACATATAAGGTGACTCCACCTGAAAAAGTCGCAACGCAATCATTGGAATACGTCGTGCCATCGCAGCCGCAAACCGGATCCCAAAGCGTCAAACACATGACACTTGGGTCGATCAACGTACTATCAACACATGACTGCGCTTGTGCGCCGATTTCGATAGAGACGAAACAATAGACCAAGGAAATAAATAATAGATTGGAATGTCGCATGGTCAATCAGATTTTAGTGACGTTTTATGTGTATTTAGAACTACCCACCTCGGGCATTCAATGTGACAGTGATGAGCCAAGAATTAATGCTCTTCAATCAAAACTGCTCCTACTCCTCCTCCTATTGGACCCAAAATGAGGCCAAATGGCAACGCGAAAAATGGAATGGTCATGAATACGTATAGAGGTAGCCCTAAGCCCACAACTGATCCGCCCAAACCCCATGTGCGTTGCAAGCCCTTTCGGCTTCCCAAACCTTGGCGTTCCCAAATGCAATCAAACATAGCCGCACCATAAAACCAAGAACCCACTGACAAAAAAAGAATTGGCAACAGTGCTGCGATGAAAGGAGCGAGAAATGGCAACACCGCCGCTACCAAAACTCCTACTGTAGTGAGAATCATGCCGAGACCAACCTCAACAATGAACATCAGCATTGCCGATTTCGCTCCGCGCACCAAACCTCTCATCATCAATTCCCAACTCCAGGCCTTGGATGAACCTTGATTCAATTCCTGAGATGCACGTTCAGAGAGCATTGCTATCAATGGTCCAAGGCATGCAAGCACCAAAAATTTGGTCACCTTGAGGTTCAA
>DDEH01000083.1 GCA_002336085.1 Flavobacteriales bacterium UBA1959 | reverse complement strand
TGGAATGGGAGAGTTGGGTAACAATCGGAATTTCCAACAACATGATAGATCCCGATCAATCATTGGTTGCTTTGGTTCCGGCAACAACAGACTGGATGGAAGAGTTTAATGCTGGAAACGGCATTACTATGGAAGGTGAGTTTGGAGATGGGTGGTATATTCTGCCAAACGTATCAAATGGTGTCTCTGGTGATGATCAGCGCGTTCTCGTTGGACAGTTTACCACAGCAGGTGTTTTGAGCGGACAGATTTTTGTGCAGATGTTCCCAGAGGGAAATTCTAACAACGCAATCGCCGTTCAATTGCCATTTGGCTATGCATCAGATGATTCTGAGGCTCCGATGTTTACATATGTTCCAGCGGACATGTCTCAAAATTGCTCTGATTCATATCCAACTGAAATGGCAATTGCTGTTGACGAAGGATGTTTCCCGGATGCAGTCGTTGAGGTGTCTGAAGAAATTATGGAGGCAGATTGCGGATTTACATTGACTAGAACCTTCACAGCAACGGATGCCTTTGGAAATGAAGCTACAGCCACTCAAACTGTTCAGTTATTGGATTCTGAAAACCCTGTAGCAGTTGCCCAGGCGGACTTTACCGCTGAATGTGGAGCAGATTTAACACCAGGAGCTGGGGTTGCAGAATTCCCAGTGGATTCTTACGACAATTGTGCGAGCGAGCTGGAATTCAGCTACGTTGATGCAGGATACTCACCCGAATTTAGTTTAGCAGGTGCTACAGCTGATTTCAGCGTTGAAATGGGCTTCAACTTTGGAGGACCATTCGGTTCTTCGTTGATGCTTGAATCCAACGGAGTGACAATTGGTGATGGTTCTGAATTGACTTACGAAGATTTGTCAGACAATCCATCCGGACACCGCGGAGCAATTGCGGTTGATATTGATGGAAGTACGATCAACCTCAGCGTTGAAGGCACCTCTGGTTCTCCCTATTCATACGATTATGCTAACGTCAATATTTCAAACATCTCTCTCGAGAATATTGCAACGGTCACGGTAAATTCAAATGCCATTGCAAGTGGTGCTGAGGTTTCTGTTACTGCGACGAGCAATAGCATAAACATTTCATGGACAGGCAATGCGGTATATGCAGAAGGAGACGTTGCTTCAGGATCTGTAGCAAGCTCATCAACCTGCCTTGAAACCAATGGTGTGATGCGAACATGGACTGTTTCTGACAACTGTGGAAACATGGGTACGGCAATTCAGTACATCACAATCATTGACACGGAAGGTCCAACCTTCACTTCGACTCCACAAAACATCGAGCTGAATTGCAACGATGAGGTTCCATCGGGATCTTCTTCGGATGTCGTCGCAGAGGACTGCACTGCAGTTATGGTAGCTGCTCCAGTTGATGTGATTACGGCGGGTTCTTGTGGTGTCAGTTACTCCATCCACCGAACGTGGACGGCTACAGATGCATGTGGTAATTCTTCGGATTATACGCAGACCATTATGGTTACAGACCAAGAAGCTCCGGTATTCATGACATTCCCTGAAGACGTTACTTACACGTCTGGGGATGATGTTGAAATCGTTACTCCAACTGCTACAGATGACTGCAATGAAGTGACAATTGACTTTACTGATTCGGTTGATAATAGCCTCGTTGAAAGTACAATAATCACTCGAACGTGGAGTGCTACAGACGCTTGCGGAAATACCGTTTCTCAAGACCAAGCCATTACTGTTAATGAGGTTCTGGGTTGCACGGATGATATAGCATGCAATTACAATGCAGACGCTACGTACGATGACGGAAGCTGCGATTGGTGCTCTTGCGGAGTTGGCGGAGAAAACGGTTTTGCTCTAGACCTTGAGCTCGTAGAGTCTCACGACGGAAGCATAGATGGTTTAAGCGCTGCGATGAATACTTATCGTTTGTATGTTACAACACCAACAGCAAGTGATTTTGTGAGTTCGGTCTCGGGCGATATTAATCACCCAGCAAATATTTCAACAACTACTAGCTTCTATCAGTCTGAGTTCGGAGGAATTACTCCAGATAATATTAACCCATTATTCTTCTCAGTTGTTCCTTCATTGAACTACGATAGCTGGTTGACCATAGGCATTGATGGTGTACCCGTTTCAGGTGAAAGTGCAATATCAGTTGTTGAGGCTCCTCAGGATGATTGGACAAGCGTGTTTAACGCTGGATCCAATCTTGAATTGAATAGTTTCTGGGGAGGTTCATGGTTCGCTTTGATTTCAGCAAATAACGGATTTGCAGGCGATAATCAACGCGTATTGGTTGCCCAGGTTACGACTGATGGCGACGTGAGCGGACAACTTTATGTTCAAGTCTTCCCTAACGGAGATCAATCTGAAGATACATATCTGACTTTAAGCTTTGGAGAAAATCCTTGTGGTTGCACAGATGAGTTGGCATGTAACTATGATTCTAGTGCATTGTATAACGACGGCTTCTGTGACTATTCAGAAGTTGGATATGATTGTGCTGGTATTTGCCTCAGTGACGAAGACGGTGACGGTGTCTGCGATGATTTGGAAATCTTGGGATGTACGGTTGAAGGCAACTGCAACTATGACCCAACGGCAACCGAGTTGGACGAGAGCATGTGTACTACATCTCCATTCTGCATTGGTTGTAATGATGAAGCAGCGTGTAACTTCAATCCTAATGTGATTCCAGAGCCCAACTTCAATGACGGCTCATGCACATACCCAGAAGAAGGGTTTAGCTGCTCAGGAGACTGCATCGACAACAACAACGATTTGATTTGCGACATCCTTCAGGGATGTGGCGACGAGTCCGCTTGTAATTACCAAGATGGTGTTGAGTACCCATCAGTTGATTTCTGTGATTTTTGTAGTTGCTTGAATGTTGCGTCTAGCCATGAAGGCTATGGCGTAGAAGTAGAGTCAATGACCTCTGTCGTAGACGGAGCTACAACGTACCATGTGTATGTTTCAACGGCTAACTCAACAGACGTATTGAACGCCATCTTAGGCAATGCTGCGAATCCAATTGTTTTGGCTTCTTCAAGTGAGATTTACCAAAGCCCACAGGGTTCGTACTTGCCTTCTGCACCAGAACTATTCGGTTTCTTCCCATTATTGTCCTCTGACTCCTATGTGACCATTGGTGACAATACTCCTTCGTCTGTCATTGAACTCCCTCCTGTAGACAATGGCGGCTTCCCATCTTGGGTGAGTGAGTTTGAAGGCGGTGGAAACATTGTCATCGATGATGTAATTGGAAGCGGATGGTATGTTAACGCTGAAAATATGGATGTGGAATACGGTTTGGCTGGTGATGACAACCGAGTATTGGTTGCGCAGATCACAACGCCAGGTACCATCCATGGTGAGTTGTTTGTTCAGATTTTCCCGGAGGGTCTATCTGCAGGCAATACCATATATGTATCCCTTTCATTCGGAAGTGATAACTGTGGTTGTGCTGATGAAACAGCATGTAATTACAGTGAAGAAAACTATGAAGATGACGGAAGTTGTTACTATCCAATTGAGGACGAAGGATGCAACATTTGCTTGTATGACGAAATTGCGCCAACGGTAATCTCTTCAATTGACTACACAACTTCTTGCGCTGATATAGACACAGACATGCGTCAGCCACTTGCTGAAGACAACTGTGATCCAAATTTGGATGCATCTTATTCTGATGTGATCACTGCTGGAGCTTGTGAAGGTTCCTATAGCATTGTTCGAACTTGGACATTTGCAGACAACATGATGAACAGCGCATCGGTTGATCAGAATATTACGGTTTTCGATACGTCGGCTCCTGAATTTTCAGCTCCTGCTGATTTGGCTGTGGCGTGCACGGACAACACAAGTGACTTAAACGTAACCGGAGACGTCACCGACGCCTTTGATGCTTGCAGTGCTTCAGTGACTGTTTCTCACGCTGATTCAGCAGGGGACAGTAACTGTTTCGCTGGCGATGTAATTATTCGAACATGGACAGTAACTGACGATTGCGGCAATTCAGCTTCTGCTGATCAAGTAATTACATTGGTTGACGATGTGGCACCGATTTTCACATCTGTTCCTGCAGACGTTGATCTGGCCTGCAGCGCCGCGATGCCGATGGATATGGCTACTGCTGAAGACGTTTGTTCGGGTGCTACGGTCACATTCACCGATAGTGAAGGTGATGCCAACTGCACCGGCATGGCAGTGATTACTCGAACGTTTACGGCAACTGATGGTTGTGGAAACACTTCGGATGCAGTTCAAATGATTACACGTGTGGACACAGAAGCGCCGTCAGGTTCCATTTCAAATGAGACCATATCTTGTGAGGCGTACGATGCAACTACAGAGTTTGGTTCATTGGAGTCTTCAGATAACTGCATGAGTGTTGTCAACATTGGATGGACAGAAGTCTCTAGCACACAAGAAGGAACCAATGGTTGCTTCGAGGTTCAGCGCGAGTATACGTTCACTGATGGATGTGGAAACAGTTCAAGCGCAATGCAGACTATCATGGTAACCGATGATGTGGCTCCTGTCATGGATGAGGTTGCTGCGACGTTTGAATTGCAGTGTGGTGATGTGATGTCAGCTGCTCCAGCTGCAACAGATAACTGCTCTGCTGTGAGTGTAACATTCATTGACGTTGAGACCACGATTAGTTGCTCAGGTGAGATGAACTTTATCCGCACGTATACTGCAACAGATGCATGTGGGAATTCAGTAAGTGCTTCTCAAGAGGTCTCTTACAATGATCTCATCGCTCCGACATTCACGGCGCCATCAGATGTGACCTTAGAGTGCGGAACGGATATGTCCGATCTCAGCGCTACTGGCGATGTGGAGGATGCTGCAGATGTATGTAGTTCGGATATCTCAATTTCATACGAAGATTCGTACGGAGAAGCTGTTGGTTCATGCCTAGCGGACAACATTGTAACACGCACATGGACTGTGGTAGATGGTTGTGGGAACGCAGCTACAGGAGTTCAAATCATCACATTGGAAGACAACACTGCTCCTGTCGTGACTTACGAAGCGAACATCACGTTGTATGATTCAGCAAGTGAGAGCATCGACGACTTCGAAGGCATTACCGAAGTGTTTGATGCTTGCAGCGACTATACGTACACGACAACAGACGTCTTTTCTGGATCGAGCATCTATAGTTACCAGTTGAACCGAACCATGGTCTTTACTGACGCATGTGGCAACTCAACTACTATCGAGCAAATCGTAATTGCGATTTATTCAACAGGATGTACTTATGTTGACGCGATCAACTTCGACGAGGCCGCAATCATTGATGATGGTTCTTGTTTATACGAAGGATGTACGGATATGGCATCTGCCAATTACAATCCAATTGCATCTGTTGATGATGGGTCATGTGTGACGGTTGGTTGCATGGATCCTGCCGGGTACGATTTCGATCCGAATGCGAACTATCCTGGCGGATGTGATTATCCAGATTCATGCCCAGGTGATATTAACGATGACGGAATGGTCAACGTGAGTGACTTGTTAGAGTTCTTCCAACTTTACGGAGTGGACTGCCCAGAATAAGGAACTCAATAGTTTTATAGAATTCGAGTCTGGCAAGACCGATTCCTAGGGAGGGGGCTGCATTTCGATGCGGTCCCTTCTTTTTGATTTTGGCCGTTATCATATCCAAGTCGATGAACTCGCGGTGCTTGGATGAATGCCTTAATTTTACACTCTGAAACGAAGGCAATGGAAACGGAGAACCAGAAGCGCGAAAGACTTACCAAGCAACTCGACGATACCCATCGATGGCCTTGTTCCTTTTCATTCAAATTCATTTTACCTGCAGATGAGCAATCAATTGCTGCATTGCGCTCAGTTTTCTCAACTTCTGCTCAATTCAGTGAGCGTCCATCACGCAACGGCAAGTACAAATCTTTCACCATTGTTGAGACTGTGGGATCGGCAGAAGATGTGTTTTCCTGCTACGAGTCTGCAGCAACAATCAAAGGAATTATTTCCCTGTAATTATGACGGCAGATAATTTTCAGAGGTTTTTAGAAAACGCGGCTTCGGCCTTGCTCTTAATGCTTTTCGTGCTTGTGGTTTGGATAATTCTGAAGCGAATGTCATCCGCCATGCGAAAAGATGTGATTGCTGCGCAGTCTGCTCTCGTTGATGGTCTCATAGTGAACGTAGAAAGAGGTGTTATAACCATTGCTTTCAATGTTCCTCAAGGTTGGAGCCATCCTTGCCATGTTAGAATTCTCGATGCCTCACGAGGCACCGTAAAAATTCTTAACGCTGCACCCCTCGATAGTGGTTTGCAGTCGTTCACTTGCGATGCTTCTGAATTAGAAGCGGCCTTTATAAGTTTGGAGACGGAAGGGCAAAAACTGGAGCGCAGGCTTTTTTGAAATCACATGCGTTGTGGCATTTCGATTCCTAACAAAGACATGGCACTTTCAATTTGCTGGGTGAAGAATAGGCAAATGGTGGTTCGCGCGATGCGAATGGCATCATCTTCTTCTTGAACCACGGGATGATCCTGGTACCAGCGACTGTACGATTTTGTGAGTTCGTAGCAATGGTTAGCGATGACGCTCGGATCATGCTCCGCTCCGGCTTGACTCAATACATGGGGCCAATGCAGTCCGAGTTGAATCATGCGTAGTTCGACTTGGTCCCACGCATTAGCTTCCAACCGCGTTACCGATAATGGACCATGCTTTGCCTCACTTTTTTGTAACACGCTTTTGGCGCGAACGAAATTGAACTGGATAAATGGTCCGGTATTCCCGATGAAATCGATGGACGCCTTTGGATCGAACAGCATGGATTTTTTAGGCGCAACTTTCAGTAAGAAATATTTTATCGCGCCATAGCCAACCTGTTTGAATAGAGTAGCTTTTTCTGATTCGTCAAGATCAGCTACTTTCCCAAGTTCGGTAGCCATATGTTCAGCAGTAGCAGCCATTTCTGCCAATACTTCATCTGCATCTACTACCTTTCCTTCTCTTGATTTCATTTTTCCCTCGGGAAGTTCCACCATTCCGTAACTCAGGTGATAGTTCCGTTCAGCGCCTTCGATTCCCAGCAGTTTGAGCAGTTTAAAAAGGACCTTGAAGTGGTACTCTTGTTCGTTGCCCACGGTGTAGATTTGACGATCGAGCCCAGGGTAGTCCTGGTATCTTTGCATCGCTGTTCCGATGTCTTGTGTCATGTAGACTGAGGTGCCGTCTTTTCGCAACACGAGTTTTTCATCAAGTCCCTCTGATGTAAGGTCTGCCCATACACTGCCGTCATCTTTTTTGAAAAAGGCACCTGTTTCTAAGCCTTTTGCAACTTGGTCTTTGCCCAGAAGATAAGTATCGGACTCATAGTAGAGGCGATCAAAGTCGACTCCCATTTCTTTGTAGGTAACTGCAAACCCTTTATAGACCCAGCCATTCATGGTCTTCCAAAGTGTTACTACGTCATCGTTGTTCGCTTCCCACTGATTCAAATATAGCCTTGCTTCTTTCATCAAGTCCGCCTCGTTCTTCGCAGTAGGCTCATCCATGCCTTGCTCCAAAAGAGCTTTCACTTCATTCTGGTACTCTTGCTCGAAGCGAACGTAGTATTTCCCTACCAGTTTGTCTCCTTTGATTCCCGAGGAATCGGGTGTCTCTCCATTTCCAAATCGTTTCCAAGCCACCATGGATTTGCAGATGTGAATGCCGCGGTCATTGATGATCTGGACTTTTGCCACATTATGCCCAATGGCTTTTAATATTTTAGCGACACTATCTCCTAGAAAAATATTCCGCAAATGTCCCAGGTGCAATGGTTTGTTTGTGTTGGGGGAAGCGTATTCTACCATAACCCTGGGCAATGAGCCCTGTACACCGAAACCATAATTAGGCGTTTCAACGGCACGAATTAGCTCAGTTGTCCAATGCTCTGGAACAATGGTCAGATTGAGAAATCCTTTGACCACTTGAAAGTCACAGACCAATTTATGGTGTTGTTTTAGCCAGGACCCCAAGGCATTTGCAGTGGCTTCCGGAGAAGATTTTGAGGCTCGCGTCAAAGGAAAGACGACAACCGTACGATCTCCTTCAAATTCTTTTCGGGTTTGTTGGATTTGAATCGAATCGGATTCAATAGTGGCTTGGAAGCATTTGTCGCACGCTGTGGCAACGGCTTCTTGAAGTATGGAGTCGAGGGTGGACATGGGGTTCTTGGTCAGTTGGCGTTTAATTAGGCTTCCTGAAGATGAATTTCAGCAATCATGCATCGCGCACTACCGCCGCCGCATGTTTCAATGGTGGAAAGGTCCGAATGAATAAGTTCACCATGTGCAGACAGCCGTTCACGTTGCGAAGTGTCAAGTGCGCGAAATGCGCTTGAGCTCATGGCAATGAGCGGACCGTTCTTGCCTTGGAGTTCTAGCATGTTGCCAGCAAAGAGTTCGACTTGAGCTTCACTTAACAAAATGACTTCAAGTCCATCTCCTTCGATTTCTTCGCGCACGGCTTCTCGTTCTTCGATATCGTCGATGCAATCGAGGCATATGGCGCAGAATGCGGTTCCAATACTCATCATCACATTGGTGTGGTAGATCGGGTGACGTCCGCCTTTGGCGGTCTGCATGGCTGAAAATGCAATGGGCTCAAAATTCATTTCCTGACAAAAATGAAGGAGAGCTTGCTCATCGGTCCTCGGACTGACAGCGGCATAGGCTTTGCGGTGTACCCTATCCAAAACCATGCTTCCTGTTCCTTCAAGGAAGCGGTCATGCGATTCGAATTCAGTGAAGTCGACGATTTTTTCAATGTGAAATCCACATTCGTGCTCCAACTGAACCAATATATCTTCGCGTCGTTCTTCTCTCCGATTCGGAGCATACATGGGGTATAAGCCAACAAGTCCGTCATCATGGGTCGATATCCAGTTGTTCGGGAATAAGGCGTCAGGTGTTTCATACGGGTGTTGTTCTTCAAACACAAAAACATTGACGCCAGACTGCCCCAAGGCCTCTGAGAGCCCATCAAATTCCCTTTGGGCCCGTAGTATCAACTCTTCGGGCAAAATGCCATCGAGAGATTTTTGATACAAATTGTTTTCAGCCGTCTCTTCGTTTTTGCGAAAGGAGTGTGGTCTGATCATGAAAATGTTCGATACACTCTGGTTCATGGCGATTGTATTCTGCGTAAAGGCAAGGTAGAACACCTAAGTAGGCCTCCCATTTTTGAAGTTTCTGATAATTCAACTTCCACCACCCGGTATCCCCATTCCCTCAATTTGGCATTGGTTCGATGAAATGCACGGTTGGATACAACTGTTTCGGGTGTAATGCTAAACACATTGCAGTGCATTGACTGCATTTCTTCAGCTGTAATGTCGAGGATCTTCGAATTGGGATAGCGCTTTGTTATGACCGCTAGTTCGTCTTCCCTTGCAAACGCATCGCGGTGAACCATGAGATGTCCAAGTCCTAATGGAGCGCAACAGCAGTCAAGGTGAAGTGCATTTTGACGGGAATCGGAATCGGATTTATTCAACTCGAAACCCCTGATCTTTTTGTTAGGAAAATAATCCTCTAACCACCTGAGCGCCGCTTCATTGGTGCGAGCAGTAGTGAATGTATCAAATGCTTTAGGACCGGCGTAGCCAACCCATATTTCGTCATTCATGGGGATCACATCACCTCCTTCCATTCGCACGTTGGTAGGAGGATGGATAACGTGCCCTTTGTTTCTGTTAAGCATCGATTCCAGCCCCATTTGCTCGGCAATACGGTCTTGGACCAAGTGGGTCATAATAAAGCTATTCTCAATGACCACTCCAATGTCTCTTGTAAAGACTTGGTTAATGCCTGCAGAATCAGGCCGAAGCACTTGAACCCCCATTGCCTGTAATTTCAATGCAAATTGATTCAGCTCCTCCGTGACAGCCAATTCAGTAGGATAGGTGCCTTGCTGTACATGCAGCCGAGATTCCGGATCATAAGTTTCTTCGAGCGATGGCGTTCCACCCATGCCGTCTCCGATTCCAACCATGACCGCTTTGAGCGGTGACCACTCATTTTGTATTTGCCAATCGATGGGCTCCATTTCGCTGCCGATTACTTTTGGGCAGTAGGATCATTTTGCCTCCTGTGCCGCAAACCGCCAACCATAGCATCGCTACTCATCATAAATGCGGAACCTGATTCGTTGAAGTTTGGGGGCAAAAAGCACCAATGTGAAGAGTCCACATGTGACAAGGCCCATATGCGATTCAAACCGGATATTTCCCAATACCTGAAGGGAAGGGAGTCTCCTTCGGCCAATTCCTTTTCAAAGTAGGCTGCGTTGCCCTTGCCATAATTTGACTCAACCATGCCTTTCATTCCAGACGGGCTAGGCCCATCGTAATTCGGCAAGAACTCTACAAAATGCTTCAATTTCATATTGATTAGCACGACTTGTTGATCTCCATCTGTCACCGCAGGGCTGGCGTATACGATTTCTGCCATTTCCGTTCGGTTCTTGACACCGCGCTCTGTCCAGTAATCCAACGCGCGTTTGCTGCTGTTGACAAAGGCCGTATCTGAGTTTTTGTGCAAGGGAAAATAATGCATCAATTGATCCCAATCGGCGTCATTGGTACTTTTGAAATAATCAAACAGATTACCAGCTATCTGTTCCAGTGTATCTCGACCAACAAAGGAATTCAACTCCAATTTTGAGATTGAAACTGAGACTTCTTGATGGGATTCAGGGCTTGCACTCTCAAGCACTCCGATTTCAGGAGCTTTTTCAGAATTGCATGATGCCAGACCAAAAAGAGTGAACAGGGCGAAAAAAACACGGCGTTGGAGAAGGGTACTCATCATGCCGTAAAAGTAGGGAGTCAATTGGGAAAGTACCCTGTATTTAGATGAGCTTCTTGTTCGGCAATCAAAAAGGCGAATCGTGCTGCGTTTTCCATGCGCTCATTGCGCTTCAATTCGTTTGCTGA
>DDEH01000024.1:21399-29206 GCA_002336085.1 Flavobacteriales bacterium UBA1959 | reverse complement strand
AGCCTGACCAAAACAAGCACAAGATCTGGTCCATTGAAAATGAAAAGACCTTGATTTTATATAGTGTGGTTCGTTGTGAAGAGCTTTATCAGCGATTCTTGATCAACCAGGCGGCTCAAAAATCTCTCAAGTGATTAAAGTTATGAAAATGCCAAATCAATTGAAGATTTCCACGCTAGTGATTTTTGTGGGTTTCATTTTCTCGACAGTTCATTCTCAGGAAATTGGAATTGCGAATGCGACCATCGAGACCTGTCAAGGTTTTCTGGTGGATACAGGCCTTAGCTCAGAAGACTATGGAGCGAATGAGGACATCACCATGACAATTTGTCCAGAGGCACCGGAAACGATTATTACGCTTTATTTCGCACTTGCAGCCTTGGGCGAAGGCGATATCATGCAAATCTTTGATGGGCCTGACGATTCTGCTCAGTTGCTCGGTACGTATGAGGAGTATGATTTGCAAGGACAAGAATTATATGCATCTGCAGACAACCCGGGCGGATGTTTGACGCTTCACTTTACTTCGGATGCTTCTGGAGCAGGTAATTTCGTTGCGGAGATGAGTTGTGGCTACCCTTGTGATCGGCCATTTGCCATCGTTGAGACAGAGGAGACTGTTCCGCATTTGGCCTGTGTTGGTGAAGAAATAACCTTCGATGGACTCGGTTCAACCTCGGCGGATGGATTCGATATTGTGTCTTGGGAGTGGGACTTTGATGATGGAACGATTATGAATGATGAAGCTGTCGTCTCGCATGTGTTTGAATCGCCCGGCGCTTACAACGTACAGTTGTTTATTGCGGACAACAATATTACCGATGACGATCCTGATGGTTGTTCGAACAACAATCTAGCTGATCATCTTGTACTCGTTTCCACGGAACCTGATTGGTCTGGGACTTCACTTGAAGCGACAGTGTGTTCGGGGCAACTTTTTCCACTGGACGGCATTGTGCAGGGCACGACCTACGATTCTGAACCTTCTGGTGATTTTGGAGGTGGACTTTTTATTCCGGACGATCAAAGCCAGTGTTTCAATGCAGAATTGACTTTCACAGGCTTTGCTCCCGGTGCAGTTGTTGAAAATGCCAATGCAGATATTGTTGATTTCTTCATCAATTTTGAGCATAGCTACATGGGAGATATTACAATCACGTTTATTTGTCCAAACGGTCAAAGTATGGCTGTTCATCAACAGGGTGGAGGCAGTGCCAATTTAGGAGTTCCGGATCAGGGTGATGGCACGGGGCCAGGGACAGGTTGGGATTACTACTGGTCACCCATTTCAACGAATGGTACTTGGGAAGATAATGCTGGTTTTGGAGGTCAATTGGCCTCCGATACCTATGAATCAGCTCAGCCATTTGCCTTGTTAGAAGGATGTCCTTTGAATGGAACTTGGGAGATAGAAGTTTGTGATGCTTGGGCTGCAGACGATGGATATATTTTTGAATGGAATGTGAATTTCGATCCAGAATTGTATCCAGAACCTGTCGTCTTCACTCCTGTATTCGGTTTGGATTGCGATAGCACTTCTTGGGAAGGACCGAATATCTATGATGAGAGTGATGATTGCAATGAGATTACGCTGGTTGCCGTCGAATCAGGTGTCTACACGTACACTGCAACCAACAATTTTGGCTGCACATATACCAATGAAGTGGACGTGACCGTCGTGGCCGGTCCAGAGGTTGAGATTGAGACGCCAGAAGGTTTTTGTGGTGCACCGGTATCATTGGTCGGAAACATTTTGAATGAGCAGGCTGGCTTCAACTATTCGTACGAATGGTTACCTGCAGACTTAGTGAGCGGAAATGGATCCAACGTGAATGTGGATGGACTGACCCAGGATACGGTGATGACTTTATTGGTTACGGTTACAGGAGGTGATCTTGACAATTGTGAAATTTCGCAAAACGTAGAAGTAGATTTCCTTCCACCGCCGACAGGAGTTAACGCGACGGCGTTGATTTGCCCGGACGATGCCATCCAATTGATCGCTTTGAATTTTACAAACGAAGGGCTTTCTGAGTCTGACTTCATTTACGACTGGCAATACGGAGGAGAGAATGTGGGGTCAGAGGCAGTGCTAGGCGCAGAAACAGCGGGAGACTTCGAGGTATTGGTCACCATGGCACCGCCATGTACCTGGACAACAACCAGCTATTTCGAAGTTAATGAGGACATTTGTGAGCTCACGATTCCCAATATTATTTCTCCGAATGGACCTGGTCAATGGGATGCCCTTAATGATGCATTCTACGTCGAGGGACTCGACAGCGACCGTTACGATGGAAGCACCATACGTATCTACAATCGTTGGGGACAGTTGATGTACACCAGCAATGATTTTGGTAAATCTGCCGGTTGGAAACCTACGCCTGATGAGGCAGCAGAGGGTACATATTTCTTTGTTTTGGGCATTGCTAGAACCAATTCTGCGTTAACAATCAATGATGTCAATGGGCAATATATTGACGAAGGAGAGGGCTACAAATACATCAATGGAACGTTTGCGCTGGTGCGTTGATTCCATTGAAATGGCCTTTGAATGAATACAGCCATTGAACAGCTGGGCAAGCTTGCGGAGGCGCTGGTGCATGAGCAACGGGAGGATGAAAAGCGACTGGCCTCTGTCATTGAGCAAAAATCCTTGCGCATTCGAAGGGCTGAGGGCGTGACTTGGTCACCCATTGCTATTGAAGAGCAAGACTTTACTTTTGGAGGACGTGTGAGACTCAAGGCTAAAATGCAGCACAATGCCGGCTTATCTGGCGCGTTTAGAACAGGTTCTCCTGTTCACCTGTATCAAGCCAATGAATCAGGAAGGCCCATTTCCAAAGATGCGGTTCGGACGGGAATTGTTCGAAAATCAAAGGCCACAGCTGTGGAAATTATTTTGGATGGCCCCCCTCTGTCAGCCTCGGAAACCCACGAGCGTTGGACGTTGGATGCTCGCTCGGATGACCGGACGTTTCGACTTATGGCTCGTGCGCTGAACCATTGGATCAATACGGAAGATGAATGGGAGCGCAGGACTCGCGATGCGTTCATGGGTGTTGGGATTGAAGCAGAATATGCCGAATCGAAAGAGGAAGAGGGATTGCCGCTTGTGCCCCAAGGGAGGCTCAATGCTTTGCAAAATTGCTGGATGAATCATGCTCTTAGTGAGCCCGTGTTTAGTTTGCTGCATGGTCCTCCTGGGACCGGAAAGACGTCGGCCATTCTTGAATTTGTTGCGCAATCGGTGGAACGCAAGCAACGCATGTTGTTAACGGCTCCGAGCAATGCGGCAGTGGACTTGCTTGTTGCGGGATGCGCAAGCAAGGGAATTCGCGCAGTGCGAATTGGACATCCTATGCGCTTGGGAGAAGCCGTTCTTCCTTTTGGTTTGGACGCCCAAGTCGAAAAGGATCCTGAATATAAGCAGGTGCGCGACTTGAGAAAACGGGCCAAACAGGCGTGGCAAATTGCAGATCGTTTTCATCGGAACTTTGGCAGTGACCAACGCACTGAGCGCGCAGCTGCTCGTCAGGATGCAAAGTCACTCGAAAAGGAAGCATATCAATTGGAATCTTACATTGCTGAGCGCATTGTGCGAAAGGCTCCAGTGGTGTGCGCGACATTTGTAGGAGCTGCAAATGACGTTCTTGTCAACGAATCATTTGACTGCTTGGTCATCGATGAGGCGGGACAGGCAATGATGCCAGGAGTTTTGATCCCCATGCAACGAAGCAAGCGATTTGTCTTGGCAGGTGATCCCAACCAACTGCCTCCCGTCGTAAGGAGCGCTGCGGCTCAAAAGCAAGGTTTGGAAGAGAGTGCCCTGGCCCGCTTCATGCGTTCAGAGGGCTGCAGGACAAGCACGACCATGCTAACAGAGCAATACAGAATGCATCCTGAGATTATGCATCCTTCGTCTCAATGGTTCTATGACGGACGATTGCAAGCGGCAGCGGGCATGACGCAAGTTGTGCTGCCAGAAGTGTTGCGCGGCCCTTGGACTTTCATTGATTCAGCTGGATGTGGATTTGATGAGGAGAAAGAAGAAGGCAGTGCCAGTACGTTAAACCCTTCTGAGGCTGATTTTGTGCTGAAGCGAACGATCGAAATTCTCGCGGCTTGTCCTTCGTTTCAGGTTGGTGTAATTGCACCTTATCGCGCACAAGTGGCAGAGTTGGAGCGGAAATTTGAAACAATCGATAACCACAAGGACTTCCGCAATCGGGTCGAATTTGCTACGGTTGACGCGTTTCAAGGACAGGAGCGGGATGCAATTGTCATCTCCCTCACTCGCAGCAATAGCCAAGGGGAGGTGGGATTTTTGAAAGAGTACAGAAGGACCAATGTGGCGATGACACGTGCCAAGCATCACCTGCTTATGGTCGGTGACGGGGCGACGCTCGGGAACGATTCTTTTTATCACCAGCTTATGGAATCAGCAGAACAGTCGAATGCATACCACAGCGCGTGGGAGTGGCTCTATGACTCCTGAAGTGCTTCGGTTGATGGCTCAGTTTCTGTGAATGAACCTTCAGGAGCGCCCTTTACAGCGTGCGAACCTCCTTCTTCTTCTAGTGGGAATACTTCCGTGATTTTTTGAAAAGCAATCGAAGGAATAACGAAGCCGAGTCCGACCGTGGACATGTGCTTTTGAACCTTGTCATAAGCATCCCGCACATCCGCTGCTGAAAGGAGCACGTGCTGGTAGGATTCTTTTTCAATCCCTTTTTGCTCGTCCAAAGTGGTCAATGCAATCTTGACCTTGAACCACTTATCAGCATCTTCAAACCGAATGACTTCTGACAGGTTTGACTTTGTGATCTGGACGATTTCAAAGGGGCGAATCCCTTCGTTTTCGCAAATTTCAGTCATTCGGGTCTCCGCCTCCGTGTAATTGTACGCGTCGAGAATGAAGGATTCCGTGGCTTTGACTTCCGCGCCTTCCGCATCGTGCCGCACATATTTGACCTTGCAAGTGAACCAATGTTTTGTCATGGGTTAAAAATACTTTCTGAAGGCCAATTCTTGGGGTTGATTGATCACTATTTCGACTAACATTGAATTCACAATCCAGGTTCAAAACAAGTTGATTGGAGACAAAACGATTTCAATTGGTGTATTAATTTAGACCTGAGATGAAGGACGAATACAGGCACAAGGGTCAACGAAGGAAAATGTTGGACGATCTTCGATCGTTGGGGATTCAAAGTGAAGAGGTTTTGGAGGCAATGGACCAAGTGCCAAGGCACTTTTTTCTCTCCTCAGCTTTTGAGCAATTTGCATACCAAAACAAGGCGTTTCAAATTGGCTCGGGCCAGACGATTAGCAAACCTCATACCGTGGCGAAGCAGACAGAATTGCTCGAATTGGGGCCGGGAAAGAAAGTTCTCGAAATTGGTACAGGGAGTGGTTACCAATGTGCTGTCTTGTGTGCCATGCGCTTCAAAGTTTTTTCGATTGAACGTCAACGGAATCTGTTTGAAAAGGCGGGTCCACTCCTGAGCACCATGGGATTCAAGCCAGATTTGTTCTACGGGGATGGTTACAAGGGAAAAGCAGTTTTCGCGCCATTTGATGGCATCATTGTGACATGCGGAGCCCCGGAGGTTCCGGAGGCATTGCTGAAACAATTAAAAATTGGTGGACGACTTGTCATCCCGGTGGGAGAAGGCGATACGCAGCGAATGTTTACGTTGACGCGAACGACAGAAGTGGACTATGTTCGGCAAGATCACGGAGACTTTGCTTTTGTTCCCATGCTGTCCTCTCGCGCTCAAGACAAGTGATCAAAGCACTTCTTCCACGGGTCCGAGTCCTTCACGGACAATGACGGGTGATTCTCCGGTGAAATCCAAAACCGTTGAGGCATCGAGTTCTCCAAATCCTCCATTTATCACAGCATCGACTTGGCTTCCAAATCGCTCAGCGATGAGTTCTGGATCTGTCGTGTATTCCTGTATTTCGTTGTCATCGCGAACAGAGCTTACAACAAGAGGCTTTCCCAATTCGTTTACGATGGCACTAAATATACGGTTATCAGGAACCCTAATCCCAATGGTTTTTCGCTTCCCGATGAACCATTTTGGAACGTTGTTGTTCGCGGGTACAATGAAGGTGTAAGGACCGGGAAAAGCACGTTTCATAGCCTTGAACGTGGCGCTACTCAGCGGACGTGTATAGGAAGATAATTGACTTAAATCAGAACATCCAATGCTAAATCGAGCCGATTTTAATGGGATTTTTTTGAGTCTCGCGATGCGCTCTAATCCCTTTGATGAGCCCAAAACACAGGCCATGCTGTAAACGGTATCTGTAGGAACGATGAGTACACCATCCCGTTCCAAAATGGCACATGCTTCACGGATTTTCCGCTCATCCGGATTGTCCGGGTGAATGCGCAGAAGCATTAACCTTTTGCCTTGGCGTGATCCGCTAAGAATTGCGCCAATCCACTATCTGTCAAGGGATGCTTCAACAATCCAACGATGGCACTGAGTGGTCCCGTCATGATATCAGCTCCGATTTCAGCGCACTCTATGATGTGCATGCTATGGCGCACACTGGCGGCCAATATTTCCGTTCCGTAATCGTAGTTGTCGAAGATGACACGGATTTTTTCAATCAATTGCAGACCGTCGCTGCTGATGTCGTCCAAGCGTCCAACGAAAGGGCTCACGTAAGTAGCTCCTGCCTTTGCCGCGAGCAGTGCTTGACCTGCAGAGAAGATTAACGTACAATTTGTTCGAATGCCATTGTCTGTGAACCATCGTATGGCTCTTATGCCGGCTAAGGTTGCTGGTACTTTGACCACGATATTGGCATGCAAGTCGGCTAATACTCTCCCCTCAGAGATCATGCCTTCATAATCAGTCGCGATTACCTCGGCGCTGACATCGCCGTCGACAATTTCGCAAATTGCAACATAATGTGCCTTCACAGCTTCATCGCCTGAGATGCCTTCTTTGGCCATCAGTGATGGGTTGGTAGTCACTCCGTCTAAAATGCCTAGGGCTTGGGCGTCACGAATTTGATCGAGATTAGCCGTATCGATGAAAAATTTCATGGTGCAAAACTAGGGATTTGATTTATTGTGAATGCCTCGTCGTCAGTTGTATCTTAACATAAAACGCACAAGATGTCTCATTGGAGCGCCGAAGAAACTGAACAGTTCAAGAAAATGGTGAAGCAGAAGCTCGTCCAATTGGACGAGCGAATCATTGAATACAGGGAGCTCACAAAGCCAATCCCGCCAGAAAATGCCATTGGTCGGGTGAGTAGAATGGATGCGATTAACAACCGGAGTGTCAACCAGGCCGCGCTTCGGCAGGTTGAGAAGCAACGGCAAGACCTCCTTCGTGCTCTTGACCGACTCAAAGAAGATCGTTTTGGTCTTTGCCAGAATTGTGGAGAGCTGATTCCCATGGGCCGGATTTTATTGGTGCCCGGTGCTGCACGCTGCGTTCGATGTGCAGATTGAAACTATTTGTGGACAACTCTTTATTTTTGTTAGAAACCTGAGATACGAAGTGCCGAATCAGCCCGTTCTCATTGTCGTATCCCGTGGGTGAAGTGCTAATTTTGCCGTCGTACGTGGATGAAATTATTCCGTCAATTGACCACCAAGTTTTTGCCTTTTCCGAATCCGTTTTATCTCGTTGCAATTGCAGCGTTATCTCTATCTGCCCTTACTGGCTGTATAGATTCTTGGGAAGGTGAGCCGTTTGTGCTTCACGTGGAGTCGATTGGCATTGAAACGAATGAAACAGAAGGGTCTGCATCCAGCAGGATAGAAGAAGTTTGG
>DDEH01000024.1:0-21014 GCA_002336085.1 Flavobacteriales bacterium UBA1959 | reverse complement strand
TGTCTCCAGATGATTTGGGGCCAACTCCAGAATTGATATTGTCTGCGGGGATTCGTGCAAATGCCATTTCAGCCACACGGCAACCGTATCCCTTCTATGAGGCGTATACATATGTCCCGCAGCTGGAGTTTGGCGGCAGAGATACCCTGGACTTGGAACTGGGCTATACAGAGTTGACCCAAGTCATCAATGCGGAAGATTTCGAAACGTCCAATCGTTTCGAAGAGTCATCGACTAGCACGGCGAGCATTGAACGATCAGAAGACCCAAATTGGGTGCTTGAGGGGCAGGCGAGCGGCGTTATCCGTCTTTCTGAGATAGAAGCCGTGTTGACTTCGAATACCAATGAACAACAATTCAATTTGACCACTTCAGGCCCAGTCTGGTTGGAACTGGATTATGCGTGCAATCAGCCTTTTTGGATTGGACTTAAAGTTGCCAATGACGAAACTGCCCAGCGGTATCCCATATTGTTATTGAAATCAACCGATTTAAGTCCAAATAAAATCTATCTGGATTTGGGTCCAATGGTACGAAGCACTCCTGATGCTAATCAATATGAGATTCTTTTGGATGCGTTTTATGATGCTTCACAGGATACGACTACCGTCATCGTCGATAACTTTAAGCTTGTTCGGTATCCATGAATAAACGACTGCTGATAGCTGCATATGTGGTTTCGGATTGGCTCTCTGGAGCGATGTCTTGGACCGTGCTGTATGTTTTTCGCAAGGTAGTATTTGAGGAAACCACTGCAATCGAATGGAGCGATGCTTTTGCAGATTCACAGTACTTGTTGGGGCTGGCAATTGTTCCTGTTTTTTGGTTGATTTTACACGGTATTGCAGGCATGTTTGCACGTCCGCTCAAACGCCACCGAATTTTGGAAGTTGGTCAGGTTACTTGGACTACCGCGCTGGGGGTGCTCGTGCTGTTTTTTGGATTGCTTTTGGATGACAACATTAAGAGCTATCGGCAATACTATGCTTCACTGAGTGCTTTGACCGCGTGCCACCTGACATTGACACTTCTTGGGCGGTTTATCATTACGACCCGCACGGTGAAGAAGATTCATTCTGGGCAATGGAGTTTCCCGACTTTGGTCATTGGTGGCAATGAGCGTGCGGTGCGCATGTACGAGGAAATTAGTGGCTTGCATAAGAATTCTGGATACCGTTTCATTGGTTTTATTCAAGTCAATGGAGTCGATACGGCATTGGATAGCTACATGCCCAACCTTGGAGGAGTACCTCAAATTCAACAAGTAATCAAAGACCATGGAATTGAGGAAGTTATAATCGCCATTGGCGGCGACGATCGCAACAACCTCGAATCTATATTGAATGGGTTAGAGGGCACACCCGTGGAGATTAGAATCATTCCAGATATTTACGATATCCTCAGTGGTTCTGTGCGGATGACAAGCATATATGGAGCGCCATTGATCGAGATTGATCGTCAAATCATGCCGCAATGGCAACGATCAATCAAGCGAATGTTGGACTGGTCAGTCAGTATTTTTGCTTTGATCGTGCTGAGTCCTGTTTTTGCGATGATTGGCATATTGATCAAGGCAACGAGTGAGGGGCCAGTTTTCTATTTGCAAGAGCGAATTGGTCGCCATGGAAAGCCTTTTAAAATCATTAAATTCAGAAGTATGTACGTGAATGCTGAGGTCCATGGGCCCCAGCTGAGCAAGGATAATGATCCGCGCATAACACCTGTCGGTAAATTTTTAAGAAAATCGCGACTGGATGAATTTCCGCAATTTTTAAATGTTCTATTGGGTGATATGTCTCTTGTAGGACCGCGCCCGGAGCGTGCGCATTTCATAGCACAAATCATGGCGCGTGCTCCTCATTATCACCATTTGCAAAAGGTCCATCCGGGGATCACGTCGTGGGGGCAGGTGAAGTATGGCTATGCACAGAATGTCGATGAAATGATTCAGCGCTTAAGGTTTGATCTCATCTACATAGAGAATATGAGCATTGCGTTGGACATTAAAATTCTTTTGTATACAGTGCTGACAGTGCTGCGTGGAAGAGGAAAGTGAATTTCGTCGATATATTAATATATTTGAGCGATATTTACGGAGATGATTGCGCGCGTATCATTTCTCCCGCAGCGAGCGACGACTCGCATCCGTTTCACCCCGTTGATGCTCTTTTGTTGTGGCCTTTTTGTGATCTTAGACGGTTGTTCATTTGCGGCAGCCCAGGGGTTTGAATCAGATCAAGTTCAATCGGTCGTTTGGCAACGGTCGCATGCGTTGATGCTTGAAAATATCGGCTTTTTCCTGGACGGTGCAGTGGAGGTGGACTTGGAATTGGGCAAAGTCCAGTGGAAAATGAGTGAAGCTGCGGTATCTCGAAAATTGGAACGAATTGTTCAAGAGGTTGCCAGCCTGCAGTCCTTGTCCAATACCTGGATCAATGGTGGTTTCTCGCAAGAGGTGAAAGAACTGATTCATTACGTGGCTGAATTGGATCACCGCGATTTGAGGCGCTGGCGTATGGCCGAAAACCTTTCGGATGAAGAGCAATGGTATGTCTTGGTTCAGAGTGGATTGGATGAATTGAAGATGCAATTGGCGATGGAATTAAATTACCGAGTAAACGCGGCATTGTTCGAGGAGTTAAAGGGTCTTTTGGCAGAGGAGGAAATTGGCTCAGGGAATGCATTCGAGACAGATTGGCTCGCGCTAGACACAAACGCACCTTTGCCGGCCTTGGCCGTTGAGATGTCACTCGCCACAGCTGATGCTATTTCAGCGGAAGACCGTTCGATTTGGCCTCGTCCTGAAACACCGGATTTGACGTTTTGGATGGAAAGAATTTTATTTTTGTTGGAAGACCAGGATCGCCGGATTCAGAGAATGGAATTAGGTGAACAGGGTTCCCAATCCGTCTTGAGGCCTATACAATCCGATCCATCTCTTAATCAACTTCGATTGCCCCAGGCGGTCGATGTTCGTTTTGCCTCTGGGTCAGTGGCCATGGATCTTAGTGCGCAATTGGAATTGAACGAAGTAATGGAGTTGCTTTGCCGCTATCCGCAGATTCGGGTGGTTTGTACTGGCCACGCTGATGCCATCGGAGGGCGTGCGCAGAACCATTTGTTATCCAAAAATCGAGCCCGTGCTGTGCGGGACTATATATTACAAACTGGTTTGGATGGGGATCGGGTACTGCTGAACTACTTTGGTGAAGAGCGCTTACAAACTTCGCTAGATTCCGATCGGAGGGTTGAGATTCGATTTTATGTAGAATGACCGCGGCTGTGTGCCATCTTTGTAGCACATCCATTCGTCATGAAGGTCATTTGTATTGGGCGTAATTACGCTGAACACGCTAAGGAATTGGGAAACAAAGTCCCTGCCGAGCCACTGTTTTTTCTCAAACCAGACAGTTCGGTATTGGCACACCGGCATCCGTTTTACATTCCTTCTTGGACCAACGATGTTCAGCACGAAGTCGAATTATTGATTCGGATTTGCCGGAATGGAAAGTCTATTCAACCGGAATTTGCTCACCGTTATTTTGATGCCCTTTCTCTGGGGATTGACTTTACGGCCCGGGATGTTCAAGCAGTGGCCAAAGCAAATGGGCATCCGTGGGAAAAAGCGAAAGCTTTTGACGGATCAGCGGTCATTAGCAAGCAGTGGATTCTGATTGACTCTCTGGATTCTCAGTGGGAGTCGATTCCATTTCGTTTGGAGAAAAATGGGGAAGTGGTCCAGTCTGGAAAAGCCGATGACATGGTTCACCACGTGCACCATCTTATTGCGCACGTGTCCAAGTTCATGACCTTGAAAATGGGGGATGTATTATTTACCGGAACGCCAGCAGGGGTTGGGAAAATCTCAGACGGGGATCTGTTGGAGGGATTCTTCAATGGATCTTCGATGTTTCGGGTTAACGTACACGGTGAATGAATTCAGTGCTTTTCTTCATCGGATACATGGGCGCGGGAAAAACGTACACAGTCCAACGCATGGCTGCAAGTTGCGGCAAAGGATTTGTCGATCTCGATGCAGCTATTGAGGAAGAAGAGCGTGCTACCATTCCTGATTTATTTCGTGAGAGAGGAGAGGAAGTCTTTAGAATTATTGAACAGCAAGTGTTGCATCGGCTTGTGGAAAATGAACATGTGCAGCTGGTGGCGTGCGGTGGTGGCACTCCGTGCATTGCTGGCATGATGAACTGGATGAAATCACATGGGCATGTAGTGCATTTGAATCCTTCTTTTGATTCGATCAAAAAGAGGTTGTTTGAGGCAGATGAAATGCACATGCGACCACTTCTTTTGAATCCGGATGGGATGCTCAAGACCATTGAGCAAATTGAACAGCATTGGGAATCTAGAAACGCGTGTTATTCAGGTGCAGATGAGGTCTTGGCCTCCGTACCTACAGAGCAAGACTTCCGGAGGTGGAATGGCAGGCTTATTTAGAAGGTGTCTAGTTGAATGTAGCCACTAATCTGTCAGCACAGCTTCATCAGAGTCGCTCCATTTTTGGCCAATTGTTACGTCGATGTGCTCCTTTAAGTTCGTGCTCAAGCTGAGTCCACAAAAATCAGCTCGGATCGGAAATGAGCGGTGAATGCGGTCTACCAGAACAGCCGTTGCCACACGCGCTGGACCCGCACTCAAAATATGATGCACTGCATACATCAGCGTTTTTCCGGAGTTGAGCACGTCATCGACAATGACGACTTGTTCTCCCGTCAATCGTTTCAAGTCATTGCTCAACTGAATCGGCACCTCAAGGGGCGCTGATTTTTTTAATTTCAACGTGCTTGTTTCAATGTGCGCATTGCAAATGGATTGCAGTGCTTCACTTATTCTGTGTGCAAAGGGTTCTCCATTGCCAGCAATCGATATAAGATGAATCTGATCGGCATCAATGAATGCCTCAGCGATTTGCCTTGCGATGCGCTGGATTTTTCGTTCGATTTGCTCGGACTCGAGGATGCGGGTGGAAGTCATGTGCCTAAGTTCGATGCTGTAAGGGTCTTTTCAAAGACGGCAATGGCCTCAATATGCGCCGTGTGCGGAAATTGATCCACTAGTTTGAGTTGTTTTAACGCATACCCAAATTCACGCAAGGTGACGATGTCCCGCGCTTGGGTAGCAGGGTTGCAGGAGACATAGACCAGGCGTGATGCGCCCAATCGAATGACCTTGCGCAGTGATTTTGGTGAAATTCCAGCCCGTGGTGGATCCAGTACTATGGACTGAATCTGTCCTTTGTACTCAGGAAATTCCAGCAAAAACTTCCCAACATCAGCTGCATGGAATTCTACGTTTTGAGTTCCATTCTTTTGCGCACTTTTCCTTGCGTCCACGATGGCTTGTTCTACAATGTCTACTCCGATAATTGGTTTTCCGGTGTGACGCGCCAGCATTTGTGCAATGGTACCTGTGCCACAGAATAAATCCATGATGTATTCGCCGTTGCCATGTGAGGATTCTGAAAGGTCGCTTCCATTTGTGCCCTCCACGGCGTCAATGACCTCGGCATATAGACGCTGGGCACATACTGGATTGGTCTGGAAAAAGCTGGACATTTCAATGTCGAAGTCAAGACCATTTAGCGTTTCGGTGATGTGCGCCTCTCCATGGATCAGTTCCGAGCTCCCCGATCGTGCTTCAACCCGGTCGCCTATGTCATCATTGATTGTGTGCATTACGCCTTGCAGGCGATTTCCAAATTCAGTCTTGAGAATCTCGACGAACTCACCTCGATTGAACGTATCGATTCCAACGGAACTTGTGACCAAATTGAAGAGCAGTTTTTCATTGGCTTCGCTTCTGCGCACAACAAGAAAACGGTAAAACCCTTCCCGTTTTGGGGGATGCCAGGCGGGCAAGGTGCTTTTTTCAAACCATTGCCTCAGTTTGCTCAGAAAATTCTCCACTTGAGCATCAAAGAGCCCACAATCACTGTTCAGGTTTTCGACAGCCCACCAAGTGCCTCGCTTTTTGAATCCCAGTCCAAACGCGTCGTCTTTTTCTCCGGTCTCAGGATTGTGAACAATGGCCGAGAAGCTGTACTCCATTTTGTTGCGGTAGTGCCAGTTCTTGGGCGAAGGAATGAAACCTTCATAAACAGATTGGATGTCCTCGACGCCGCCAATGCGTTTGTAAAGCTCCAATGCGGTTTCTTCTTTTGTGGCGCGTTGAATATCCAATGGAACACGTGCGTATGGCGCACCGGGAATCTCCTGATAGTCTAGTTCTATCTCACAGGAAGCGCGCTCAATGACTTCTTCAAGCCTGCACTCGGCGTGCCGCGATTTGCATTTGACGACACGTGCTTCGACCTTCTGTCCCGGAAATGCATTTTGAATGAAGACGACGAAAGGCCCTTGGTCCGTCGTTATGCGTGCAATGCCTTTTCCGCCGAACGCTATATCCTCTACATCGAGTATTAGCGCTTCGTTCTTTCTGAATTTTCTTTCTCTTCCCACGGCGCAAAGGTAATGCCGGACAGTCGGTATCTTCGTTCCATGATGCATCTGAGCAGTTCGATTTCTATGAGTGTTTTTTTTATGGCAGTTATTGGCGGTTTTTTCACGCCATCAATGGGCTTTTCACAGACATCGGCTGAGACAACCGTTTGCACATTCAATGTTCGCTATGACAACCCTACAGACACGTTGAAATGGTTCGAGCGCAAGGATGAGGTAGCTAATGCCGTGCGGTATTTCGATATTGTGGCATTGCAGGAAGTTTTGCCCAATCAGTTCTCGGATTTGTCCGATAAATTGACAGAGCACGATTCCTTTGGTCGCGGCCGCAATGCGGATGGCACAGGAGAAGCTTGCCCTGTTTATTGGAACCGCGCTCGTTATGATTTAGTTAAGGGTGAGGTGAAATGGTTATCCACGGATCCCAATCAAGCGGGGTCGACGGGATGGGATGCGGACTTGCCGCGTTTGGTTACGATTGTGGTCTTATTTGATCGGATTAATCAAGAAACGGTTCGGGTGCTTAATGGACACTGGTCGCATGTTGGCGAATGGGCTCGAAGGAGTTCTGCGGCCATGATGGCCGGCTGGTCAGGCCATTCTGAAGATGGTTTGACCCTGGTGTGTGGAGATTTCAACGCTGAACCTGAATCGTTTGAGATCAGTGACCTCATGACCATTGGGAATTTGAATGACACTTATGAAAGCGCCCGGTACCGCTGCCGGAAGGAATTTGGTACTTTTTCTTCATTTTTCACCGACGCAATAGCCGGAGCCAAACGGATTGATTATATATTTTTTCGAGGTGACTTTGAGGTCGAATGGGCATGCTCAGACGAGCACATTAAATTCGGACTTTACATCTCGGATCACTTGCCCTACCAGGCAGTATTTAAACCATTGAACTAGCATGCAAATGAATCGCACCTTGCGGCTTTTATTGGGGCCAGCTGTAGCGGGTATAGTGTGGCTTTTGGCATCATATTATGGGCTTTCCGATGCTGCCGTTCCGGTGTTGAGTGCAGGAAGTTGGATGCTCATGTGGTGGATTACTGAAGCCGTTCCGTTGGGGGTCACCTCTGTTTTGCCAATGGTGTTGTTTCCTTTGTTGGGGATTTCGAGCATTGGAGAGACGACCGCACCGTATGGTTCGCATTTTGTGTTTTTATTCATGGGAGGATTCCTGATTGCAATCGCTCTTGAACGTTGGAATCTTCACCGGCGTTTTGCGCTCAATATTCTTGTGCTTGCAGGAGGAAAACCGCGTCGACTCATTGCCGGCTTCATGCTCGCCACAGCAGTATTAAGCATGTGGATTTCGAATACGGCTACCACCTTGATGATGCTTCCCATAGCCCTGTCAGTTGCTGGAAAGATTAATGAACAAGAGCACCCGCGCTTTACGATGGTGTTATTGCTGGCTACTGCCTATGCGGCCAACTTAGGGGGGATTGCCACGCTTGTAGGAACGCCTCCGAATGTAGCTATGGCCGGCATTATGGAAGAACAGTTTTCCTTTAGTATGCCTTTCATGGAATGGATGATGCTAGCCCTTCCGTTTTCAGTGGTAATGCTGCTGCTCGTTTATTGGTTGCTTACTAGGGTGTTGTGCCGTGTTTCAAATGTTGAATTGTCCGGAGGTGTGGATGGCATCCGTGCGGAACTCGCCGCATTGGGAAGTTGGGATTCCGCTGAGATTCGCGTCGCTATTGTGTTCGTCTGCACTGCAGCCTTTTGGGTTGGAAGGCGTTCGCTGGTGAACTCTTTTGGTTGGGAGCTAAACGACACGACAATAGCGATGTTGGCGGGCACAGTTTTGTTTGTGATTCCTGCGGGTTCAATGGCGGATCGAGCCTTACTCACGTGGGAAGACGCCAAACGATTGCCTTGGGATATTCTGTTGCTCTTTGGTGGCGGACTCACGCTCGCTAAAGCGCTGAATGAGGCCGGTGTACTCCCAATGATTGCTGAGACGATTGCAGGCAATGAGTCGCTCTCCCTTCCAATGCTGATTGGAATTTTCACTTTTTCAGCGCTGATGCTAACAGAAGTAATGAGCAACCTTGCGTTGACTGTTGTCATGGTCCCCGTTGTTGCTCAAGTGGCGCTGAATTTGGGGATAGATCCGCTGATTCTGGTCGTTCCAGTTACCATGGCAAGCAGTTGCGCATTTATGTTGCCCATGGCGACTCCACCCAATGCAATTATCTTTGGGAGCAATAGAATCTCCATGGGGCGAATGGCTAGCGTGGGCTTTGTGCTAAACTGTGTTGCCGCCATCGTTGCATGGCTTTGGGCCATTTTTGTGCTTCCGAGCTGGTTGGACATCCTTTAAGTTTGTAGCGTGAAGAAAATAATTGTTTTAAACGGCCCCAATCTGAATTTGCTGGGAAGACGCGAACCAGAAGTTTACGGATTGGAATCTTTGGAGGATTTGAACCAACGGCTCTTGGATTTCGGTGCGATTAATGGATATGAAGTTCAATGCCTTCAAAGCAATGTGGAAGGAGAGTTGGTGAATCATCTGCATGATCATGGTTTTAATAGCATTGGCATTGTGTTCAACCCCGGAGGGTATACACATACAAGTGTGGCAATTCGTGATGCCATCGCCTCCATCGAAGCTCCCGTAATCGAGTTACACCTCTCACATCCTGAGGCGCGCGAGGAGTTCCGACACGAATCCTTGGTTCGGCCAGTTTGCAGTGGTGCTATTAGTGGATTGGGAACGGCCGGTTATTTGTCTGCACTGCGATTTTTCATGGGTGTACAACAAGAATTGTAAAAATCAGAGGTTCCTGAACGCTTGATTGGATTTTCGTTTTATGCCTTTTGCAGCCGGTGTAGGTTGCCAAGATTGTCGATGTGCTCAAGCACAGCAGTGAACCATTTTCCTGTTACTCATTTTCATGCGCTCAAATTGAAGCAGATAAAGATTACAGGAACTAAGCAGCCGAAGGAGAGGAGTTGACGACTGTCAACGATGAACTAGTTGAGCGTGCGCAGCGCCTTATCAATCAATTGTGCAAGTGCTTTGGCGTCGCGTTCATTGAGCTGTTTTCCGAGAACGAAGCTGGATCTTAGGTATTTGAACTGCAAGGAATCGCCCCCCATGATCCAAAAGCTCTGGTCCATGTTGTGCATGAATTTTGCTGGTTCACGGCGGATAACTTCCATGCGCTTGATGTTGTCTTTGATGAAGAATTTGGCTTTTCCATAGGGACCAAAGGCGTTTTTAATGCTCAAGCCTTCCGAATCTACACGAATCATTTCCTTGCCCACCCGACGCCAAATCACGACTTTCAAAACACGAAAAGCAAAGAATGTCCAGAATGCGAGGCAGACCAGAATAAAACTGCGTTCATCTCCCTCGCTGGTAGAGTAAGAATAGCCAAAGGCACCACCGATCAAAAGCCATGCAGTAAACCACGCATCCAGCATCATATGCTGAATTTTTGGAATTCTCTGATTGATTATAATCGTTAGCGCTTCTTCATGCCAATGAAACGAGACTCGGTCTCCAATTTTTTTCTCACTCATGGCAGTCATTTTTGCGCTTTGTTGTTTCGCACCTGCATCAGTCGCATATAAATTTTCTCGTATTGAGGAAGAATTTTTTGGATAGTATATGCACCTGATTGTTCGATAGCCAAGCGTTTTGCATCTGCCATCATGGCAGGATTTTGCAGCAATTGTAGTGCATGCAAAGACATGGCGCTTATATCTCCAACGGGCGCAAGAAATCCAGATTTACCATGTTCAACTACCTCTGGGATTCCTCCTGAGTCGCTGGCAATTACAGGCACGCCAGCGGCTAGCGCTTCTAAAGCAGCCAATCCAAAGCTCTCCGTTTCTGACGGGAGCAGGAACAAATCACTGATAAGAAGTGGCTCAACGGGGTTTTTGATTTTGCCGATGCAAATAACATCGTCACCAATTCCCGACTCTTGTGCTAGCTTTTCAATTTTTGATCTTTCTGGGCCATCACCGACGAGCAATAACTTGGCGTTCATTTCCTTTCGGATTTGAATAAATATGTTGAGGACGTCATGCACGCGCTTCACTGGCCGGAAGTTGGAGATATGCGTGATTATGGGTTCTCCATCAGGGGCAATGCTCGTGCGGAAGTTCTCGTCTGCTTCTTTTTGGAAATGACGGGTGCAAATGAAATTATTTACTACATCGATGTCGCGATTGACTCCAAACAAATCAATGGTGTCTTGGCGCAAGCTTTCCGATACCGCAGTGACTGCGTCTGATCGATTGATGGCATGTGAAATCACAGGTTCAAAGGCAGGTTCGCGGCCCAATAGAGTAATATCAGTTCCATGAAGGGTCGTGACCACAGGAATGTAAACTCCTTTGGCTTCTAAGATATCCCGAGCCATTACAGCCGCGCTTGCGTGCGGAATGGCATAGTGCACATGAAGCATATCGAGATCATGAGCCAAGGTGACTTCGACCATTTTACTTGTCAGAACCAGCTCATACGGCTGATAATCGAACAATGGGTAGTCCGATACGCGGACTTCATGATAGAAAAGATTGCTTTTGAGACTTCCCATTCGCGCCGGAGCGCTATACGTGATGAAATGAATTTCATGTCCCTTCTCAGCGAGCGCTTTGCCCAGTTCAGTGGCCACAACGCCAGACCCTCCGAAGGTGGGATAACAGACAAAACCGATTTTCATAGGGCGTAGTTGATTGTTCATTTTAGGATTTGGCCGAATCGCGTTTGTATCCCCAAAGATTGATAAACCTCGTGTTGCATTTTTGTTCTCACATCCCACTCGATCAGCTTGCGATTTTCGGCATCGGGATAGGTTCTATTGCTGAGGAAAATGAATATGATGTCTTCATCGGGATCTGCCCATGCGAGGGTTCCTGTGAATCCCGAATGACCAAAACTAGAGAAACTGGCTTCGTTGCAGGTGGGACCTGAATCTGGCTCGTTGGAAGGGCGGTCAAATCCACTTGCCTTGCGGTGTTGAGGATCGCTATCCACCTGTCTCGTCCAGTCAGCTATGGTTTCAGGACGAAACCAATCAGTTCCTCCATAACTCCCCCCATTGCGCAACATGTGCATCAATCGAGCAAGGTCGTAGGCATTTCCAAACAGTCCGGCATGACCGCAAACGCCTCCTAACATGGCCGCACCCGGATCGTGAACAGTGCCCCGAACGATTCCCTTTCGAAAGATGGTGTCATTCTCAGTTGGAGCGATATTCTTGATTTCAGTTTGTCGCAGGGGATTGAAACAAAGACTATTCCAGCCCGCGGGCGTGTAGAATGCCTCATCTACAAAGCGATCAAGAGAGGTGTTGGATATTCCTTCGATGATGCGCTGAATGCAGTAGAAGCCAAGGTCGCTGTAGCGGTGTTTTCCTGCAGGGTCCAAGGGTGCATCTTTGATTTTTCGCCAAATGCTGTCTTGCCAACTGGGACGCATAAAGCATGCATTTGAAATTCGCTGCGAGTGCTCCTCGGTGACATTTGTTGAAAAGGCCAAAGAATCTTCGATGGCGTGTAAATAAAAGGGGATCCAAGAGGTGAGGCCCGCGCGATGCGCGAGGATGTCTTGCATAGTTCTTGCGCCTAGCGGTGTGCCGATGAGTTCGGGCAAATAGAAATCCAGATTTTTTTTGCGGTCAAATTTCCCTTGTTCTTCGAGGTGCATCAACGCGAGGGTGGACGCAGCAATTTTAGTGATGCTGGCAAGGTCATAGACACTGTTGGGTTTTACCGGTTGTGCTCCGTCCAGGGTGCCATAAATCCCATCGTGAACGATCATTCCTTTGTGGGCTACTACGACTCGGCAACCAGGCATTGCACCTCCTGAGATTGCATCCTCGGCAATGCTGTCAATGCGCTGCTTCGCAGCAAAAGGTACCTGAGAAAACCCGAGGCGAGAGCTTCCAAACCAAGGCATTCCGTGGCCTTCGGGAAAGGTCCCTACAGAAACGGGGAGTGTGCCTCCGGCCGAGCCTGCTCCGGTCAGTGCATCTGCCACGGCATCAAGGGTGCGTTCATCATCTTGGTAAGCGACAATCAATGCAGTGCTCAATGCTGTGGCATTTTCCAAACGCTGAAGGAGATAGGGGCTGCCATACACGACGAGCGCGGTCGGCACGTTTCGTTCGTTCGCTAATGCCAAGGCAAGATCGAGTTCACGAAGCAATGCATTTGAAATGCCGTACTGTTTTTTTACTGAGTTGGAAGTGCCGCCCAAGTGGATGACCAACCAATCCGGTTCGTGGGATAAAAGGTCAGAGACAGCAGATTTACCGTGTTCCAAAAACGCTGCGTCAGTCATCGATTCGCCACTGAAATGGGTATTGTTTCCCATCGTTTTCTCAGCAGCTTTATTGAAGTGCTGGTGCTGTGGTTCCTCCCAACCAATGAAAAGAGATTCAACTTCTCGAAGTTCGTTATTCCAAGGCAATTGCCTGTTGCGATTTGTGACAACAGTCAGCGATTTGGCCAGAAGTTCTCGATGGATGGATTCAGCTCGCGGGGAATCATAGGGACCGTCCATTGAGCGCATTGGTCGGGTCCAAGCTTTGGCAGCCAATACGCGTCTGCATTTTTCCGAGATGAATATGGAGTCAATTCGACTGAGTGCAATTGCCTCCATAATTTCGGCAATGGCTTCTGCGGGCTCACCTGGGAAAAGGAGCACATCATTTCCGGCCATTAATGCATCTACATGTGGCGTAGATGTGGTGGCAAATTCAGAAAAGCCCTTCATGGTCATCGCATCAGTGAAGACAAGTCCCTTGAATTTTAATTCCGTTCTGAGGATAGTGTCAATGATCAAAGGTGAAAGGGTAGACGGTCTGCCCGGCGTTGAATCCAGAGAAGGAATATACAGATGAGCGGCCATCATGGCAGCGATACCATGGTTTGCAACTTCGCGAAAGGGTTTCAACTCGATTGAGTCGAGCCGATTTCTGTCGTGCAAGACGGATGGCAAAGTCTTGTGTGAATCGGAATCGGTATCACCATGGCCTGGGAAATGCTTTGCTGTTGCCATTATACCAACATCTTGCATGCCCGTGGCATATGCCACTCCCATTCTAGAAACGCGGGTTACGTCACTCCCAAATGAGCGGCTTCCGATTACAGGATTCAATGGGTTGCTATTGATATCCACAACAGGAGCGAAGTTGACCTGTACGCCGGTGGCGCGCAGAGCTTTGCCAACTTCTTGGCCGAATCGTCGAGTAAGGGCAGTATCGTTCGCTGCGCCGATGGTGAGGGCGCGAGGCCATGAGCGAGTGGAGTCCAGGCGCATGCCCAATCCCCATTCGGCATCGCTTGATATCAATAGAGGAACGTTGGCGACAGATTGCAGTTTTTGAATGCGTTGAATTTGACCTTGAGGGTGTCCTTGCATGCATATTACACCACCGATACTGCCATTTCGCGCCCAGTCTTCCGCCTCCTCCCAACCTTTTTGATCTTTATGTGCATATACCGGTGGCATGAGCAATTGGGCGATTTGCTCCTTTAAATGAAGGGTTTCAAGAATGGAGTCTGCCCACTGCAGATTTTTTGAGCGGAGGAATTCGGGGCTGATTGTATCGCTGAGGCTGTTTGCGATTGCTGGTGCTGGGTAGATTGAACCGAACGCAGCCGAGGTGCTGAACAGCATGGAACCAAATACGAATAAGATCAATGTCCACTCCCAGAATTTCATTGGACAGCCATGACTTTCCGAGCGTGGCTTAACAGGAAATCAAATTGTTCGTCCAATGTGATGTTGCTATTGTCAATAACAATGGAGTCTTTCGCTTGACGAAGTGGTGCAACGGCTCGCGTAGTATCGATTCGGTCACGCTCAATAATATTGGTCAAGACCTCGCCTAGAGTGGTTTCTACACCTTTGCGCAACAACTCTTCAAAGCGTCTTTTGGCTCGAATTTCAACCTCGGCTGTGATGAAAAATTTGAGTTGAGCTTTTGGCATCACCACAGTCCCTATATCACGTCCATCCATTACGACGCCACCTGAAGAGGCCATACGTCGCTGCATGTTGACGAGCTTGTGTCTTATTTCTGGAACTGCTGCAACAAGGCTCACGCGTCGGGCGACCTCCATGGATCGAATTTCTGTTTCTACGTTCGCGCCTCCCAAATGGATCTCAGATTGTTCTGTTTTCGCATTGTACTTGAAGGAAATATACATCCGTTCAATAGCAGTAGGTATTCTGCGCTCATCAATTTCATTGCCATCAATCAGACGTTCTTTGATACAAAAGAGCGCTGCCGCTCGGTACATCGCACCTGTATCGATGTAGACGAAATTCAATTCTTTCGCCAAAGACTTCGCCATCGTGCTTTTTCCTGATGATGAATGACCATCGATAGCAATATTGATTCTCGCGTGTTCCATGGATGCGCAAATTAAGCCTTCAACCCTTTAGATTTCCCTTAAATTTCCGCGGATTAAATGTGAGCCCAATATGCGTGGAAGATCCCGCGAAATGGTAAGTGTTTCTGCACAAGCGAAACTGGAAATCTCGGACCTTGTAAACGCAGCCAATGGAGAGTCCATTTGTTCCAAACCTCTGTGCAACAGCCATTTCTGATCTTCTTCTATAATCGTATCCGAAATACAAGGCTCCATTTTCGCCAAGGTTGATCTGGGTTCCCAGCGCAATGTGGCGCATCAGTTGATCTCCAAAACGGAACGTTTTGTTCGGAATTGTCCCGCCAGTCAATGGGTCAATGCCATCATCATAGGTGCCTGGTGGCGCCAAGTCCCAGTTTTCCATGTGATTTCCTTTTACAAAAAGGACGAAAGGAGCATTGCTAAACCCTTTGACAAAATTCCATTGCACATTGAATGGTAGGCTTCCTGTAGGTTGTGTTCCTTTCCATCCCCATTGGTATCCAGATCCTGTTATGCCCGCGCCAACTGCCGTTCTGTGCTCTGGCCAGCGCGCTTGGATGAATCCTTCTAGTCCCGCCCATAGTGCCACTTCTCGACTGAGACTGCGCGAACCTGTGAAAACCTGAAGCCCGACTGTCCATGTCGAGTCTATGGGGTGTGACCACCCAACGAATCCGAGTAGGTCGCTTCCAGGAAAGGTTCCTTGAGGATTTCCAGCGGCGTCATATCCCTCAAATTGACCGTAATTCAAGGCTCGCATGCCCAACTGCATCATTCTCCCTTGCTTGAGCTTCAGTGCATAATTTGCAGAGATTAATCCAATACTACTGTAGTAGTTCACGTAGTCTAGAGCAACCATGTTGGCGTCACTGGAATCTAGTAGCGTAGGATTGTAAGCCGCGGCATGCAGGTCATTGCTCAGGTCTGCCATAAGCACACCTCCTAGGGCCGCTGATCTCGCGTCCGTTGGGACTTCAAAAACAAGTGACTCTTGCGTCTGCTGTGCCATTATTTGCCCAGAGGCCAAGGCCAGAATACAGAAAACAAAAAGCAGAGAGGAGGTGGGGTGCTTCATCATGGAACCAAACGCATCAATTGGCCTTTTCGTTTGTCACGGCACGTTGAACCACTTCTTGAATATTTGAAACAAAAGTAAATTTTAAACCTTTGATGTAACGCTCGTCGATTTCGTCCACATCCTGTTTGTTGCGATCGCACATTATGATTTCCTTGATACCGGCACGTTTGGCAGCGAGAATTTTCTCCTTGACTCCACCAACAGGCAATACTTGTCCGCGCAGCGTGATTTCCCCTGTCATGGCCAAGGCCTTTCGGATTTTTTTGCCTGTAAAGGCAGATACCATTGCAGAAACCATCGTGATTCCGGCACTGGGGCCATCCTTTGGAATTGCGCCTTGAGGCACATGAAGGTGTACATTGGTCTTGCTCATCTCGTCTGCATTCAATCCCATGCTATCTGCGTGTGATTTGATATATTCCAAAGCAATCATGGCGCTTTCTTTCATTACATCGCCCAAGTTTCCGGTGAGAGTGAGTTTGCCTGTGCCTTTGGTTAGGGACGTCTCAATGAATAAGATGTCGCCGCCATTGGGTGTCCAAGCGAGTCCGGTAACGACACCGGGAGTATCGTTTCCTTGGTAGCGGTCTTTTTCCCTGGAAGGCCCCAAAATTCCTTTCAAGTGTTCCGGGGCAACGGCCGCTTCAAATGTTTCGTCCAAGGCCACTTCTTTTGCCCGGTTTCGAATCACCTTGGCAATGCGCTTTTCTAGTCCACGGACTCCACTTTCATTGGTGTATTGTTCAACAATAGCTTCCAGGCTTTTTACAGGAAGTTTGATTTGTTTTTGCGTTAGGCCAGAATCATTGAGGTGTTTAGGAACGAGGTGACGCTTTGCGATTTGGACCTTCTCCTCGACGGTGTATCCTGTTACTTCAATGATTTCCATTCGATCACGCAACGCCGGTTGAATCGACGCCAAGCTGTTGCAAGTGGCAATAAACATGACGTTGCTTAAGTCGTAGTCCAAGTCGAGATAGTTGTCGTGGAATGCGCTGTTTTGCTCGGGGTCAAGAACTTCGAGCATTGCGCTCGAGGGGTCACCGTGGTGGTCTCGCCCGAGCTTGTCGATTTCATCCAGTACGAAAAGAGGGTTGGACAAGCCGGCCTTCTTGAGGTTTTGTAGGATGCGTCCGGGCATCGCGCCAATGTACGTTTTGCGGTGTCCTCGAATCTCCGCTTCATCCCTCAATCCACCCAAACTCATTCGAACATATTCTCGGTTCAAGGCCCGTGCTACGCTCTTCCCAAGTGAAGTTTTGCCTACACCAGGAGGTCCATACAGACAAATAATCGGTGCTTTGAGATCGCCTTTTATTTTGAGGACAGCAAGGTGTTCGATGATGCGCTCTTTCACCTTATCCAAACCATAATGATCATCATCCAAAACTTTCTGGGCGTGGTGAAGGTCAAAATTATCTTCTGACTTTTTCTCCCAAGGCAAATCCAACATCAAGTCGACATAGTTCGCCTGCACGCTGTATTCGGCAGATTGAGAATTCATTCGCTCAAGCTTGACGATCTCTCGGTCAAATGCCTCTTTCGCATGCGTTGGCCACTGCATGGATTCTGCTTTGAGTTTGCGTTCAGCAACTTCCTGTGCTTGTGGATTGTTGCCCAGCTCTTCCTGAATCTGCTTGAGTTGCTGGTTCAAGAAATACTCACGCTGCTGCTGGTCAAGTTCGCCTTTTACCTTCGTTTGAATGTCTCGTTTTAAGGACAGCATTTGCTTCTCCTTATTCAATAATTCTAGTACCCTGCGTGCTCGAGCTTTGATGCCAGCCACCTCCAATAACCCCTGTTTCTGTTCCACCGAGGCGTTCATATTCGAACCGATGAAATTGACCAAAAATGTCAAACTCTCAATGCTTTTTATAGCAAAGCCCGCTTCTGAGGGGATGTTAGGGCTCAACTGAATGATTTCGATGGCGAGTTCTTTCAAACTTTCCATCAGCGCCTTGTGCTCTTCGTCTTTCGGCGGAAGATTTTCCGCATCATACTCCATAACGCGGGCCTTCATGTAAGGCTCTTCTTGAACAATTTCGGTCCACTTGAACCGCTTTTGACCTTGTAGGATAACGGTGTTCGAGCCATCGGGCATGCGCAGCATCTTGATGACCTTTGCTACGGTTCCAACCTCGTTGAGGTCGGTGCCATTTGGTACTTCGATGTCATCGTTTTTCTGGCTAACGACTCCAATTCGTTGCTCATTTTTATGAGCTTCTTTTACCAGTCTTATGGACCGATCGCGGCCCACCGTAATGGGTATTACAACTCCCGGAAATAGCACTGTGTTTCTCAAGGAAAGCAGGGGAAGGTCTTCTGGAACCTTCTCTTTCTGCATGGCCTCTTCATCTTCAGCGGATATCAGCGGTATAAATTCATGGTCTTGCGCATCGCTCATGGACCACTGTTCTTCTTCGATTTGATCTTCAAACATCTTCTTCCTTATTCACCTCGTTTAAGTCAAAGGCCGTGCCATCATCGTATCGGACAATGTGGCAGTTGTTTTTGTCAGTTGCTCCTGCGTAAATTTTGATGCAGATTGGTCCAATTATGGATCTGATCCGGAGTCAATTCACAGCCTCTTCGTTCCATTACTGATCGTGCGGTTTGTAAAAACTTACCCAGGTCGTACACGGTCCAGTTTTTGCCGCCTCCCCACGAAAATGGGGGGATGTGTTTGGGTTGAAAGCCGCTGCCGAAAATATTGCATCCTGCGCCCACGACGCTTCCCGCGTTAAACATAGTATTGATACCGGATTTGCTGTGATCGCCCATGATCAATCCGCAAAACTGCAAGCCTGTCGCTTCGAGACTTTCGGAGTCAACATTCCACATCTTCACTTTGCTGTAATTGCTCTTCAAATTGCTCGTGTTTGTCGCTGCTCCTAAATTGCACCAGCGACCGATGACTGAATTGCCAACGAACCCGTCATGTCCTTTGTTTGAGAATCCGAGGAAAACTGAATTTGAAACTTCTCCACCGATTCGGCACTGCTCACCGATGGAGGTGGGGCCGTATATTTTCGCCCCCATTTTTAAAACACTCCCCGCACCGAGGTAGAGGGGTCCACGGACATGACTGCCCTCTTGAACCTCACTGCCCGGACCCAGCAACACCGGACCCTCTTCGGTATTGATTGTGCAGCCTAAAACACGAGCTCCAGGAGCCATTATTAAGTTTTCCAGAGGCCCAATCACATGGACATGGCTGGGCAATTTTATTTGACCACCATGCTCTCCTCCCCAGTTTTGTTTGCATCGATTGGCTTGCTGATGGATCCAATCACCTGCGCGGGTAAAAAGCTCATGAGGCGCATTCAAAATATCGGCGTTTTCCAGCATTTGCTTGGATTTCGATGGAGTTGAATCCTCATTTGTCCAGCGAAATAGAGGAGCTTCATTGCCATAGAGGTCTGTCCCAATAGGAAGCGCGGAGAGGGTGAAAAGTGCCTCTTTTGAAGGGATCCATCGATCATTGAGCTCCCCGTGTCCAATGGCGAATTGAACTTTTTCCGCATTTTTTTGTTCTGATGTGGCAATGTCATCTTGGATCAAACCCTCCCAGAGTTCCTTTATAGAGAATGCTCCCAATTGCAATGATTCATTGCCTTGCATTGCTCCAATAGGATACAGGCAGTTTTTTGAATCATCGTTGAAAAAGTTCAATTTGCTCATGGAGCAAAAATACGACGTGCGTTCTATTCATACTCGTTGTGCTATGTCAATACTTCAGTACACATGAAAGAGGGAGGAGTATCTCAGCAATTCTCGATAAAAGACTTGGAACACTTTACGGGTGTGAAGTCTCACACTATTCGTGCTTGGGAGCAGCGTTACAATCTCCTTGCTCCGAAGCGGACACTGACCAACATTCGATATTACGGTGGAGATGATTTAAAGAAACTTTTAAATGTTTCATACCTCATGCATCACGGCATGAAGATTTCTAAAATTGCTCAATTGGGAGACTCAGCATTGCTGAGTAAAGTGACCGATGTGCAGATTGAGGAGGGGGGACTCAGTGCTTTGTTTTCACGATTGAAGCTGAGCATGCTTAGCTATGACGAAGTGGAGTTTCATAAAATTGTAGAAGAGCACTCCTCGGAGTTTGGTTTGGAACAAACTGTTTTGCAGCTATTCCTCCCGTTTTTGTCTCAGATTGGTGTTCTGTGGCTAACAAATTCGATTTGTCCGGCACAAGAACATTTCATCAGTCACCTGATGCGTCAGGTTTTAAATTCTGCAGTGGATTGCACCAGTGACGAAGGAATTGCGGATGCACCTGTAGCTGTCCTTTATCTTCCGGAGCGCGAGGTACACGACATCAGTCTGCTCTTTATCCACTTTCTGTGCAGGAAGAATGGCATTCGAAGTGTTTTCTTAGGGGCAAGCGTTCCATTTTCTGACTTAATAGCTGTGGCAGAGCAATTTCCCGACGCTCGCTTTGTTTCCTACTGCACAACATACCCGGCGTCCTCAGAAGCACAATCCTATGTGGATCTAATAACCTCTGAATTTGAAGGATTGGACAACAATTTCTTGTTGGCAGGACGGGTTTTTGAGGGCTGTGGCTCAAACGATAGGGTGACAATCGTATCAAGCGGCCAAGAGCTGGCCAAGGTTCTATTTAGCTCATAATCAAATTCTTATAGTCTTTTGGATCGATTAATAATCGGGATTTCCTTTTTTTTGTTTAATCTTTTTTGATAAAAGTTAAACAGAAATTTGGTTCAATGGATCTTTTGTTTAACCTTTGCCGGGAATCATTAAACATTAATGTCATGAGTACGATTGATTTTAACTCCCTCCTTGTCACCAACCGAACCTTTTTGAAAGGCTTTGCCTTGGGATTTACGAGAGACGCTCAAGACGCAGAGGACTTGATTCAGGATACGATGGTCAAAGCGCTTCGTTACAAGAAGAACTTTAAAGAAGGCACGAATATTAAAGGATGGTTGTACACGATAATGCGAAATATCTTTATCAATAACTACAAGCGAAAGAAATTTCAGAATACCATTTTAGATACTACAGATAACCAGTATTATCTCAATTCGGGA
>DDEH01000135.1 GCA_002336085.1 Flavobacteriales bacterium UBA1959 | reverse complement strand
GAAAGTCTATTGTTTAAAGTTGATATCTTCCTTCGAGCCAGTCCCTAAGCTGGATACTGTCTTTAGGGCTGAGGCTCCTAAAGGCAATTCGCATGGCCCTTCGAATCATGACGGGTTCGCCATGTACGTGCCTGATCAAGGTTTTGTACTGTTCCAGTGCACTTGGCAGATGGGGAATGGGAATACCGGTTATAGACATAATTTCGAATTGTTGGAATCGTTCTTTCCTACGGTGTGCGTGGTCCAAATGTTTCAGGATCTCGTAAGAAATATATTGTGCAAATCGTTAAGTCACTGATAATCATTGAAAAACAACAAAGCACTGGGACGTTTCCCAATGCTCCGCTTAACCTAAACCAAATTATCTTGATGCTTCTATCAGAATGCTAACCAACTGAACAAACCAATCTCTGTGCCAAAAACAGCGATACATGGCCAAGTCAATCCAACACCTGTTAAATTTGGAGTCAAATACAATTTAAATGAGCAAAGCAGTATACGTGTTGTCCGCAGTTCGGACCCCCATGGGGAGTTTTCTCGGTGGTTTGTCAAGTGTGCCCGCCCCGCAATTGGGAGCAACCGCAATCCGAGGTGCAATGGAAGCCGCAGGGGTGGATCCGAATCAAGTTGAGGAGGTAATAATGGGCAATGTGCTTCAGGCCGGAATAGGTCAAGCACCTGCTCGGCAGGCAGCAATGGCGGCTGGAATACCAGACAGTGTCCCGTGTACGACGGTCAATAAGGTGTGTGCAAGTGGCATGAAGTCTATCTCTCTTGCGGCTCAGGCGATTGCTCTCGGTGATGCTGATATTGTGATTGCCGGTGGGATGGAGAATATGAGTCAGGTCCCGCATTATTTTTCGGGACGAGCAGGAACAAAATTTGGTGACTTAAAAATGCAGGATGGGATGTTGCTCGACGGGTTGACTGACGTTTACAATTCCACGCACATGGGAAATTGTGCAGAGCTTTGTGCCAAAGAACATTCCATATCGCGTGAAGCCCAAGACGATTTTGCAGTCATGAGCTACGAGCGAGCGTCGGCTGCATGGGCATCTGGGGCATTCAATGAAGAAGTAGTTCCCGTTTCTGTGCCGCAGCGCAGAGGCGATGCGCTCACAGTCTCGGAAGACGAGGAGTTCAAGGCAGTTAAAATGGAGAAGATTCGAAGCTTACGGCCAGCATTTCAAAAGGATGGCACCGTCACAGCTGCCAATGCATCAACATTGAATGATGGCGCAAGTGCATTGGTATTGGCTTCTGAGGATGCGGTAAAGCGTCTGGGGTTAAATCCCATTGCTAAAATTGCAGGATATGCAGATGCAGCGCATCAGCCGGAATGGTTTACGACAGCGCCAGCGAAAGCTGTTCCCATTGCACTATCTAAATCTGGCTGGGAATCAGATGACGTAGATCTTTGGGAGTTGAATGAGGCATTTGCTGTGGTTGGAATTGCCAACATGGATTTACTCAAGCTAAATCCGAAGACCGTTAATGTCAATGGTGGCGCCGTCGCTTTAGGCCATCCATTGGGTTCAAGCGGTTCACGTATCGTAGTGACCCTTATCCATGCACTGCGAAAGCGAGGCTTGAACAAAGGTGGTGCGGGAATTTGTAACGGTGGTGGTGGTGCTTCAGCATTGATGATTGAAACAGTGTAGCTGTGCAAGTTGGAGACTTTATTGAGTTAGTGGTTTCGTGCGCACCTATTCGCACCCAGCCATCAGACATATCTGAGATGTGCACAGAAGCGCTCGCAGGTGAGGTTGCTGTTGTTCAAGAAATAGGAACCAAGGATTGGATTCGAATCCAGCTGGTTGGCGATGATTACGAGGGATGGACCGACAGGAAGCAATGGTTCTTCTTTCATGCCGGTGCGGCAAAGCACATAGGAGCCAAGTATTTCCGAGTTCAGTCGCCGGTGTCACCTTGGTTGAGACCGGACGGCGCGGTATTGCAATTGCCTGCTGGATCGATTGTGTCCCTTGGTGATGATCATTCAACATGGTCACTAGCAGGCAATGACTTGAGCCCATTGTTTCCTTTGGATGATGTCTTTCAAGCACATCAAAGTCCTCTGGATGCTGCCCAGGCTTTCATTGGGTCACCCTACCGATGGGGCGGCCGCAGTGTCTGGGGCATGGATTGCTCTGGGTTGATTCAACTGGCATACGTGTTATGCGGAAAAAAGCTTCCACGGGATGCGAGTCAGCAGGCTTTGAAAGGAGGCCTTATCCATTGGGTCAATCGATCTCCAGGAGATTTGGTCTTTTTTAAAAATGTATCCGGTGGCATCACCCACGTGGGTATATTGAAGACCTTGGATACCATTATTCACGCGGCGGGAGAGGTGCGGCTAGATGCTATGAAAGAAGATGGAATTTGGCGAGATCAAACCAAGACACACTCCATCAGTTGCATTCGGCGCATTGATTGACCCAGCGGACATTCATCAAATCGATTGAATGGCCTGTTTTTAGTTCCAAATGCCCAATGATTGCCGTTGACTGGGCTGCAGTCCATTTATCCAGGCACGGGCCTCCATCGGTTTTTTACCGTTGGGAACGATTTTCAACAATTCAATCCAGCCGTCTGAGCAGGCAATGAATAATCTATTTCTGTGGATGATTGCAGTTCCAGCTTCTTGGAGTTTGATGTCCAATTCAGTCGGTTGCGCAGAGATTACTTTTAAATCGCCTGAGGGTGTTGTGCACCAACTTTTGGGGTAAGGATTCAATGATCTAATCATATGGAACACATTGTCAGTGCTTTGTGACCATTTAATTAGACAGTTTTCTCTGTTTAATTTTGGAGCTTCGAGGAGTGGTCTTGACAATAAAAGGTCTGCTTGAGCAACAGGTCTTAAGTTGCCTTGAGTGAGTTTTTCAATGGTTTCGATGATGAGTGTACTGCCCGTTTGCAACAATTTATCGTGCAGTGTTCCGGCAGTTTCAGTTGGCTCAATCGCAACGCTCTCTTGCAAGAGGATATCGCCGGTATCGATGGCATGTTGCAATGAGAAAGTCGTTACACCCGTCTCGAGAAGCTTGTGCCGAATTGCCCATTGAATGGGTGCTGCGCCGCGCAATTGTGGCAGCAGAGAGGCATGCAGATTGATGGATCCAAACCGAGGAGCGCTCCAGATTGCTTTAGGAAGCATGCGAAACGCTACCACAATGGCCAAATCGCAATCAAGCTCCTTAAATATTGCAGCAAAACTTGGGTCCTTTAGGTTCTGTGGTTGAAGGACCGGCAAGTTCAATTGGCTCGCGGCAGATTTCACTGGGGAGTGCTGCATCCGTTGGCCTCGGCCGGACTTTTTGTCTGGAGCGGTAATCACCGCTACGATTTCGTTTCGGCTAGTGTGCAATTTTTGCAGGCAAATAGCTGCGAAATCGGGCGTACCGAAAAAAGCAATGCGAAGCGGTTGCTCTGTGGGGACGGTTGGAAATGTTTTGTTCATTGCACGAGTGGTTCATCGATTGCTCCATCCAGGCCGGTCCAATTCAGTCGTCTCAAGTACAGCCAACTCCCGATTCCAATGCAAGAAAAATAGACCCATTCAACCAGCCAGATGATCCAGATGGGTTGTGGCCAAATCAAAGTCAAAGCTGCCGCAACAAATATATAAGCCGTTACCGAAATGAATTCGATTCGAAATGCTCTTCTTGTTTTGCCAATGCCTTGAATGGTGGAGAGCATGATTCCTGAAAAAGTATAAATGGTAACACCTACGAATACAACAAGCAACGTCTTCTCCATCGCTTCAAGCCCAGCAGCATCATCAAAAAATGCTGAAGCGAGTTGTTTTGGATAGAGGAGGTAGCCGTGGCAGAGAATTAGCATGCCGCATGCATTCAAGATGGTCAGCCGACGCAATGTTATTTTGATGTCTGCGATTCGATTCTCTCCAATGAGTCCACTGACATAAGTTCGTGTGGTTTGTTGAATCCCTTGAGCTGCGATAAAGGCGAGCATAAAGAAGTTTCGAGTGATGTGTGAGACTTTGAGTTCCAAGCTACCAACCTTTTCGACAAAAAAGAAAAATGCCGTCCAGGTGGCGATAGTAATTAGAAATTGCCCCATCAGTGGGTAGGCCAATTCCCACCAGGCCTTCATCTTAATCCGGTTTAACAAGGTTTTTGAATGCAGGATATCCGGTGAAATTCGAAACAAAATGATGAATGAAACCAAGCATCCAAGTGTTTCAGCAGATACCGATGCCCATGCTGCACCTAAGGCTCCAATTGGCTCTACTCCCCACCATCCGTCAACCCAAGCCGCATCCAGAATGATGTTTAAGCCTCCTGTGGCAGCTGCGACTAGTAATATGGGCCATGTTTTGGTTGTGCCTGTGTAGAAGGCGTTGAGCACAAGTAAAATGGAGAATGGAATGAATCCGAGTAGGCGAATGCCGAAGTAGGGTTCAAATACAGCTCGAATCTCTTCATTTTGAATTGTGCTTCCGAGAAGCCCGAGGTTCAAAAGGCTTCCAATTCCGAGCAAGGCGATACCGATACCGAGGTGGATTAAAATTCCCGTTCGAAGGGTTCTACGAGCTTCGGCGTGGTCGTTCTCCCCAACACGACGCGCAATGATTATTTGTATTGCTGCTGCGCTTCCTACGGCGAGCATTTCAAGCGTCATGTAGACCAATCCCGCATTTCCGGCTCCATTGATTGCGGATTCACTGTGTCGAGCGAGGAAGAAGTTATCCGTGAGCAACACCAAAAACTGTAGCGCTGTGCCCGCAGAAATAGGAAGGGCCATTCGAAGCAAGTCTCGATAGCCAATGCGAAGGGATTGAGCGGGCATCATAAGCTGCAAATGTCGTTCGAAAAAAAACGATTCCACTCTGGAAATCCTTGTTTAGATAAGGGTTTCTCCGGAAGCAGGACTGATCTTCAGCTGTTTTAAAATCACGTCTGATTTCCGAACGGTTTTCATAGCCCAATCGGCTCTTAATTCGTCTTTTTCATCTTCGGATAATCGCCAGGTTTTCGCTGGTAGATTGCGAACTCGTCGTGCAATGTCGTTCATGACAATGCCCGCCGCAACACTAATGTTTAGAGATTCGGCGAAGCCCTTCATCGGTATGTAAACATGGTGGTCTGCAGCCTGAGAAAAAGCCTCAGACACCCCTTCAAATTCGGTGCCCATAATTAGTGCGATTGGACGATCAATGGGCAATTCGTGCGCTTGCTTACCGTCTACGTGCGGCGATGTTATGGCGATGTCATACCCTTGAGCCTTTAGGCGTTTGATACATGCTTCACTTGGGTTTGTCTCTCCTCGATACCGATGCAGTGTCAGCCAAGAAGGTGTTCCTTTTGAAACGTGGCGATTAAAAACCCATGGATTCATGTCCTCAATCAAATGCACATCTTGGATTCCGCATCCGTCACACGTGCGCATTACAGCACTAGCATTGCGCGATTGGTAGACGTTTTCAAGAACGAGGCAGATATGCCGCATCCTCCATTCGAGAACGTCTTCGAATCGATTTTTTCGTTCGGTGCTTAGAAAAGGCTCCAGTGCCTTGAACCGAGGATCCATGGCTCGCTCGTGCTTGGGTTAGGTTTAAATGAAAAAGGCCCCGCGATTACCGCAGGGCCTTTCCGAAGAACAGGGGTTGTTACACCTTGCTGTTCAGCTCAGCACCAGCTTTGAACTTGATTACGTTCTTTGCTGCAATTGTGATTTCCTTACCCGTACGTGGGTTACGTCCTTTGCGTTCAGCTCGGTGAGTGACAGAGAAAGAACCGAATCCTACGAGGGATACACGGTCTCCTTTGCCCAATGCACCTGCTGTTGCATCGATGAAAGAGTCAAGTGCGCGTTT
>DDEH01000152.1 GCA_002336085.1 Flavobacteriales bacterium UBA1959 | reverse complement strand
GAATCGGGTTGGGGTTTTCTAGAACTTCAAGCCATGCAGAATATGTCTGCTGACCGATGCTGAACTCCGATCCAAAAATGGAAATGAAAACCTCGCCGGAAGCAGTGAGCTCATGAATTCCAGACTCACTTGGTACGCCCGACGCCGCGATGCAATGTTGCGAAGAAGCATCCAAATCGCCGAGCGAATAATCACCTGTGGCCCAGGATGGCAAACCCGATACTTCGCCCCAGTCAACATGATGAATGCCGTAACTCACACCAGAAACGGGCTCAATGACCGTCGCCGGAACATTGAACACCCATTCGCCTTCCCATGCGACACCGTGCATCGCCTCTTGCCATTCCGGAAAAAGCCCCATGACCTCATCAACCCATTCCTCATCACCAATTGATGCGCAATCGTAAGTGAGGTAATTGCAGTCGGCAGAGCAACCCGCTTCAGCATCGTAATTAGATGCGGAGAGATCCTGACAGCCAGGATAGGTGCATGCGCCAGGTACAATTCCGTTGTAGGTATTGATTTCAATATCGTCAATGATGTAAAAAGGCAAGGAGATTCCATCCCCAAAACTAAAAAAGTTAATCCCACCGAATGATGAATCAAAGGGAAACGAATCGCCCGCAACACCATCGATGGTCAGTGTAATCATATCATTGTCCATATCAACTAAGTGATGAATCTCAAACCACTGGCCTAAGGGAAAAGAACCACCCGCAACCGTGACTGCGTCTGCAACAACTTGGAAATCTCCCGAAGATGCAAATGTGACGTCGAACGCCCAACCAACTCCAGGAGCTGTATCCTCTTGGATATTATAATAACCAGAATATGTCTCAGGAATGAACATCCAGAATGAGGCCTCATAAACGCCTCCGTCTAGGCCTACTGTTAGCATTACATCCATGGGGCCTCCAAATGGTGAGCTGGCGTAAATGGGCAAGGAATTATCGCTTTCGTGCGCCAGACCATTGTCCACTTGAGCATCTTCCTCAGTGCCCCCGCCTGAGCTGGACCAAGTATTCCAAGAATTGCTTGATGAGACATAATCTCCTGCATTGAAAGATTCAAAATTCTCAGAATAGATTGATACTCCATACGGTTCTTCTGCATAATTGCATGCAATTGGATCAACGCAAAACCCTGAGCAATCATAATTATCGTCAGGAAATATGCAAAAGTCGGCGTCTCCAGAAGCGAATGCGTCATAATTACAAGCTGTAATATCCGAGCAGCCATCTATCTGCGGCATGAGAACCGCATCAATGACGTGAACCACACCATTGTCAGCTTCCAAATCGGCAACTGTAACCATGGCATTGTTGATGTAAACACCCATCTCATTGATGGTTACCGTCACATCTTCTTCGAGCAATGTCGTGATTGACTGACCATCACTTAAGTCCGCTGCCATGGCTTCACCAGCTACAACGTGGTACAAAAGAATATTCGTCAATCCGGGATATGCAAGCAACTCTTCAGCTGTATACCCTAAGGCGTCCAACAGTGTCGCGAATGCATCGTCCGTTGGAGCAAAAACAGTAAATGGACCTTCACCGTTGAGAGTTTCTGCCAAATCGGCTGCAATAACAGCTTGCTCAAGTACTGTGTGAGACTGGCTGTTGACAATAATGTCTACAACACTATTGCTCTGCGGCGCAGGATTCACTGTGACCGTAGCTACCATGCCGTTTTGGGCATGGTTTCCAACAGAACAGTCATAATCGTACGTACCTTCAACTGTGAACGTGTGAGAACCGATGCAGACACCATCGCTGTTACCTGATACGGTAGGGAGGCTGAATGTTTCTGGATTGTCCCACATCGCACCAATGCTGCTTTCGGATCCATTCACATCATGTGATCCACCTACATTCACCCAAACAATTGTCTGGCCGGCTTCGATTTCAACGGATGCTGGGGAATAATCGTAATTTGAGGCTTCAACTACAATTCCTTCGACTCCACACGGATTGCCTTGAGCGTTTAGCGTTAAAGTTGATACTCCGGCAGCCAAGAGCGTTAATAGAGAGAAAAATTTTTTCATTGTACAGGGTTTTCTGTGAACGTATATAACCGTCAAAGGTCGGCAAAGTTCAATGCGGATTGTTCGAAGAGAAAAACAATTTGTAAATCCACATTTTTGATCCCTCAGAACCGACCTTTCTGACAGCTAAAAAAAAATCTGTGAAAGACATCGCCATCCATTGGATCCGTCGAGACATGCGACTGCACGACAACAAAACGCTACTTGCAAGCACGAAAAGTGGGCTGCCCGTTCTGTGCGCATTCGTTTTCGATCGCAATATTCTTGACCGACTTGACAATCCTCTCGATCGCAGGGTTTCATTCATTCACCAGCGCATCACCGAGATGCAAAAAGAGTTGCGCTCTTTGGGCGGTGACTTATTGATTGGTTATGGAGATCCAAAGGAAATTTGGAAAGAGTGGGTAGACCAACTGGATACTATCGGTTTCAAAGTCAGTGAAATCCATGTCGGAAGAGACTATGAGCCATATGCCCAAGAACGCGACCGCAATTTGGATGAGTGGTTTGTTCGTAAAAACATCCTGTTCAAAGGAACCAAAGACAACGTCATTCTCGAAAAAAATGAAGTGACAAAAGACGATGGAAAACCCTACACCGTATTTACTCCGTACAGCAATAAATGGAGAAAGGCCTTGACAGCGGAAGATTATGCAGCAGCCCCATCGGCCGAGGAATTGGCTCGCGTAGGCCTTGTGAATCACTCAGAGCTATTGAACCGCCCAGTTCCTGGCCTCGAGGAAATGGGATTTGAGAATGTTTGGGATGACGGGGCGTGGATGCCTCCGGCTAAAGTTCAAAATACTGTACTCAAAAAATATGGCGACCAACGGGATTTCCCAGCGATTGCAGGCACATCACGTTTATCTGTACACCTTAGATTTGGAACAATTAGTATCCGAGAAGCCCTGAGACAAGGACTTTCTTCAAGTGAAAAATGGACCACCGAATTAATCTGGCGAGATTTCTATCAAACGATTGTCTATCATTTTCCGCATTCTGCGACAGATTCATTTCGCCCCGCATATGATGCTATTCCTTGGATCAATGATGAGCAACAGTTTGATGCTTGGTGCAAAGGAAAGACAGGCTATCCCATGGTTGATGCCGGAATGAGAGAACTGCAACAAACGGGTTTTATGCACAACCGCGTGAGGATGGTCGTTGCCTCATTTCTTTGCAAGCATTTATTGATTGACTGGCGCTGGGGAGAACGGTTTTTCGCACGCCATCTGCTGGACTTTGACCTCGCTTCGAATGCAGGAGGCTGGCAGTGGGCAGCCGGTTCGGGTTGCGACGCAGCTCCATACTTTCGTGTATTCAATCCCAGTTCACAACTACAAAAATTCGATAAGGATCTAATTTATGTTCGCAAGTGGATACCCGAATACGGTTCCTCGCTTTACCCTAAACCCATTGTCGACCATGCAACTGCTCGTGTTCGAGCAATTGAAACCTATCGTTCAGTACTCAAGCCGAATCCTGCGTAATTAATTTGTGCCAGATGACCGACAATTATCGTGCCCTTGAATCCGTCCGTGTATTGGAATTGGCCAGCGTTTTGGCCGGTCCTTTGGCTGGCGCAGCGCTAGCAGAGCGTGGTGCGCATGTTACAAAGGTTGAACGCCCACCCCACGGTGACGTAACCCGCAGTTGGAAAACCGAACGCGAATCATCGAATTCAAAGTCCTCTGCATATTATGCATCTGCAAACGGAAACAAAACGTTGGAATGGCAAGACTTAAAGACAGCTGGTGGTTTGAATTGGCTGGAAAATGCACTTGCAAGCCACGATGTGCTCATCGAAAATTTTAAAGCTACAGATTTGGCCGGTTTTGGATTGGAGCCTGAAGCGTTGGCACGGCGTTATCCTCATCTTATCCACGTCCGCCTCATTGGATTTGAAGCGGAGCCAAACCGTCTGGCCTATGATGTCGTGGTGCAAGCGGAAACTGGTTTTATGCATATGAATGGAGCATCCGATGGACCGCCTATGCGAATGCCAGTGGCCTTGATGGACGTGCTGGCTTCGCATCAAATTCGAGCGGCTGTTCTGGAGGGACTTTTGGCGAGATCCAATGGGAAAATAGGCTTTTACGCCCAAGTATCGCTCGAAGCTAGTGGGATCTCTGCACTCGTCAATCAAGCCTCAAATCAACTCAATACCGGGAGTTCACCGGAACGAAATGGTGGATGTCACCCGAATATCGCTCCTTACGGCGATGTATTGAATTGCAAAAATGGACATGTGGTGTTGGCTGTTGGAAACAATCGACAATTCAAAGCACTCTGCCAGGTACTGAGCTGCCCAGAATTTGCCATAGATGCACGTTTCTCAACCAATCAGCTCCGGGTTCAAAACCGTATACCACTTATCAATTTACTGCAAAATGCAGTCCATAACCGTTGCAAAAAAGAATTGATGCATTGCCTTAATTCCGCGGCAGTTCCTGCCGGTTTGGTCAAGTCAATGGAGGAAGTTTTTGAGCCCGGAACGACAGGAGCGAAGAGCCTTGTCACAAATGATGACGGCCAGATACGGCCCGCGGCTGTCGCCTATCACGCCACATGCTTCGGAATCAAAGCCGACGAACCAAGAACCAAGGATTGAGCAAATCAACTCGGTTGTATGCCAATTCTTCTGATGTTTCCCAATTCAGTACTTCACAGCTTGAGCTTGAGCAAATGGCTTGACCCGCTGCCGTGTCCCACTCCATCGTGGGGGCGAAGCGTGGGTAGCAATCTGCTTTGCCCTCCGCCACCATGCAAAGCTTGAGAGAACTGCCCTTTGAGATCAAATCAACCTCTCCGAATTCATCCCTCAAAGCCTCAACATAATCTTCAGTTTCGGCACTCATGTGCGAACGACTAGCCACGACTGTATACGGACGTCCCACTTGCTCAAGCGGCATCGATTCGCCGTTATCCATCCATTTGGAAGGGCTCCAATCGACTGAGCCAGCGCTGGTTTTTTTCGCTCCTTGATCCACCGTACCGAAATACAAATCTCCCAAAACAGGCACAAAAATGACACCCAAGATCGGACGTCCATCTTGAACCAGTGCAATGTTTACCGTAAACTCTCCGTTGCGCTTGATGAATTCCTTTGTACCGTCGATCGGATCCACAATCCAAAGGGTCTTCCACGATTGACGCTCCTCCAAAGGAATAGATCTTCCTTCCTCCGACAAAACCGGAATTCCCGTTTTTTCCAAGTGCTCAATTATGACTTTGTGCGAGGCCAAATCTGCCCTCGTTAAAGGGCTATCGTCGCCTTTGATCGTAACGTCAAAATCGCCTGACTCATAGATTTCCATGATCGCTACTCCTGCTTCCAAGGCAGCAGCGACAGCCACTTTCAATTCCTGATTCATCGTGTATTATTTTCTTTCAATCTGATCAATTCGCAGGCAATTTCAAAGCCAATGAGTCCCCAGCCGCTAAGGAAAGACCATCGGACCGGAGCCATGGGTTCAATGCTTTCAAGACCTTTAAATTCGTCCCTTGTCTTCGTGCAAACGTCGACAAGTCTAAAATGGATTGTGACTGCCAAACTGTTCGTGACACATACGGCTTATACAAGGCTTCGGATTGGATATAAAAACCAAAGGCTTCGGGGTATTCAAAAATAGTCTTGATCGCCAACAATCGAAAAACGTAGCGCGCAGTTTCATCATTCAAGTGCAGATTCCAGTAGGAGTCCACACCTTGCTCATTGAGTGCCTTTTTTACACCGGCACGTCCCATGTTGTAAGAAGCTGCAGCAAGCGCCCAAGACCCCAATTCATCCTTGGCTTCCAGCAAATACTGGCACGCTGCGCGGGTCGATTTCTCCACGTTATAACGCTCATCCCTTTGACGGTTCACGGCAAGTCCATATGCAGGAGCGGTGGATTTCATGAACTGCCAAAATCCGGCGGCTCCAGCAGGCGAGACAACCTGGCTGAGTCCACTCTCGATAATTGCAAGGTATTTGAAGTCATCGGGCAAACCTGCCTCCAACAAAATCGGTTCAATCACCGGAAACCACCTAGCTGCCCGCTTAAAGTAAAGCATGGTAGAACTGTGGCGGTATGTGTTGACGATGAGTTCACGGTCAAGCTGATCGCGAACTCCGAAAGCCTCCATTGGCACCATCTCACCTGCCAGATCGTCCCGCTCAGGAATTTCTGGAGCATTGTTCTTAGCCCAGATGCCACTTTTTGTGGGATGAAAGTCAATATCAACGCCTTCCGAGTGGGTTGACGAATTTGAAATACACAGGACCGTGAACAAAAGCGTCAGTGTCAAAAAAGGCATCAC
>DDEH01000154.1 GCA_002336085.1 Flavobacteriales bacterium UBA1959 | reverse complement strand
CACTAGAATTTGAAAGGGACCCTCGTGGGTCCCTTTTTTTTTGCTCTAAAAACTCGATAAGCACACTATGAGTGCACTATGTTTGTCCCATGATTATGAAGCTTACTACTGCCGGATTTTTATCTATAATGACCCTCCTTTTTGTGATTGGATGCACGACTCAGCAGACAACTACAACTGAATTACAAGGAACACCTATCACAGGCGACGTCACCATGCGCAGCGCCCAAGTTTGGATGCAACTTACGCAAGATTCTGAGGAGGTAACCGTATCCGTATTGGACTCAACTGGCTCGCCATTCAATACTTATAACACATTGAAAGTTGGCGTTTCCAAAAATGCCCTTTGCAAAATCAATGGCTTAGAGCCAGGAGGACACTATACATACTTTGTACAGGAACAAGAGAGGGTTATCTCAGACACACTTGATCTCGAAACCCAACCATTGTGGCAATACAGGACCGACCCCCCAACCACTCGAATAGCATTAGGCAGTTGCACCTACATCAATGAAACCACATACGATCGTCCCGGAAAGCCATACGGTGGAGGCTATGAGATATTCAACACGATTGCAGCGGAAGAATTCGATGCTATGTTATGGCTTGGTGATAACACATATTTAAGAGAGGCCGACTTTGGAAGCTTTGAGGGATATGTCCATCGCTACAACCACACGAGAAACAATAGTCAGATGCAAAATCTATTGCGTGAGGGCGTGCATTATGCTATTTGGGATGACCATGACTTTGGCCCCAATGATTGCGACGGCTCTTTCATCCATAAAGATTGGGCACTTAAGGCGTTTGATGCATTTTGGCCCAATCCACCCGGATCAATTACACATGCACCAGAATTGAACGCAACAGCGTTTCAATTAGGCGATGCCGATGTCTTCCTCCTGGACAACAGAAGTCATCGAGTCAATCATAAGCAAGGCAATGATCAGAGGCAAATGTTGGGATCTATTCAAATGAAGTGGCTCCTCAATAATCTAAAGAACAGCAAAGCCCCCTTCAAGCTAATTGCAGTAGGGGGACAAATGTTGAGTAATGCAGCCATCTACGAGAACTTCGCACAATTCCCTGAAGAGAGGGATTGGCTACTTTCTGAACTGGATAGATTGAAAATTAGGGGGGTCGTATTTCTAACTGGAGATCGTCACAACAGTGAGTTGACCTCGTTTCAATTGCCAAATGGAAACTGGGTTTATGACTTAACAGTGAGCCCTCTTACGGCTAGTAGTTATGACCATTCTGATGAGCCAAACAGCTTGAGAGTACCCAGTACAATGGTAGGTCAAAGAAATTATGGTTTCATCGAAATCACCGGCCCTAGAAAGGAACGAATACTTCGAATGAAGGTCAAAGACGCAGACGGAATAACGCTGTGGACACGTAGGATTAACGCTTCAGAGGGGTATATCCTCGAACCGTAAACTATGAAATAAGTTCACCAATCTTCATCCAGAAGAAAGTCGGTACGCTTTGGTCGTTGCTCCAGTTTTATCAGGTAATTCACTCCATCGACGGAAATTCGCAGGGCACGGCAGATAATCTGCTTACCAGGAAGTTCAAACTCAAATGTATCATGATCGAATCCGTCAGGATACTTTGTTTGAAGAGAATGCATGATTCGCTCTGGAAGCTTCCGATAGTTCACAATTAGATTTCTCATTTTGCAGTATTTTTGACCCTATACTGATTTCGTGGGGGAAAGGTTACACGAACCCCCTACAACCATTCAATAGCATGGATTCCGATATTCAAAACGTTCGAAAGGATTACCGCAAAAGAGGTCTTCTCAAGCAAGACCTACCTGACAATCCCATCCAATTGTTGGAAAAGTGGCTGGATGAGGCTTCGAGTACGGATCCCACCGACTATAATGCGATGTGCTTGTCAACATCAAATGAGGCGGGGCAGCCAGATTCACGAATCGTCTTATTGCGGTCTGTCACCGAAATGGGCATACGATTCTTCACGAACTATCATTCGAAAAAAGGGCGGGATATTGAGGGAAATCCAAATGTTTCGGTGAATCTTTTTTGGAAGGAATGGGAGCGGCAAATTCGTATTGAAGGCTTCGCTGCTCGATGTTCTGAGAAAGAAAGCGACCTCTATTTCGCTTCTCGACCGCGTGCCAGTCAGGAAGGTGCATGGACATCGAAACAAAGCTCGGCAAATGTCTCGCCTAGCATCGAGAAACGACTCGAATCGACTGCTTTGAGATTCAAGGAAAAGACAGAAATACCACGCCCTGATTTCTGGGGTGGTTACGACATTGCAATCAAACAAATTGAATTCTGGCAAGGAAGGCCTAGTCGGCTGCACAACCGATGGCGCTTCACATTGATTGACAAAAATGAATGCAGCTGGAAGATTGAGCAACTTGATCCTTGATCAATAAGCGCCGTTAAATCAATTCAGACGAATGACAAGACCTTTGAGGTAGGATCCTTCCGGATGAAATGCGCTTACAGGATGGTCAGGTGGCTGATGCAAGCGGTGCAAAATTTGCACTTCACGTTGCGCTTGAATAGCCGCAGAAATAATGGTGTGTGTGAACAAGCGATCGTCCACCGCTTGTGAGCATGAAAAGGTAAACAGCAAACTTCCTGGCTTCATGGACTCCATCGCCCTTGCGTTGATTCTTTTGTATCCTTGAACTGCTTTGTGACGAGCAGAGACGCTTTTGGCAAAGGCAGGAGGATCTAGCACCACGATGTCATAGTCCGCTACTCCAGACTTCAAATATTCCATGGCATCTGCCTCAATACATCCATGTACCGAATCGTCAAAACCGTTTATTTCTGCATTGGAGTGAGCCAATTCAAGCGCCCTAGATGAGCTATCCAAACTATCGACCTTTGATGCACCTCCTAACAGCGCTGTGATCGAAAAGCCCCCTGTATAGCTAAATACATTTAGCACTTTCTTGCCCTTCGAATGCTTCCCAAGCAAATACCGGTTTTCTCGTTGATCAACGAAGAAACCCGTCTTCTGACCGAGTAGAATATCAATTTCAAACTTAGCACCATACTCATGTGGAACCCAAGGCTCAGGAGCGGCGCCATGAATCCATCCGTCTTCGGATTCAACGCCCAACTTTCGCAATATCTTTGCGGACTTGTTGTATATGCCGAAAAGATTCTTTCCTAGAGCATAATCCAATGCTATCTTTATCATTTCTAGTGACTTACGCATTCCTACTGAATGCGTTTGGACCACCACGACCCCTCCGTAATAGTCGACAATGAGTCCTGACAATCCATCACCTTCAGCATGAATGAGTCTACATATCGAATTGGAGTCCTCACCTAGCAATCCCAATTCTCGCCGCATGCGAACGGCCGAACCTATTTTAGTATTCCACCAAGCCTGGTCAATCACTTCATCGACAAACGTGAGCATACGAACAGCAATGGACGCACCAGGTGAGTAGTGACCAAAACCCAATCTGCGGCCTTTATTTGCGTGAACGGCAACTAAATCTCCAGACTGAATTGACCCTTCCATGGTTCGGATTGCTCCACTAAAAACCCAAGGATGCCGGCGAAGAATACTCACTTCCTTTTTCGGCTTCAAAAAAATCACTTTATCCTCCGTCATAGCCACGAAGATACCTTCTTGTCCTAGTCTTTTGACTTTGAAGAGCATTTACAATCTGTGCAGAATAGAATTTAAAACTTCAATTTCATTGGCCGCCATCCACTTCCTCAGAAAATGGAACAAAACAGACTTATGCCTCACCGGAGTTTTCTTAATCCAGCTTTTAAGGTCAACACCTTCATCTGGAATAGAATTTAGCCATTTTCCACGGGCCCAACTTTCGTTTTGTTTGAGGCAATTGTCACAAACTCCGCATGACTGCGCTGGTTCTTCACTAAAATAGGATTGAATCGCAACCTGTCTGCAGATGTCAGTAGTGAGATAGGACTGTATCGCTTCCCATTTTGCTTCGAGGGACTCGACCCAATCAATCTGAAGTTCTCTTGGGAGCGTCACATTTTTTGATTCTTCACGCGGACGCTTCCAATCAATAGAATAGTCGGGCGCAATCTCTTCAAATCCAATCAATCCCCAGTTCTTTAACTTCTCCAATTCATGCCGTGCCTTTGACAATGAAATCCCGCAATTCGACGCCAACGATCGAAGTTGAACCCGACAACTAGAAGAATCAGTCTCTTCCATTGTTCTCTTGAGTTCGGAAAAAACATCATAAGAAAAGGGATGCCGTTCTTGGAATGATTCATGTCCTGGACCATTAAATGTCACCTCCATGATGCGCTCATTCTTTAATCGACGAGCCGTGACATAGCCAGCCCTTTGCAAGAAGTCGATACTCGATCTCCACGAATTAAAATTGATGCCATGACTGCGCAACCAATGATGACAATCAAAGGTCGTAGGTTCAACCGGAAGAGATCCGACGGGGACTTGACCTTGATTAGCAAGTCCCTGATAGACCTCTTGGATCAAAGTCAAATTAGGAAGCCTTTGCTCTAGCCGCTCTCTGCTCCATTTTTTCGCACTGCGATTGACGAACAAAACGCAGGCACTTGGGTCGCCGTCTCGGCCCGCTCGGCCCGCTTCTTGAACGTAACCTTCCAAGTCTTGAGGAGGTGAGGCATGGTAAACAAATCGAACGTTTTGTTTGTCAATGCCCATTCCAAATGCACTTGTACATGCCAACACACGTCTTTCCCCATTCATCCATCCAGTTTGAGTTCTAGCGCGCTCGTCAGCTGTCAAGCCAGCGTGATAAGCTCCAGCTGAAATCCCCATAGCCTGCATTCGACTCGTCCAAATCTCGGCATCTGAGCGACTTGAAACATACAAAAGGCCCGTGCCGTTTGAATTGCTTAACGCCTGCATCAATTCGGCCTCGGCATCACCCGTATCCAAAACCGAGTAAACCAAGTTTGGACGAGCCATTGGAGAAACAAACGTGCGCGGTGCTTCCAGCTTCAATTGCCTTTGTACATCAACTGCAACCACAGCGGTTGCGGTTGCGGTAAAGGCACCAATCACAGCCCCTGAACACACCATACGCAATGCATGCAATGTGCGGTATTCAGGACGAAAGTCATGACCCCACTGGGAAATACAGTGCGCTTCATCTACCGCTATGGTGTTTATCTGCAATCGGTTTATTCGCGCCTTAAAAAGCGGGTGCGACAAGCGTTCAGGAGAACAATATAAAAAACAGGAAGGCAGGCGCTCTGCGTTATCGAGCAAGCGTTCAATATCGCGGTAACTCTTCATGCCAGCTAGTGAGATGGCACTAAGCCCACGGGATTTCAAATCCAATACCTGATCTTCCATCAATGCAATGAGCGGCGAAATCACAAGGCATATTCCCCCTCGGTAAAGGCCTGAAACCTGATAACAAAGTGATTTCCCACCACCTGTGGGTAGAACAGCAATGGTGTCAAATCCCTGTGCCATCGATTGAATGGGACCCTTTTGACTGTCGCGAAATGAGTCAAAGCCCCAGTATTCCTGAAGCAAGTCCATCAGCCGCTTCTCGTCGAAAGGAACTTGGGTTGAATCAATCATTGGTTCTGTTCATTATCACAATCTGAATTGCGAACTTAGCATTTCAATTACATCAAAGGTCATGAGGAACATCGTAGCAGGAAACTGGAAGAGCAACAAATTAATCAACGAAGGACAAGAATTGATCAATGAAATTGCAAAAGGACTTCCTTCGCTGGATTCGACAGATGTAATTATCGCTCCACCAACACCTTATCTAGCTCATTATTCCCGCAATTTCGTGGCTACAAATGGCATTCAATTTGCGGCTCAGCAATGCAGTGCAAATTCGATGGGCGCACACACCGGAGAATTCACCGCAAGCATGCTGACGTCTTGTGGCATTCAGCATGTCATCATTGGCCACTCTGAGCGCCGGGATCGCTTTGGAGAAAATCTTGACGTAGTAAGAGCCAAAGTTAACGAGGCTATTGCTGCCGGTCTCCATGTACTTTTGTGCTGTGGTGAATCGCTTGATGTTCGAGAATCCGGCAACCATTTCGACTTAATCTCTACCCAACTTAGCGATGCATTTCAGCAAGTTAAAGTTGCGCAAATGAGTCAAATAACCGTCGCCTACGAGCCTGTCTGGGCCATTGGAACTGGGGTAACCGCCTCAGCAGAGCAGGCGCAAGAGATGCACCGTTTTATTCGTGAACGAATAGAAGAATGGTACACCGTCAAAACGGCAGAATCTACGCGAATCCTGTATGGCGGAAGTTGCAAGCCTTCAAATGCAAACGAAATCTTCAGTCAGCCCGATGTAAATGGCGGACTGATCGGCGGAGCAGCTTTGGATGCAAAGTCGTTTCTTTCGCTAATAGAGGCCTCAGAAACTTCTCAAAAACATTCACAATGATTGAATCGCGGTATTTCTGTGCATCATTGAAGTTCTCACCTGTATTGCCTGCACGGGAAGTCGCAGTAGCCTACTTAAGCGGCAACGGCTTCGATATGTTCGAAGAAGAAAATGACAAACTCTTGGCCTACGCCACAGAAGCCGATTTTGACGAATCTGCCTACCGCAAAACACTCATAGAACTCCAGGAAATCGCCGAGGTAGAAGTGGAGGAGAAGTGGGTAGAATCAGAAAATTGGAATGCAAAGTGGGAATCCAATTATGACCCGATTGATGTCGATGGTAAAATTATGATGCGCGCACCTTTCCATGAACCGCCGTTGCACGGGTTGGATGTCATCATCCAACCAGAAATGTCATTTGGAACCGGGCATCATCCTACCACTTGGCAAATGATGAACGCGCTTTACAAGTTAAATCCAGATGAGGCAGTTGTTCTGGACATGGGCTGTGGTACGGGAGCGCTAGCCATCGCAGCAAAAAAACTTAGGGCTTCTCATGTGGTAGCCATTGACAACGATGAATGGTCGTATCGAAATACGCTCGAAAACATCAATAGAAACGGAATTAAAGATGGCCTAGACACTCATTTGGGTGATGCCGCCCTGCTCGCTGAATTGGACTGCACATTCGACATTATCCTCGCCAATATCAATCGAAACATATTGATCAAGGACATGAGCGATTATGCTCAACATCTCGCTAAACAAGGCACTCTTGTCCTTAGTGGATTTTTCCCATCAGACATTGCCTTGCTCCAGAGCGAAGCCAAAAGCCATGGATTGGTTTTAAAGGAAGAAAATGAACGCGATGGATGGTCCTGCCTAGTGTTCGTAAACACCGGAACATAAATACGAAATACAGTTCTTGTGCGTTGTAATTTTCGAAGCATGCAACCCTCAGTCCTTTTGCTCTCAATCGCGTCTCACAAAAGAATCTGGACGCTGTGTTTCCTCGTTGTGTTCAGCCTTGTCTTTCGGCGCGAGGCTATCGCACAAATAGATGCTTGCGAGGCATTGGAAGTACGCCTTGAATCCATGATGAGCAAGACCTCAAAAGAGGACGCTCGTTGGGTAAAAAAGACGCTAATCCCTGTACTTTGTTCAACACCTGATGCCGAACGAAAAGTCTTCATGGTCGACTCCATGGTTACGGTAATGCAAGATGGCCGAGCATCTATAAGCAAGGACATAAAGAATTATCTGAGGACGGTAAATGCGCTATGCACATCATCATATCCACAAAGATGGGACGATTGGCACGCTTTCTCGGAACGCCTATGGTCCAAACGAAAAACGCGTAAAACAGCCATTAAATTCATGAGTATTTCGCCTGGGCTCATCTCAGACAATATTCTTTTTCAGTCGGGCAATCACTGGTGGCAACTAGACTCAGCAAGCTGGTCACTTTCTTGGTTGGAAAACATCCCGTATCTCACATTTACAGACTCTGACTTATCCGCACGAACAACAAGAGACCATTTTACTCTTTTAAACACCAGTGGGAAATGGGATTTGCGTGACGAAGACTGCAATATTCAACCGAGCACTGTGACTTGGGACGGGACTCAGTTCGATGCTGAACGGAATTATGCGCTATTGCCCTCAACCAACATTGATTTGAAGGGCAATGTTATTCGGGTGCCTAACACCGTGATGCATTCAGAACTGGCTCAAAGGCCCTTGCTTGGAAATTTTTCTGTAAAATTGGAAGCCTGCGACGATATCGAATGCAAAACGTATCCGCGTTTTCGATGCATTGACGATGAAGTCATTCTCAATAACGTATTTGATCAAATGCGCTACACAGGGGGCGTGCAGTTCAAAGGCTCAAAAATATTGGGGATTAGAAACGAGTCGAAACCTGCGCTAATTGAGGTATTTCAAGAAGATACCGTTCGAATGGAATTCAAGGCCTCAGAATTCCTATTCTCGTCAAAGGGGTGGTCAAGTGCTCACACAAATTTTACAATGCACTTTCGCGGAGACACATTGAGCCATCCTGATGTACAAAGTCGATTCAATAAAAACCGAAATCAGATTACGGCCTACAGGCAAGAGGAAGGATTAGGGCAGCAGTTCTTTCGAGACGGCTATCACAAACTGGAGTGGGATGTCTCGGGGCTTTCGTATGAAATCAATTCAACCCGATTGAAAATTGGTTCGGCCATTGATGGTGGTTCGGCTAATGCTCAGTTCTTGAGTACCAATTATTTTGAGCAACGTACTTTTGATGCACTGCAAGGCCTAGATCCCACGAATCCGGTTGTAGATGTTTATCGCTTCACGAAGGAAAACGGCAGATCTGGATTTATGACCGAAGACTTCGCGAGGCACATTCGCTTGAGTGAGGTGCAGGCACGGGTAATGCTGATGCGACTTGCGAATTCAGGCTATGTCAACATTGATCCCGAAACGCTCTGGTGCTCCACTACTTCGAAGCTTCGGGAACACATTATGTGTAAAACCGGGAGAAAAGACTACGATGTTATGCGCTTCAATTCCAGTCCTATCAATGGAGTCAATGCAGAATGGAGCCTTTTAAACGGCCATTTTAAAATCAATGGAATTGACCAGATTCAACTGAGTACGGCAAAAGATGTTACACTTTTCCCAGCGAACGGTGAAATTGTCGTGTCAGCAAATCGTGATTTTAAATTTGACGGACGAATTCTAGCCGGTAATATCGAAATGACTGGAGAGCAACTCGCATTCAACTATTCCAAATTCACCATTGATTTTGATGCCATTGAAGCCGTAAGAATGAGCGTTTACAACGAAGACGAAATCACTGACCGAGGGACCCCTAGGAAGAAATGGCTCAGAAGTCAGATAGAAGGCGTTTCAGGCTCACTCACAATTGACTATCCAACCAATCGATCGGGAAGACGAAGCGATCTTTATCCGGACTATCCCGTTTTCGAAAGCACCAAAACAAGTTTTGTTTACTTTGATCGCTTTGATTTGTTTCAAGGAGCTTACGACCGGGACCGTTTTTACTATGCTGTAGAACCATTTAGATTGAAAAAGCTGGACAACCTTATGAAGTCCAGTTTTCAACTCGAAGGCACATTGCTTTCCGCAGGAATACTCCCAGACATCAATGAGCCCATTCGGGTCATGGACGATTATTACTTGGGACTCACCGCTCAATCCGATCCTGATGGAACAGATCTATACAAGAATGCGGCCACGTTCACCAATAAAATAATACTCGACGGAAATGGCTTGCAAGGCATTGGAAGCATTGATTTCATTACAGCTCATATTGAGAGTACATCACTTACCATGTTGCCCGACTCCATCATCGGAATCGCTGAAATCATTGAGAACAAATCAGATAGCCGCCGAAATTCAGCTGCAATGTATGGAACCAATGGAGCCATTGTATTCCGACCGCAACAACGCTCGTTGGAGGTGATGTCGCGAAGCACTCCTTTCAAGATGTATAACCAAGAGGCAAGGCTTTCCGGAACATGCAGCGTCACCTCAAGCGGGTTTACAGGAAGTGGTCTGCTTGAATTTGATGACGCTAGCCTCTCATCTCAAGATTTCAACTTCCAAGAATTCATTGTAAATTCTGCTTCGGCTGCGTTTACACTTTCAGGAGTTCGCGCCAGGGTTGCAGCGTTTCAGACAGATGACGTCCAATGCGAAGTTGATTTTCAAGAAAGACTTGGAGAATTCACCCCCAACTCAGGAGAAACTAAAATCGACTTGCCCATTCAACAATACATCTGCTTTATGGATCGATTCCGATGGTACATGGATGAAGATGAGATTGATTTGCTGTCGGATCGATGGGATGAAGGACTCCCGCTAGACTTCAGCGAAGATCGATCGCTTTCAAATTTCGTTTCTACTCACCCCGAACAAGACTCGCTTCACTTCTTGAGTTCCAGCGCAACGTATCGCATTGGAGAGGATATGCTCGTGTGCAAGGGTGTTCAATCCCTTGCCATAGCCGACTCAAGAATCGTACCCGACAGCTCTAAACTAATCATCCGGCCCGGAGCAAAAATGGATGAACTGGTGCATGCACAAATTATCACCAATGCAACCACCAAGTACCATTTTGTAGATTCTGCCTGGATTCAAGTTAGGGGACGCTACGCATTTGAAGGGGTTGGCTTTTACAACTACACCGCAGCAGATGGTACGCTAGAGCGCATTCTATTGGAAGAGTTGAGTGTCGATGACAGCCTACGAACAATTGGGACGGGCAAAATCCTCGCCAGAGATGGCTTTGAACTTAGTCCCGCATTTGCATTTGCAGGAACAGTACAAATGACCTCGATTGAACCTCATTTGTACTTTTCAGGAGGAGCGAAAATGACGAAGGATTGCAATCGAATTCAGCGCAGCTGGATCGCCTTCGACGGATTCATAAACCCCAAGTCCATTGCAATTCCAATCTCTGACCCACCACGTGATACTGAGGGGGAATTGCTCGCCTATGGACTCATGGCTTCGTCTCGATCGCCTTTTAATATGTACGCCTCCTTCCTTGATCCAATGGGAGATGATTCAGATTTGACTGTTCTGAAAGGGTCGGGCAGTCTTCGATACGTTGATGAACGCTATATCTACAGCTCTCTTGAACGAATTGAAAACCCTGTGTCTGTTGAATCTAAAATTGACATCCGTCCATCTACTTGTGACCTCAGGGGTGTAGGAAAAATGAATCTTCCATTGAACTTTGAGCTCATCGACCAATCGTTTGTTGGATCCTTTGAAATCAATTCCCGAGGTGACTACGTATTCAAAGGGTCTTTCCGCCTTGACTTCGAATTTGAACAAGACTTATTTGATCGCATGGCTTTGCAAATACCTTCGTGGGAACCTGCCGCACCCGTTGATATACTCAAAACCAATTTTGAACAAGCGCTCGAATCTTGGCTAGGGGAGAGAGAGAGTAAAAAACTCATCAATGATTTGGCCATGACAGGTTCGTTAAGAAACATACCGAAGCAACTGAGAAGCAGTGTGATTCTAACGCAAGTAGAGCTCACGTGGGACCCCGACTTGGAAGAGTTTGTTTCATCCAATGATTTTGCTGTTGCGTCCTTGGGAAGTGTTCCCGTATTCCAACACTTCCCAGGCAAACTAATCCTAAGAAGGAGCAGATCTAAGGACTCCTTTACCCTCTATCTTCATGGTGATGAAGAAAACTGGTACTTCTTCAAATACACGAAGAACACATTGAATTGCCTATCTCCGGACAAAGTATTCTCTGAACTCATCGCCGACATAAAGCCCAAGAAGCGAGAAGTAAGGGAAAAGGATGGCCGGAAATTTACCTACAAATACATCGTCAGCAGAAGATGGCGAAATGACTTGGTAGATGAATACAGGGAATTTGATTGACCAAACTTTTTGACTACATATCTCACTGCACTACCCCACGAACCGTTTTTAATCCGATCAAATTAGGAGCCTTGCAGTTGCTCAATAGGATTCTCATGGGGAGCATGCATACGGGACTTGAAGAGAAAAATGGACTCACAGCTCTAGCAAAGTTCTAAGCAGAGCGGGCCAAGGGTTTGCTGGTCCTATTGTCATCTGCACTGGCCAACTAAGTTGGCATGCCTTGCTCGCCGAACTTCAATCCTGAGAAATCTCCGTCGAATGCATAGGAGGTGCACTAGATACTCGAAAGTTGGATGCTCAAAGAGCAATTCGCGAAGGTCTTGAGGCCGCTTACTCCATCGCAAAAATGGCAATGAAGCGTTTCTTAATCCGGTGTGTTTAC
>DDEH01000110.1 GCA_002336085.1 Flavobacteriales bacterium UBA1959 | reverse complement strand
GGCTCTCGCCTGCTCCGCTGCTTTGAGCACTTTGTAATGATCTCCCTCCGCAAAAACAACACGTTTTGGTGCTTTTTTAGCACGGTCGGCAATGGTTCGGGCAAATCCAGAATCATACCCAATACGATTCAACAACTCCTTTTGGTAGGCCTCCCAATCAATGATGGGTTTTCTTGCAACGCCTGATTCCATCGCTGCTCTTGCCACGGCAGGAGCTACATAGGTAATCAGCCTTGGATCCAGTGGCTTTGGAATGATCAAGTCCCGGCCAAATGCAAACGACTGATGTCCGTATGCTTCAGCCACCTCATCGGGGACATTTTCCTTGGCTAAATCAGCGATAGCGTGGACTGCCGCGATTTTCATCGCATCGTTTATGGAAGTCGAGCGCACATCAAGTGCCCCGCGAAAGATGAATGGGAAGCCCAATACGTTATTCACCTGGTTGGGATGGTCGGATCGGCCCGTCGCCATAATAATGTCTTCACGGACTTCTAGCGCATCGTTGTATCCAATTTCAGGATCTGGATTAGCCAAGGCAAAAACGATGGGCTGTTTTGCCATGGAGGCCACCATTTCCTTTGTCACCAGTCCCCCTTTGCTCAACCCTAAAAATACATCTGCACCGTTCATCGCAGATTCCAAATCGTCAAAAACCCGCTCTCCTGCGTATCTCTGCTTCGACTCCACTAAGCCTTCTCGTTGAGAATTGATATGGCCACGGCTGTCAAAAACATCGGCCTGAGTTGGAGACATGCCCAACTGCTGATACAGATCCAAGCAACTCATAGCTGCCGCGCCAGCCCCGCTGACAACGATTCGAACCTCCGTAATGTCCTTGCCTGCCAATTCGAGCGCATTTAGCAATGCTGCCGATGAAATGATTGCCGTACCGTGCTGATCATCGTGCATGACGGGTATGTCCAACTCAGCCTTCAACCGCCGCTCAATCTCAAAGGCCTCGGGCGCCTTGATGTCTTCCAAGTTGATTCCTCCAAACGTTGGTGCAATCGCCTTGACCGTGGATACAAAATGATCAATATCAGTTGCGTCCACTTCGATGTCAAAAACATCGATGTCCGCAAAGACTTTGAACAAGACACCCTTTCCTTCCATGACCGGCTTACTAGCTGCCGGACCAATGTTCCCCAGTCCCAAGACTGCTGTGCCGTTGGTTATAACCGCCACCAAATTGCCCTTGGCCGTGTATTGGTATACGTCTTCTGGATTTTCAGCAATCGCTATGCATGGCTCGGCCACACCGGGACTGTAAGCCAAAGAAAGGTCATTTTGAGTGCTGTAAGGCTTGGTCGGAACCACCTCAATTTTACCCTTTCGACCCCTGCTGTGGTACTCTAACGCGGCCTTTTTTCTTGATGAATTCATCTTCTCGCTCGTGCAATGTTTCGACTCCTTTCCTCGTACTCCAGATTATCTGCTTCTGGCAACCTCAGCGGGTGACTACAAATCGTTCGGAAATCGCACCGCCGTCATCAGTTTGCAGCGTAATTATATACATCCCGACTTCCCACTGAGAGGCGTCGATATAAACCACGCCATGCTGGGCAGTGAGATGTGCTGACTCAACAATCCTTCCGCTGCTGCCATGTATGGTCATTTCAGCGCTAGTTGCACCATTCAAGTGATAGGGAAAGGATGAAACTCCGGTCACGGGCTGAGGAAAAATGAGTTCGGCATCAACCGAAGAAGTTAGATCTCCGACATCCAACGCACAATTGTCGGCATCCAAGCAAAAGAGAACCATCTGGCATGTTCCTGCATCAATGTCATCCACTGGGTGGAAACAGTACTCGAATGCGGTCACCCCAGCCACACCGGCCGGGTAATAATCCGCAAAAAACGTGGAATCAGTTTCTTGCGGCGGCAATGTCACCAAATAAAATTCAGAATCAAACGAGCTGAATGTGCCATAAGGGTAGCACAATGGACCCCAACAAAACCGATCATACGCTCCTTCGTTCTCGTCATTGTAAGGCAGGTTGTAAGGGCTTACGAGTTGTTCGATGTTTCGCGTCACTTTTAGCGTTAGCGAATCCTCGGTCAGATTGGTTACATCCCAATGGATCACAATTTCCGCGTTTTCCGTATCCGCCAGGGTTCCTTCAAAAACCTCCACGGGATCAACCAGCGTTGGCTGTGCAAATGCAGTGCCCGCTGCTAGACCCAAGCTTAGCACGGTGGCAATCAAAATTGATTTTAGCTCCTTCATGGGGGCGAAGATACCGAGATTGGCTTGGAATTTGCCTGCGATCATGACAACCTTTGACGAGTTTCCGCTTAATTTGCCATGCCTCGCAATAATATGAAACCCACGAACATGAATTCAGACCGTATCCGCGGTGGACTGACCTTAGGCTTGATTGCATCAGTCATATCTTTTTCATCAGCACAAAGCTTCCCCACAGTTCAGCTTAAAAATATGGCTGGAGAAGTCGTTTCCACGGATGATTTGGTGGGTGACGGAAATCCAACGCTCATTTGTTTTTGGGCAACGTGGTGCAGCCCTTGTAAGCGAGAGTTGAATAATTACGCAGAACTGTATGAAGATTGGCAAGAAGAAACCGGCGTGAAAATTGTCGCCGTTAGCATCGATGATCAGCGAAGCATTCGCCGGGTTGCTCCATACGTGAACAGCGTTTTGTGGGATTATGAAATCCTTTTGGATCCCAACAAAGATTTTGCGCGTGCTATGCAAGTGGTTAATGTGCCTCACACTTTCCTTGTAAACGGAGAAGGAAACATTGTATGGCAGCACAACAACTACTCCGATGGAGATGAGGAAGAAGTCTACGAACAACTCTTGAAGTGGTCAGAATGAATTGGAAAATAATGCTCCTTTCAGCGGCACTCGTACCGATTGTCGCACTAGGACAAGGACCAGAGCGCGAGGCTGGGAGTGTATCCGGAAATCTTCAAATGCTCTGGCAAAGTTACAGTGAGGACGCTTTGATTGGAGCCATTGTTCCGCCCGAAAAGTCAGGGTTCAATGCGTTTGGAAATTTGATATACCAGCAAGGCGGATTTAGTGCAGGCATGCGCTATGAATCCTATCTGAATGCGGTACTAGGATTCCCCGGTCGATTCAAGGGAAACGGCATTGGCTATCGTTACGCGCGCTATGCCGACCCTTCGGGCAAAGTAGATTTCACAGTAGGCAATTTCTACGAACAATTTGGCAGCGGAATGATACTGAGGGCATACGAAGAACGCGCCTTGGGAATTGACAATGCATTGGACGGAGTCCGGCTCATTTTGCGGCCAATCGAGGGAATTGAAATTAAGGCACTCTATGGAAATCAGCGACTCGATTTCGACAGTGGACTCATCAACGGACCAGGCATTGTACGCGCAGTGGATGGAACCATCGACATCAATGGCTTATTGGCAAATCGCGGTGGCTATGAGTGGAAAACCAAAATAAATTTGGGAGCCAGCTTTGTAAGCAAATTCCAAACTGGAGGAACCATAACCACAGACACATTGCTCCTGACCCTTCCTGAAAACATTGGTGCTTGGTCCTATCGCCTCGATCTCCAGCGCGAGGGCTGGTCAGCAGGAATCGAATATTCCGGAAAAATCAATGACCCCAATGCCGACAATGGTTACATCTATCGCCCTGGCGAGGCACTCTTATTCAATTTGGGTTATACCCGCAGAGGCTTAGGAATCAGCGTGAACGCCAAGACAATTGATAACATGAGCTTTCGTTCAGACCGCGATGTATTGCTGTTCGACTTGCCTATCAATTATATTCCGGCCATTACCCAGCAGCACACTTACAACTTAGCTGCTACCTTGTATCCATACGCCACAGTCATCTCAGGCGAATCCAGTGCCAGTGCTGAATTGTTTTATAACATTCCGAAAGGATCGCGTCTCGGGGGTAAATATGGCACGACCTTGAGCCTCAACTTTGCAGCAGCCAATGGACTCGACACCACTCATCTTAGCGGAGAAGATGAACTTGTTTACGGTTACGAGCGCAATTCTTGGGGGTTTGGTCCGAGCAAATTTGTACGCGATTTCAATGTGCAAGTAAGCCGAAAAGTATCCAAAGAGTTCAAGTTCAAATACACGTACTATAATTTACAGTTTAACACTTTAGCGACTCCGGTAACGACAACGTTCAAAGGCATTGTTTACGCAGATATCCATGTGCTTGAAACTCAAATCCGAACACGAAAAAGACAAAGTTTAAGGACCGAATTTCAAGCGCTGTTTACCGAGCAAGACAAAGGCGACTGGGCAACAGTCCTTGCCGAATACACGTGGAGTCCACATTGGTTTGTTAGCGTAGTCGACCAATACAATTTCGGAAATTCCAATCCTGAAGCAAGGGTCCATTACCTTTTCGGTGCAGTGGGTCGCATTGATGGACCTCACAGACTCTCGATTGGTTATGGGAAGCGTCGAGAAGGCATCTTCTGCATTGGTGGAGTTTGCAGGGCTGTCCCAGCTTCAAATGGATTCGAGGTGAACTTCACGACCAGCTTTTAACGTCTTCGGTATTTTTTGTAACAATTATGACACATATACCTCTTTTTTATAATAGATTTGAACTGTACTGATGTTATCCAACGATACAACCGCCGAATATGAAACATATCTACTCTCTCTTCGCATGTCTCCTAATTGGAACTGCAACTTTCGCTCAATTGCCAAATGGCAGCATTGCGCCAGACTTTACTGCCACTGACATTGATGGTGTCGAGCATAATTTGTATGACCTTTTAGATGAAGGCAAAAAAGTAATTATAGACTTTTCAGCCACTTGGTGCGGGCCGTGTTGGAACTATCACACGAATGGTGTCTTCGAGGAATTATATGAGACCTATGGGCCTGATGGCACTGACGAGTTGCGAATTTTTTGGATTGAAGCGGATGACACCACCACTGAAGCAGATTTGAACGGAACAGGCACAGCCACTCAAGGTGATTGGGTCACTGGCACGAGCTTCCCAATTATTGATGACGGCGGATCAATTTTCGATGATTACGCGGGAGCATACTACCCGACAATTTACACGGTTTGCCCAAATCGCATCGTTACTGAGTCAGGTCAAGTAGATGTTGCAGGACATGCTGCAATCTTTCAAGCAAATGACTGCGCTGCTGCGTCATTGCCAAATGATCCTGCTTTGTTAAGTTACACAGGAGGCACAACAGCTTGCCCTGGTGAGCCGGTGAACCTAAGCGTTGAAATGATGAATTTAGGCGTGTCTAATTTGCAATATTGCACAATCGCAGTAATGGAGGGAGGCACGGAATTGCTTTCCTATGATTGGTCTGGTAACTTGGATACGTATGGCATCGCCAACGTCGATCTCGGTTCCGCGTCTTTCGATGCAAGCACCGATTTCACGATCGAGATTACTTCAGGCGATGACAATGACGTAAACAATAGCTCAACAGGAGCCGTCGAGTTGGCGACAGAAGGCACATCACTGATCAAAGTTGAAATCATGACGGACAACTGGCCAGCAGAAATAAGCTGGAACATTTCAGACGATGGGGGCAATGTGATTGAAAGTGTTGAAGAAGGAGAAGTCAGCGGTGCCGAAGGTGACGTAATTGTGTGGTGGGTAAGCGTCCCTGAGACGGGCTGTTACACCTTTACCATGAACGATGCTTACGGTGATGGCCTCGCAGGCGAGCAGTGGGGATCGATTGCTGGTTCTTGCACGGTGAAGACCTACAATGATGATCTCACTTTCATCTCTACAATCTTTGATTATGATGGATCGTATGATTTCGAATCTGTCTCAGCAGGCATGTCCGTGACAAGCGTGAATGTTAGCATAGAAGAGCAATCATTGAACCAGGTGACGCGTGTATTCCCTAACCCTTTTGTAGGGCAAACGAACTTGCAGTTTAGTACTATTCAGTCAGGTGCAGCGTCCATCGTAGTTTACAACTTGGTCGGTGAGCAACTCATCAATGACAATTTGGGTACACTCGCAGCAGGTGAGTACAACCATGTAATCGATTTCAACGGCGTATCTGCTGGTGTATACTTGATTCACTTGACAGCAGGTGGCGAGACTACGACCATGCGAGCAACTTTGAAGTGAAATAATTGAACCTCATTGTGAGGTTGAGTCATATAGAAATCCGCATCGCCTCTCTGGTGATGCGGATTTTTCGTTAAAAAAAGTGCATCTTCACCTTTCCGAAACTGCACAACAAATTCATCCCATGAAATTGAACTCTATTCTCCTCGCGATTGCTTTTGTTTTCTCTGCGGTACAAATTGGCTTCGCTCAATTGCCTGATGGCTCTGTTGCTCCAGACTTCACCATCACAGATATTGAAGGTGAGGACCACAATCTTTACAGCTATCTTGATTCAGGCTACAGCGTGATCATTGACTTTTCAGCTACTTGGTGCGGTCCTTGCTGGAATTATCACACAAGTGGTGTATTCGAGGAATTGTATGCAGCCCATGGACCTGATGGGTCAAACGAGTTGAGAATTCTTTTCATCGAATCAGATAACAATACAACGGATGACGATTTGCACGGTACTGGAACGAATACCTGGGGCGACTGGACTGAAGGCGTAGATTACCCCATCGCGGACAATGGCGGCAGCGTCTTCAATGCATATGAATGTGCCTTTTACCCTACAATCATGACCGTATGTCCGAATCGATTGCTCAAGCAGACAGGCCAGGCTTCATTTGACTCGCATGCCGCTTATGTCCAATCCATTGAATGCGCGCCTGCTTCATTGCCCTTAGATGTTGGACTAGTAGATTACATCGGCTCCGTAAGATCTTGCCCTAACACCCCAACGGAATTAGGCGTGACACTCATCAACAATGGGACAGAGCCCTTGACTTCATGCACCCTTGAGGCCACAACTCTATTCGGGACTGAACTTCTGACCTACGAATGGACGGGCTATCTAGATACCTATGAAATGGAGAATGTGAATTTGGGTGACGCAATATTTCCCACTACTTCAATGTTCAGCATTGAAGTCACATCGGAAGATGGGTATGATGGGAATAACAGCGTGACTGCAACCATGAACTTGAGCCAAGAAACTGCCACTTCTCTCTTGCGCGTGCAAATCACCACAGATAATATGCCAGGTGATAACCGCTGGTCCATTTCCGATCTGTCAGGAGAAGAGGTCGCAGGAACCGCTTTTGGCGATATGTCCGAGAGCAACACGGATTACAATTGGTGGGTGAACCTCGAAGCCCTTGGATGTTTCACATTCAACCTTTTCGACTTGACAGGCAATGGCGGTGACCTTTCCTGTTCTTTCAGTACTTACAATGAAGGTGGCTTCCAGACCAATAATATCTTCAGCTTGAATAACAATGGAAACTGGGATCAATTGAACAAAGGCTTTTCTGTAAACGAAGTAAACATGAGCATTGGCGAGAGCTTTGGCATTGCGCCAATTGCCATTTTCCCAAACCCCTTGAATCAAGAAAACGAAGTTCAGATCTCGGGACTCACAGGTCAAGAGACGCGAATTGAATTGCACAGCTCAACAGGAGCTTTGATTCGAACGTGGATCCAGCCAAGTCAGAGCGGAACGCTCAATTTGCCCATTGGCAAACTTGAATCAGGGCTCTACATCATTTCCGTACATGATTCAAACGGAATTCAATCACAGCGCTTGATCAAGTCATGAGCAAAGTCTCAGCATACACACTCAAGTTTTGCCTTTTAACCGGCATCACCATGCTTAACGCCTGTGATGTAATTGACGAGCCTGTCATACCCGTAACAACGAATTACTTAGAGTCCTTGTACGGTGCAGCACCTGAATTTGATGCGTTGCCTGCAGGTTCTGCTCAACAGCGGGTATTGGTGGAAGATTTTACCGCCCACCAATGTGGCAATTGCCCCGCGGCAGCAATCATTGCTGAAGAACTTGCAGCGATGCACAGTGGCCTAGTATCTGTAATGGCCGTGCATGCAGGAGATTTAGCGAACACCGATGATAACCACTTCGATACGGATTGGACCACTGCGGAAGGAGATGTATTCTGGGATCAACTCGATTTTCAGGCAAATCCATTGGGGAGGGTGAATAGAGTCAATGGAACCGGAGCTTTCTGGGCTCCGACACAATGGGGTGAAAAAGTCGCAGAACAGTTGGCTCAGTCGCCGAGCATAGGACTTCAAGCTCAATACTCGTGGGAGCCATCCAATGGTCATCTCAACATGCATGTGCATGGCACTTTTTATAGCGCTGTAGACGGACCTATTCAAATCGCTTGGTTGATCTTAGAATCTGACATCATTGACTACCAGCTCGACTATGCAACGGATCCAGCCGTAGTGCCGGATTATGAATTCAATCATGCCCTTCGCGGTTCAGTGCATGGGGCATTAGGGCTTGGGTTTGGAATTGCCTCGGCAGGTGCTGAAGATGGAGATGAGGCAATGCAATCAGTGACTTTGAAGTGGGATTCCTCTTGGATATTGGACAATTCCACCATTATCGCCGTTGTCACCGACGGGGATGGCTACATTCTCAATTCAGTAGAGATTCACCCTGGCGATTAACATGGAAGGCAAATTTTCCATTCGCCATTTGCTCTTGCTGTCTCTGTGCACTTCTCTGCTGAGCGCAGAAGCGCAAGAAAATCCATTAAGTTTCACTGCACGCCTCAGCGGCGGAATTTCTATTTCTCAAGTACACGGCGACCAGATATCAGGATTTAATAAATTCGGATATACAACAGGAGCAAGCATCGACATGCGGCGCAAAGCCAGTAGCGGCATCCAATTTGGGATATTGCTTACACAAAAAGGAAGCCGCAAGGTGCCCAATCCAAAAAATGGAGATTACACTTCTTGGAGCTATCGGTTTACCTATATCGACTTGCCACTCATGCGGACATGGGACTCACAGGAATGGTGGATTGGAGCTGGCATTCAGCCGAGCATACTCATGCGTGGTGAAGAAGATTTTTACGGGAATGGATTCACTGATCTCACTTACCTCGAGTTGCGCACCATCGATTTTGGAGCAATTGCCGCAGCAGGTTGGAAATTCAGCCCCTTAATTTCAGCCGAGGTTCGGCTTTCGCAGAGCCTTATTCCCATCAGTTCAGAGCCTGAGCAGCCGGTTCAGCGTTGGAACAATTTTATGATGAATATGGCCATTCAGTGGATGGTCACGCTGTCATTTGGATAGTGTTCAAAGCCGCTTATTCAATCACTCTTGATCACCGGAGGCATCAAATAGCTTTCTAGGTGATCGGTCTACCGCCTCAACGGCCGCGAGCCATTCCTCCCAAAGACCGGACATCACCGCTTCCACTTCCGCGCAAAATTCAGATCCATTTTGTTGCAATCTTTCCAATGCTCGAATTGCGTTACCGCCAGGCGCCATGTCACCTCCGTTGATAGAAAATGCATTCCACATTACTGAACTCAGCCGCTCGGTAACGCTGCCTATGCCCTTTGCGTCTCGAGGCTCCATGTACATCTCCTCCGTGTTTAAAAGAGCTGTATTCAACGAATCTGTCAAGGTGATTGCTTCTTCCTTCAATGAATCAGGCAACCACTTCATTTCCTCTTTGACCACTTTCATGGTCGCCAACGCCCGCTGAATTTGATCCATTGCTTCGACAATCGGTTCCACCTCCCTAATGACCATGAGACGGTGCATTGATCGTTGCTGGTGCGCTGATGCATTAAATGGCACACGAGGATCGGGCTTGATTTCAAATAAAGCAGAAGCCTCATGGTCACCCATGTTCATGGAAATCCTGTATTCACCAGGCAACACTTCTGGGCCTCCGCCAGACGGAAACTGCTGCTTTTTCTGGATCTCTCGTCCCGGCCATTCCATGCCGTTGGCATCAAATCTCCACCACATGTCCTGCAAACCTGCCTCAGCATCCATTCCACCGTTGCGGATCGTGTCCCCCTGAGCGTCGAGTACAGCCCAAAGCAATCCATCCGAACCATAGGTTTCTGCGGAATCGGGATGCACATAGTATTGAACACGCGTTCCTCCCCTACGATTTTCTCCTTGCCATTGATGGTCTGCCGCAAACCTCGCCCCCAATGGGCGACGGTAATTGGCTTGATAGGCCTCCGCTACATCAAATACACCAAGGGTTTGGTCTAGCATGGCATTGCCCTCCGAGGCCAGGGCTCGAAGCGGTGCCAAATCATCGATCACATACGCCGCACGGCCAAACGTACCCAGAATCAAATCTCCGTCACGCGGATGAATGACCATGTCACGCACGGGAACCGATGGAATTTCATGGGTCCAACGCTTCCAATTGGTGCCTCGATCAAAACTCACAAACAAGCCTTCCTCCGTTCCCAAAAACAAAAGCGACGGAGCAACAGGGTCCTGCACGACGCTCAAGGCGTGTCCCGAAATCTCTCCACCGTCCATAACCAAACGTACCCATGATTCGCCGCCATCATTGGTACGGTAGAGGTATGGCTGCCAATTGTTCCTCCGGTAATCATTGACCACTACATATACCTCGTTCGGCTGATGTGAACTCACGTGTATTTGAGGAATCCAGGCTCCCACCGGGAATCGCTTAATATTCAGCGCATGATCTACCCATGTTTTGCCGCCGTCCGTGGTGTGCTGCAAACGACCGTCGTCCGTTCCAACCCATAGTTCGCCTTCACGCAGCGGATTCGGGGCGATGCACAAAATAGTGCAATGGTTTTCCGCTTGAGTGGCATCAATTGTAAGTCCGCCTGACTCAGCTTGCTTTTGTTTTTCCGGGTCATTCGTGGTCAGGTCTGGGCTAATTGTCCTCCAGCTATTGCCCTTGTCAGCGCTATAATGAACGAATTGCGAACCGAAATACAAGCCATCAGAGGCAAACGGATCTGCCGCTACAGCCGCATTCCAGGCATACCGCAAAGCCACCGAATCAGGCTGAACCGGCTGCACTCCCGTCTGGTCTCCAGTGATAAGATTGACTCGTGATAGTGACCCACCTTGGTACATGGCATAAGCCGTATTCAAATCATTTGTGGCGGGTAGCACATCAAAGCCATCACCGAAAAGTATTTCTTGCCAGTCGCTATTTCGGATTCCGCCTGAATGCCAAGCCTCACTCGGACCAACCCAAGAGCCATTGTCCTGCATCCCACCATAAATCCGATACGGAACAGCCATATCTACGGAAATGTGATAGAACTGGCCCAGCGGTAAATTATTAATGAATGACCATGTTTTTCCGCCATCCCTGCTGATGTTTAATCCGCCGTCGTTGCCATCAATGAGATAATTGGGGTCGTCTGGGTGAATATAAAATGCATGGTGATCAGGATGCACACCGCTGTAAGGCAAAATTGTGCGAAATGTTCGACCGCCATCTTCACTCATGTCTACCATGGAATAGAGGTTGAACAATCGGCGCTCGTTCGAAGGATCCGCATAGATATCCGCGTAATAAAACGGGCGATTTCCGACCTGATCACCTTGGATCATTGACCAACTTATGCCTCCATCTGTACTGTGATACAACGCGGTAGAATTCGACTCAATCAATGCATAAATAACATCAGGGTTGGCCGGACTAATGGTCAATCCCATGCGGCCCAATTCGCCACTAGGAAGGCCGTCATCCTCGGTGTATTGATTCCAATCATCTCCCCCGTTGTGCGTCACATAAAGCCCACTTCCCTCTCCGCCACTGGTAAAGAACCAAGGTTCACGTCGATGCGACCACATAGCCACCAATAACTTATCAGGGTTGGACGGATCAATGATCATATCCGCGACTCCAGTGCGCTCATCCACGTACAACTGATGATCCCACGTTTTGCCACCGTCAGTAGTTTTGTAAACACCTCGTTCAGGGTTGTCCCCCCAAGCGGTGCCAATGGCTCCAATCCAAACCGTCTGGTGATCTTCCGGATGAATGATGATTTTGTGAATGTTCTTCGTTCCCTCCAAGCCCATCAATTCCCACGTGTTTCCACCATCGATGCTCCGGTAAACGCCACGACCGCTCGAATGAGAATTTCTCGGATTGCCCTCTCCGGTACCTACCCAAATAACGTCTGGATTTGAAGGGGCGATTGCCAAAGCTCCTATACTTTGGGTTTCCTGATCATCAAACAATGCTTCCCACTCCACACCTGCTGACTCGCTGCGCCAAAGTCCACCGCTTGCGGTACCAATGTAGATGACTTCCGGACGATCGCGCTGCACATCAATGGTGGTCACTCGACCACTCATCGCACCAGGACCAATGTGCCTCACATTCATCTCTTCAATGAGTGATTGCACATCTTGTCCGAGCAAGGAAGTTGCGAAAAAGAGCGGCATTAGAGCCCACAGGCTAAAGTGAAGATTATTTCTCATCACAATTGAATTTTTAAATTTTGTTCTGCCTCAACAGGCACCGTGAGCTCAATGCCAAAGGCACTCCCTTTCACATTGCCTTTGACCGCCAATTTGACATCTTGTCCCAGCAGAAAATTCATCAAGTTGGCTTCAATTATTTGAAGCAAAGCCCCTTTTTCAGTGTCGAATTCCAACTGTAATTCCCCTTGTCCTTTGGCAATAGCTTGTGCTTCAGGAAGAGAAACGAGGCCAACTTTCTTGCCATTTACAAACACCTCCACTTCCACCCCTTTCGCTTGAATGGGAAATGGATTGGGGTTACTGAAGACAACCGTGAATTCTCCTTCCAGCCCCCCCCGACCGATAGCAATATTTTCCAGTCCTTCCACGCTGGACACCTCCAGCGGTTGGACCAAGTTGCATCCGGCAATCAGGGTCAGCCCAAACAGAATTATTCCTATGAAGCCAAGTCGACTCATCCTTGTTGGCTCAAACGGGCAAAGTTTTCGTGGAACAAAGGAATGGTCTCAATTCCTTTGAAATAATTAAAGACCCCGTAGTGCTCGTTGGGGGAATGGATGGCATCACTATCCAGGCCAAATCCCATCAACACGGTTTTCAATCCCAAAATTTGCTCAAAACTGGCGACAATTGGGATTGAACCGCCGCCTCGGAACGGAACAGGTTTTCGGCCAAACGAACTCTCCATTGCGGCAGATGCCGCTTGGTAAGCCAAAGAGTCGGTCGGTGTTACTGCTGGCTGACCTCCATGCATTGGAGTGATTTTTACCGAAACAGAAGGGGGCGCAATTGCATTAAAATGCTTCTCAAACAACGCTGTAATCGTCTCAGGGTCTTGGTTGGGAACCAAACGCATGGAAATCTTAGCAGAGGCTTTACTCGCGATGACGGTTTTGGCACCATCTCCTGTGTATCCACCCCAGATTCCGTTGACGTCCAATGTTGGACGAATGCTCATCCGTTCCGGAGCCGAATACCCTTTCTCTCCTTCCACCGCTCCAATGTCAATGCTCGATTTATAATCTTCTTCATCAAATGGCGCCTCCGCCATAGCTTGCCTATCGGAGGCACTCAACTCCACCACGTCATCATAAAAGCCGTCAACCATGATGCGCTGATCTTCGTTTTTCAGCGACGCGATCATCTCACAGAGGATATTTATTGGGTTAGGAGCGGCTCCGCCATACAGTCCGCTGTGCAAATCACGGTTAGGGCCTGTAATCTCAACCTCCACATAGCTCAGTCCACGAAGTCCGACAGTGATAGAAGGAATATCATTCGCAATGATTCCTGTATCACTCACCAACACTATGTCCGCTGCCAACTTGTCGCGGTGTTCTTCAAGAAATGGTTCGAGGTGGGCCGACCCCACTTCCTCCTCTCCCTCAATCATAAATTTGACATTGCAATACAAAGCGCCCGATTGCACCATGGCCTCCAGCGCTTTTATGTGCATAAACATTTGACCCTTATCATCGCAAGCGCCTCGCGCAAATATCGCACCCTCCGGGTGGAGGTCAGTTTTTTTAATTACCGGTTCAAAAGCCGGAGAGTCCCATAGCTCCAATGGATCTGCAGGCTGCACATCGTAGTGGCCGTAGACCAGCACTGTTGGTGCGTCTAGTGAAATGATTTTCTCCCCATAAACTACGGGATAACCGCCGGTTGGAATGATCTCCACTGCATCTGCTCCAGCGGAACGCAAGTGATTCGCTACCGATTCAGCACATTTGTTGACGTCACCAGAAAATGACGGATCCGCGGATACTGATGGTATGCGCAAAAGGTCACACAACTCGTTCAGGAACCGGTCTCGATTCTCTTGGATATAGGCAGAACAACGCGTCATGGGAATTTGGTTTCGAATGTTTAGACCAACGAATATAACGCCAAGACCAGGACCTTTCCACCTCGAGGTACTTAGGATGAAGATCCCCGGTGTTCGAAGCAAGGCTGCGTATATTTGCACACACGGTCAACGATCCGTTCCAATAAAATGAGTCAATCGAAACGCATCCAATCCCAATCCGGAAATCTTCCGGATTTTGAGAATACGGAACAAGCGTTTGCGCACCTAAATTCAATCCAACTCAAAAAAGCCCTTGTGCTCTTTTCTACAGTTGGCAGTCCCGTATTAGTCAAAATAGGCAAGGTGTTGGTGAACATCGCGTTGATGCTTCGCATACCCATCGGATGGGCCATTCGCCCGACCGTTTATAGCCATTTCTGTGGAGGTGAAACCATTGGCGAGTGTGATTCCACCATTTCCACCCTTGCAGACAACCGAGTCAAGACCATCCTCGACTACAGCGCAGAAGGCAAAGACTCCGAGTCAGAGTGGGATCTTACCAAAGCAGAAATCATGCGCGCCATTCAATCCACCGAAGGAGATGATCGGCATGCTTTTTCTGTATTCAAAGTCAGTGGTCTTGCGTCGACAGCGTTGCTCGAAAAAGTTGGAGCGTCCCTAAAGCCTCTTCAAGGGATTGAATCTGCACACTTGTCACTGAGCCCTGCGGAAAAGGAAGCGTGGAGTCGGGTGCAAGCCCGTTTCTATGCCCTTTGCGAAGAATCAGCTTCCATTGGAAAGCCTGTATTCATCGATGCAGAAGAAAGCTGGGTACAATCCACAATTGATGCACTGGCCGAATCAGCCATGCGGAAATGGAACGTCAACCGCACAGTCGTTTATAACACAGTGCAATTGTACCGCACCGATCGACTGGACTACCTAAAGGCACTCACTAGCATGGGTGAGTCCGAGGGATTCCAAGTCGGCGTAAAACTCGTTCGGGGGGCTTACATGGAAAAAGAACACGAGCGGGCGTTAGACCGCGGATATGCATCGCCTATCCAACCCAATAAAGCCACCACCGACCGCGATTTTAATTGTGCCTTGGAGTGGTGCATTTCCCACCTCGATCGAATTGCGCTTTGCGCAGGTAGTCACAATGAAGAGAGCAATGCACTTTTGTGCAGAAAGATGTCCGAGATGGGCATCGAACGAAATGATGAACGAATCTGGTTCGCTCAATTGCTCGGCATGAGTGACCCCATTAGCTTCAACCTTGCTCGTTCAAATTACCGCGTGGCCAAATACGTGCCGTATGGACCAATCAACGAGACAATTCCTTACCTCATCCGACGCGCTGAAGAGAATACATCCGTGGCGGGTCAAACCTCACGGGAACTGGAATTAATCCGTCGGGAAAAGGCCCGTCGAACCGACGAGAGCGTGCAAAATGAAAAGTAAACGCACAAGCAATCTTTATATCCCGAGAACGGGACGTCTCAATTCGACGGGCATAAACCTACCACAATGCTCCCCTCACTGCATGAGAAGGCCGGTATGTTTCAAGACAAAATTCGATTTTTCCTGTTCATGATACCATCGCCTGAATCAGGTAATTTAGATTCATTCTAAACAAGGGCGATAAAAACTACATCCTTATCCATCGTACCTCCTGCCAATCCCCGTCAACCTGATGAATTCGCGCAAAATAGATTCCTGATGCCAAATCGGAAACGTGGTGACCATTCATCGCTTCATGAACTGATATTTCCCGAATAACCCGACCATTTGCGTCAGTCAACCAAACCTCTTCGGCCATTTCACCTGCTGGAGGAATCAATCGAATCTGTTTACCATCAGCAACCGGATTTGGAGCTACGCGCCACTGTTCAACTTCTCCAATATAGCCCATCCATCCATTGACACTCTTGGCCTTCATGAGAACCGGTGTCCGATCCGTGGCATTAAACATGGATTCAAAAGTTGCGATAGCTTCAGACTGGCCAGCATATTCAAACATACCGCTGACCCATCGAGCCGGAACAGCAACGTAATGCAAACGCACCTGAGCCTCGACCGATTTTGATCCTGAAACATCCGTAATTCGATAAACCAATCGGTCCGTGCCCGAACCTTCATCTCCTGTGGAACCATCCTCCTTGCGATAGTGGTTGAAGTCAAAATCCAATTCAGCCATTGGACCAAATCGAACTGTATCGTAAGTGACATGATTTGAATAGAACCCACGTGGCGGGACTCGATTGTCTTTTAGTAAGAGCGATGCCCGCTCAAGAAGTTGAGTTGGCGTTCCGGAAACATCCCCAAATACAGTCTCATACACCTGCACTTGATCTTCCGAAGAAATCTCATTCCAATGAGGTTCATAGGTAACGTCACGACCAATCACACCATCCTCCTGCGTCCACTTTCCGCTATGAAATAAAGTGTCCCCCGACAGCGAAGTCAAAATAAATTCCAAAAAGACCATACGCGAAGGATATCCACTCGGCAATTTATGGCCCGTCTCATTTTTAACCTCCACTTCAAATGCCCATTCGCCTGCGGGGGATTGCAATTGGATTACCTTAAGTTGAGCCGATTCATTTTGCAAAGAACGCTCCGTTCGGGCAATGGTAGAGTCAAATTGTGCAGGGCTTGCGCTGAGTTCCAATGCAACAGCATTCTCCCTCATCAACTTGAGCATGAACGCATTTCCACCCACCAAATGATGCTTGCCAAACCGCTGTGGGAATAGCCAATTGGGCTGAGTAGCTGCAATTGCTCCACCTTCCACAAGTGGCATGTGGCATCCCTGGCACTGCACATTTTCCGCGTTAAAAGCAGAATTGACCCATTCGAGATACGTGGTCTGCTCGAAGTACACTTGTCCCGTCTCTTCTCCCGCTAGATCCTGAGTGTGCACGTAAAGCGAGTGGCAACTGGCGCATACTTCACTATTGCGCATGTGTTCACCGTAAACGGGAATGAAGCCTGTCTGCCCGCTCATGAGGCCATCCCAAGGATTTTCAAAACCACCCCAAGCAACATTCTCAGGATTAATCGGCAAATCACCGTTTGAACGTCCGGCCAAGTTGATGTCATCAATGGTGTGACATGCCGCACAACCGACTCCATCCAATCCCAACGCATCATCCGCCAAGTCCTCCATTGTGTAACCGTTTGGCCCAGCTGATCCTGTTAGATGAGCTTCATGAAAGCCCTGGGGGGCGTGGCATGCGGTGCAGACATTCTCAATCGACTCCCGATGTTCTGGATTGACCAAACCTTCGTGCGCAACCTTGGCCTTCCAGAATGGATCTCGTGCACTGTTAGCCATCATCGTGGCCTGCCAATCCACAACGGGACTCACGGTATGGCCATTCCCATCCACCAACGCTTCACCCGCAGGGTCCGGAGCATGGCAATTCACACAATTTCCCGAACCCGTAAAATACACTCCCTCCTCTGTACACAGTTCTCCCATGCGCAAGCGCATCATTGCGGCATCATCCCCTTTAAACTTCTTATGCGGGTCTTCCGCAGATGTCAAAAAGACGCCAGTGGAAACGGCAATCAAAGGCAAAAAAAATGCAAAAATAGTAGTGCGTGTCATGAAGAATTGAATCCCAGCAAACTTGCAGGAATAGCTGTAGGTATCTTTGTCTCAAGTTAGAGAACAAAACATCACCATGCCATTCACATTTTCCCTTGTTTTCATTAGAAAAAACCTCTGTCTTGCAATCTTGTCATTGGCCAGTATTTGCAACATTAATGGGCAATCTGCACCCGAAGCCATCATAGGCGAGCGATTGATTGGAGCAGAATGGCCTGTTTCAGTGCGACCGGCGACCCACGCCCAAGACGAAAGCAACTTACTAATCGTATGCCACAGCGGCTTGGTAATGTGGTTTGATGAGGCCAATGGTGAAGTTCGCGATTCGCCTTTTCTTGATATTGGCTCAACAGGATTGGACATTGTGGACTATGGAATAATGAGTGAGCAAGGATTAAACGATCTGGTTCTTGACCCCAATTTTGAAGAAAACGGTCTTTTCTATGTCATCTACAATGGTTACCGCCCGGACGGAACAGGGGAGTTTTTCGACGAGCGGCTGCTTTGCTTTGGAACGAATTCGGACCATACCCAAGCCGACCCGGAAAATTGGTACGAAGTGCTCGAGCTTACACAGCCTGCTCGGGGCCACAATGGCGGGCAGCTGCATTTTGGCCCTCAAGATGGCTACCTCTATATCAGCACGGGAGATGGAGGTGGAACGGGGACAGGAGTGGTCGGCGGAGGAAGTGATGGCGATGATCACGGTCCCATTGGCAATGGCCAAAACCTCCAAACACTTCTGGGGAAACTTTTGCGCATCAAGACCAATGGATTGGCGCCGTATACCATTCCCGTAGATAATCCTTTTGTTTCTGATCCTGAAGCATTGGATGAAATCTGGGCCTATGGTTTTCGGAATCCTTGGAGATGGAGCTTTGATCGTTTGACCGGAGATAAATTCATTGCAGATGTTGGTGAGGTCGATTGGGAAGAAGTTAGCATGGAAAGCGCCGATTCGGAAGGCGGAATGAATTTTGGATGGAGACTCATGGAAGGCCCTATGTGCTACGAGCCTGTGGAGGATTGTGATCCTGACGGCACGCTTGAGCCGCCCATATTTTCCTACCCGCACGAGAACGGCTGGTGCTCCGTCATAGGCGGCTATCGCTATCGTGGTGTGGATATTCCTACTTTATACGGTCACTACGTATTCACAGACGCCTGCGGTTTTTATGACCACAAATTCTGGACCTTATCCGAGCAAGCAGACGGAGCTTGGACAGGCACTAAACTCGATATTCAGGTGCCAGGGGGATTCGTGCCTTGGGAAGAAACGCGATTTGGATTCGGCGAGAATAACCGCGGAGAATTGTACCTCTGCACACAGCAGTTTGTGTACCGACTGAGCTATGACCCGGCAGATGGCGGCCAGACACAACCTGCAGTCACGGAATTGCGGTTCACCCCAAACCCCGTCTCAATCGGTTCAAATGTTACGCTCGATGTTGGCGGTGAGCGCAATCTTAACCGCATGCGTATTACAGATTCAAGTGGCCGACTCGTTCATGATGTAAGCCTTGAAACTGCTGTTGCTCCCTACGTTTGGAACACGTCGGGAATGCAACCAGGAACGTACATCATTGAAGCTTGGATAATGAATGAGTCCCAGCCAATACGCGGAAAACTAAGCGTCGTAAGGCTCTAAAAATTCAGTGATTCAAAGGCAATCGCAGGCTTCTGAAGCAGGGCCTGAATCAGGCGTGAGATAAACGGTACCGCTGTCAAGACTGAAGCACACCTCCAATTGTCGGAGTGGACAATCCGGTGCTGTATCCAAAATGTAGCAAGGAGGTTCTTCTCGTGGCGAACTGGCAGTCCAGTTCACCTCCGCCTCCAAAAGCCATTGCATCACCTCAGACATGGTTACTTGTGCGGGTCCGCCATCGCATTGCATCCAGCATGCCATGGCGTCGGATGGTCGTACACCATCCATTTGCATCCGGGACTTGATCCGTTTTTCCGGGAGCCAATCATCGCACCCGCGGCCTTGAAAAAAGAAGACGCTGAGCATCAGACCTATGGTAACGCCAATGCCGAAGCGTAAAAATCGTTGACGAAAATTCACGTTCCAAAAGTAACGCAAAGGGCAGTGGTGTCCACTCCATTCGTAAATTCGGAATTCCATGATTGCTTGCACAGACATTAAATTTCAGTATCGCACAGAATCACCCGTGTTGTCGTTCCCCAATTTGGAGTGCGCAAACACGGGGCAATTGCTCTTGTTGGGTGATTCAGGGTGCGGAAAAACAACCCTGCTCCATGTCATGTGCGGACTATTGCAACCAAGCGAAGGCCAAGTCGCAGTGAATGGACAAGACCTCGGAAGATTATCTGACCGTGCATTGGACCGCTTTCGAGGAGAGCATTTTGGTGTCATTTTTCAGCAAAGTCATTTCATCCAGAGTCTGAGCGTTATGGAAAACCTTGCTATTCCACATTTCCTGCTCGGTCAGTCCTTTCCCAAACAGGAGGCACAGAAACTTCTGAATGCATTAGGGATTGACCACAAGGCCCATGAAAAACCACGTGATCTAAGCATCGGAGAACAACAACGTGCCAGCATTGCACGTGCACTTATTCATAAGCCCAGCATTGTTTTGGCCGATGAACCCACCAGCGCGTTGGACGACACCTCTACTGCGGCAGTGATTCACTTATTGGAAGAACAATGCGCCGAAGCCGGCGCAGCACTCATTGTCGTTACGCATGACCAACGACTGAAATCACGTTACAAAAACAAGGTGGAATTAACACCTTCATCACATGTCACGTCATGAGTTGGCTCTACATGGCTTGGCGAAACCTAGGGTTGAAAAAGCTTCAAACCTCACTTAGTCTTATACTCTTGGCGTTTGGAGTAGGCTTAGTGAGTTTGCTTATGCTCAGTGAAAAACAATTGAGCGATACGTTTGACCGAAACATCAAAGACATCGATTTGGTGCTCGGTGCAAAAGGCAGTCCGCTTCAACTGATCCTCGCCAATGTCTATCATGTGGATGCGCCAACCGGAAACATTCGGTTGGCCGATGCACAGAAGGTCATGCGGCATCCGTACATCGAAGAAGGCATTCCCTTGGCCTATGGAGACAATTACAGAGGCTTTCGAATCGTTGGAAGCAACGCTTCTTACATCGAACATTACGGTGCGACGCTGCAGTCTGGACGTGCAATTGAAACCCCTTTCGAAGTGGTGGTTGGGCATCGAGTCGCTGCAACGACTGGGCTGCAAATTGGCGACACTTTTTTTAGTGCACACGGACTCCAAGACGAAACCGATGTGCACAAAGACAAAACATTCACGGTCGTGGGAATTTTGGAAGAGAGTCGTGCTGTTGTAGACCAATTGCTGCATTGCTCGATTGAAACCATTTGGGCCGTACATGCTAACCCTAATGAAACCATCGATGAAAGTGAGCGCGAAATCACTGCAGTGCTATTGAAAAAACGGAATCCTTTGGCCGTGTTGACCATCCCTAATGCAATACGAGACACCAATATGCAAGTGGCATTGCCCGCAATTGAAATCAATCGGCTGACTCAAAACTTTGGAATTGGAATGAATACGCTGCGGGCCATCGCCCTCATCATTATGCTCATCAGCTTCGCGAGTATCTTCATCTCCGTGTATGACAACCTCCTCGCAAGAAAATACGAGCTTGCATTGCTGCGCACCATGGGCAGTTCGCCTTCGGGAACCATGTTACTCCTCCTTTTAGAGGGAGGACTGCTAAGTATAGGGGGCGCGGCGCTCGGATTGGGTTTGAGCAGGGTTGGACTCATTATCCTGGCACAACTCATTGAAAATAAATTTCAGTACGACTGGAATAGTATTGGAATATTGCCAGGGGAATGGGGCCTTTTTGGAATGGCTATCTTTGTCGGATTGGCGGCTTCGGCTATCCCCGGTATATCTGCATTGAAAATCGATATCTCACGCACTCTTTCTGAAAAATGAACACTCCGAAAAGACCTCTGCACTTGAAGACGACTTCGTTGATTGGATTGCTCGGCTTGGCCACGATTAGCATGATGGATTTGAGTTCTTATTGCCACCCGAGCGACGGCGCCAAACAGCTAACCAATCAAGTCAAATCAGCATCAATTGGACATGCCGAAGTTTTGATCACCGTTGCAAAGGCTGCTGACCTTGATAATGCCGTTTCATCGGAATCTGAAGAGTTGACCTGGCGCACCTTGGAAGATGTTGAGTTCAAAGACGTCTATGTTGAGGAATTGGACGCCTATTATTGGAAACCCACTTTTGGGCCAGCGGTCACTGGATTGGAGGACAAAGATGTCTACATCACAGGCTACATGATTCCTGTTGACCTGGACGAAGATTTTTATGTGCTTAGTCGATATCCCTTTGCCAATTGCTTCTTTTGCGGAGGAGCTGGGCCCGAGTCTGTCGTCGACTTACGATTTCCTGGAAAATCCTCGCGAGTGTACCAAACAGATGAGCGCCTCACGTTCAAGGGGAATTTTCACCTGAACGCTGATGACGTGTACCAGATGAATTACATCTTGGATGGTGCCGTAGAATACGAGCTCTAATGCTCAGGCGGCTTTTCAGCATCTCCAACTTTGCCCGACGAACGCGCGCCTATCGAACCTGATCCGTCGCCCCGAGAGTGCTCGCGTTTGAGGGCATCCCGCAACCGCGCTTTATTGAAAATCTTAGCGCTATCCTTGACCCCACGTCGCAGCATCTTTTGCTCTTCTTCAGGAAGCTGAACAATGCTATGGCACTTTGAGCTGCACGTGCCTTTGTATTCCTTGGCACATGTAATGCATTGAATGAAAAGTAAGTTGCAGGCGACATTCTCGCAATTGGTATGATCGTCGCACGGTTCTCCACATTGGTGACAATCGGCAATCACATCTTCTGAAATGCGTTCCGCGCGGCGTTCATCGAAGACAAAATTCTTACCGATAAAGCGATTCTCTAACCCCTTTTCTCGCACCTGCCGGGTGTATTCAATGATACCTCCTTCCAATTGATGGACATTGGGAAAGCCTTTGTGCTTGAGCCAAGCTGAAGCCTTTTCACAGCGAATTCCACCTGTACAATACATGACGATGTCTTTTTCCTCTTTGCCCTGCAACATGCCTTCGACCAATTCAATCTCCTCTCGAAACGTGTCCACATCTGGCGTAATGGCATCCTTGAAATGGCCCACCTCACTTTCGTAGTGATTGCGCATGTCAATGAGAATCGTATCCTCCTTGGCAGTTAGAGCATTGAATCCTTCGGCATCCAAATGAACACCAGTGTTCCTAACATCAAAAGTGGTGTCATTCAATCCGTCCGCTACAATCTTTTCCCGAACCTTGACCATCAATTTGAAAAATGACTTCCCATCGTCCACTGCTGCATTCAAGCGTACACCCTCCAGGAAAGAGATGCTATACAGATGTTCTTTAAACGCGGCTAACGCAATGCTCGGAACCGAAATTTGCGCATTGATACCTTCATGTGCCACATAGGTGCGACCCATGATGCCAAGCTCATCCCAATGGATGAACAAATAATCGCGAAAGAAGGTGGGATTAGGAATACGCGCATATTGATAAAAGGATACCGTCATGCGATCATCCTCTCCTGCTTTCATGCGTTCCAATAACACCTTTCGATCAACCAGATTGCGCAGTTGTTGCTTCATGCGATTACAAGTCACAGTGCCTCTCCAGCGCGGAGGGTCATTCGTTGGTTACAGTTGCAAAGATACAGCATCGATCTTCGAGGATAAAAACACAGCGTTGCAGGCAATAAATGCGGAACCATCGAGTTCATTTAATGAACCGTTCGAAAATAAAACGAGCATGTTAGAATTCTGCAAAAAAGTACTTCTAAAAGTGGCCTACAATCGCGAGTCATTCGCTCGAGAACTTGGGAAGTCTATTCGAAGTTTGAAGCCGGCAGATACCCAAAAACTAAAGGCATGGTGCCGGACACAGTTCGCTCCTGCCTACACGGACATCATCGAAGTTTCCTTCGCGGCACTTTAACCCGCGAAAGCGCCTTACTTTGACTTTGGGAAGGCCGCTTGCGCGTTGCGCATAATCCCTTCGTAACCTGAACGTTTGACGGCGCTCTTTTTGAAAACCGTTTTGAAAACCTCTTCTGTCATATCCTGCCAGTCAGATACCCGCATGCCCAATAAGTCAGAATGAGGTTCAAACAAAGGCTCTTTGTGCGGAGTCGCGTGGCGATTCCATGGACACACCTCCTGGCAGATGTCACAGCCAAAAACCCACGGGGACAATTTCTGCGCCGCCGGCTCAGGAATGGCACCTCGCAATTCAATGGTATAGTAGCTGATGCACTTTGATCCATCCACAACTTGAGAGTGAATGATTGCACCGGTTGGACAGGCATCAATGCATCGGGTGCAGGTACCGCAATGATCCGCTGTTGGTGCATCAGGCTCAAGCTCAACATCCATGATGATTTCAGCAATAAAGAAATAACTGCCCATGCCTTGATTCAAGAGTAAGCTGTTTTTTCCTACCCAACCCAAACCGCTATTCGCTGCCCAAGCGCGCTCATGAACAGGAGCCGAATCGACAAAAACCCGGCCCTCTATCTGCCCCCATTCTCTCTGCATGCCCTTCATCAACTCCTTCAACTTCCACTTCAAGACATGGTGATAATCTTCTCCGTAAGCATAACTAGCTATGCGCGGAGCACCTGGGTCTTCCGGTTGTATAGGGTTGTGATAATTGAACAAAAGCGAGACCACCGTTTTTGCTCCAGGCACCATTTTTCGCGGGTCTAAGCGCAAGTCAAAATTCCTCTCGAGGTAGCTCATTTCTCCCTGATAACCCCGCTTTAGCCACTCTTCAAGCCGACCCGCCTCCTCTTCCAAGAAACGTGCTTTGCTGATTCCCACTGCCTCAAAGCCCAAGGCTTTTGCCTCCTGCTCAAGCCATTGCTTTCGCTCCATCTGCAGGTTGCTTGGATGCGCCATTTACTCAGTAAACAACTTGCCGGAGCGGCCCTCTGGTTTCTTTCCCAAATGCACATAAGCGGCAGGCGTAGCCTGCCGTCCGCGGGGCGTGCGAATCAAAAATCCTTCCTGGATCAAATATGGCTCATATACCTCTTCCAATGTGCCTGGATTCTCCCCTATGGCTGTAGCTATGGTAGAAGCCCCAACTGGGCCGCCTCCAAACTTGTCGATGAGCGCACTAAGGATTCTATTGTCCATTTCATCCAAACCCTTTTTATCCACGTGCAGGGCATTCAAAGCAAATTCTGTTATCGCCTGATCAATGCTGCCCGTTCCCTTGATCTCTGCAAAATCCCTCACCCTTCGAAGCAAGGCATTGGATATCCTAGGTGTGCCGCGGCTGCGGGATGCAATTTCGTAGGCTGCCGACTGTTCAATCGGAATTTGAAGAATTCCCGCGCTGCGCTCCACAATATCTGTGAGCACCTTTGCGTCGTAATACTGCAAGCGCAGGTTGATTCCGAACCTGGCACGCAATGGCGCGGTAAGCAAGCCCGAACGTGTTGTAGCGCCAATCAATGTAAATGGATTCAAATCAATCTGCACAGTTCTCGCATTGGGGCCTGTATCGATGACCAAGTCAATCCGATAATCTTCCATTGCACTGTACAAGTACTCCTCAACTACAGGCGAGAGACGATGGATTTCATCAATAAATAGAACATCATTCGTTTCTAGGTTTGTCAACAAACCCGCCAAGTCCCCCGGCTTATCCAATACAGGACCGGATGTGGTCCTAACGGCTACCCCCAGTTCATTGGCTATAATGTTCGCAAGCGTGGTCTTGCCCAATCCAGGAGGACCATGAAGCAATGTGTGATCCATGGCTTCCCCGCGCTTCGTAGCCGCTTGAACGAAAATCTCCAAATTCTCCATAGCCGCGCGTTGACCCGTAAAATCTTCAAAACGCGCTGGACGCAGCACACGATCCAGATCGCCATCCGTCGGCTGCTCGGCCTCATTTCTCAAATCAAAGTCTTCCATTGTGTGCAAGTTAGTCTGTACAAACAAAAAAGACCCCAAAGCATTTCGCTTTGGAGTCTTTTTCAAAAAATCGTTTCAATTATCTAGTGTAGTACCTCGCCTGATAGTGCTGGCGTCGTCTGCGGAACAAAGTCTGCCTCGTGCACTGGATTTGAATAATCATACGCCCATCGGTGCACTTCAGGCAAAGGGCCGTCCCAGTTACCGTGCACGTGCTTTACAGGCGTTGTCCATTCTAACGTATTGGCCAACCAAGGATTCTGAACAGATTCCTGACCATAGAAT